>NZ_CADCWT010000033.1 GCF_902806485.1 Candidatus Frankia alpina | reverse complement strand
ACCCGGAAGGGGCCCGCAAGTGCCGGATGCGGCGGGTTCCCGCCACCAGCGCCCTCCTCGGCCACCCGGGACAGCAGACTGCGTGAACCGATCAGCCTTTTCTCGATCCCGCTCATCATCAGCATTCCAGCCATGACGAGAAGCGGAAATCCAAGCACCATCAGCAGGACGGGTGGTGTGAGACTCACCGAAAGACCCCCAGGGGCGACTTACAGATCCGATCGACGCCGCCGGCGCCGTACCGTATGCCTTCCCCCCGACTCCGGTTGCTCACATCTCCAGCGCCCATCTCACCCGGCCCGGGTATCCCCCAGGACGGGGTGGAAGGTCACCGATCTGTCCACCCCCGGTACTGTTCCCGCGGGCGGTTCGCTCGTACGCTTCGAGCAATATGTCTGTGCGGCCCGTACCGTTGCCCGCCTACAGCGGCCGTCCCCTGGTCGGTGATGCGGACCTGCTGGCGCGACTCCACCTGCTCACCGAGCAGGTCGACTACGCCCTCGCCGAGATCGTCCTGCGCCGCGCCGCCTACCGGCGGGCCTGCGAGGAAGAGGCCCACTGGCAGTGGTCGCCGTCCGGGGTCGAGGCGCTGAGCCGGCCGCCCGTCGCCGAGGCACTCGCCCGGCAGCTCGCCGCGGTCGAGCGGCTGCGGCTGTGGGCCCAGGAGCTGCACTGGTTGCAGGAGCAGGCCCGGCTGCGCGGACTGCTGCGCTGAGCTGCGACCTCAGCCGGACAGCGACCTCAGCCGGACAGCGACGGGGGCCGGTCCAGGGGCTCGAACAGCCGTCGGCCGAGGTTCGCCGCGGCGACGTTGCCGCGGTGCAGGTACCGGGTGATGCCGGCCTCCATGCTCTCCGCGGCGTCGTCCTTGCGCCCGGCCCGGTACAGCACCTCCGCTCGGGACAGCAGCGCGTGGCCCTGCCCGTCGACGTCGTCGGTGCGCCTGGTGAGGTCGACGGCGGTGTCGGCGAAGCTCAGCGCCTCCGCGCCCCGGCCGCGCAGGGACAGCAGCCTGGCGTGCACCCCGCACCAGCCGGCCTGGGCGGGTAGCTGGTCGGCGGCGGCGTCCCGGCAGCGGGTGACGTACTTGCCGGCGTCGTCCACCTTGCCGAGGCGCACCAGCGTACGTCGGCCAGCGCAGCGGCGCGGTTGGCCAGCAGCGCCCGTTCCCCCATCCGGGACAGGGCTCGGCAGCTGCGGCGCAGCTCCCGCTCGGCGACGGTCAGCTCATCGGCGAGAAGCACCACCCGGGCGACGACGAACCCGCCGTGGAACGGGTCGGCTCGCGGCGCCCGCAGGTCGTGGACGATCTCCTCGGCGGCCTTGAGATGGATGCGCGCGCCCTCCAGATCACCCGACATCGCGGTGAGGACGGCGAGCTGGGCGAGTAGGGCGCGGCGCAGGGCCCGGTCGTCCCCGGCCGCGTCGAGGGCCTCGCCGGCGCGGGCCAGGCTGCCCGCGACCGGCCGCGGCCCCCAGCTCATGAGCAACGTGAGTTCGCGGCGCAGCGACTGCGCGGCCCGCGGAACGCCGGACTCCTCGGCGTGACGCACGGCGTTCACCATCGCCCGCTCGGCCGCGGTGAGCTGGCCGGCGGCCAGGTAGGCGTTGGCCTGGCTGCGGCAGGCCAACGCCGCCCCGACGTCGTCGCCCGAACGGACGAAGTTGGCCAGCGACGCGGCGGCCTCGGTCAGGGTGGTGGCGATCAGGCCCTCCGGGTCGGTGGAGAACAACACCCGCAGGTGGGCGAGCCGGGCGTGCGCCCGCAGCCCCTCCTCGCCGGCGCGCCGGGCCCGCTCGGTGACCTGACGCAGGATGCGCTCGGCGTCGGTGAAGCGGCAGAAGGAGTACAGCGCCCAGCCGAGGTCGATCTCGGCGCGCAGCCGCAGCGGGTCGGTCTCGGGCAGCAGGGTGATGGCCCGCTTGAGCAGCTGGGCCGCGCTCGTCTCGTCGCCCTGGCGCACCCGGTCGGCGGCCTCGATGAGGCAGGTCGCCGCGGACCGGCCCAGCTCGACGGTCTCCGCGTCGCGCTGGCCGATCTCCACCCGGTAGCGGAACGCCTGCTCCAGGTGGTAGCCGACGAGCTCGTCGTGCTCGCCCGGACCGCCGACGAGGCGGGCCTGTAGCCAGTAGGCGAACTGCTGGTGCAGGTCGGCCCGGCGCCGCTTCGAGGTGGACTCGTAGGCGCAGTCGCGCAGCAGCACGTGCAGGAACCGGAACGTCTCCACGCCCGGCAGGTCGGAGCGGTCGGGGTGGACCAGCTCCTTGCGGACCAGGTTCAGGCAGTGCGCGGCCACCATCGACTGCTCGGCCGGGTCGGACAGGTCGATGACGGCGTCGAGGTAGAAGCGTTCCCCGACGACGGCCGCGCGTTCGAGGACGCGGCGTTCGGGCGGGTCGAGCCGGTCGAGCCGGGCGGCGAGCAGCGCGGAGATCGTCGGCGGCACCGTCACGTTGCGCAGGCTGCCGGTGGTGATCCAGCGGGTGCCCTCGCGGCGCAGCCGCCCGTCGTCGACGAGGGCGGCGACCATCTGCTCGACGAACAGCGGGTTGCCTGCGGCGGAGGTGGTGATTCGGGTGACCAGCGCCGGGTCGAGGTCGTCGGAGCCCATGAGGCTGCGGATCAGGCGCTGGCAGCGGGCCTCCGTCAGCGGCGCGAGCAGCATCGAGGTGGTGTTGAACTTGCCGCCGCCCCAGCCGCGGCGGTCCTCCAGCAGCTCCTGGCGAGCCAGGCAGAGCAGCATGATCGGCGCGTCACGGGACCAGCCGGCGATGTTCTCGATCAGGTCGAGCAGCGCCGGCTCGGCCCAGTGCACGTCGTCGAACCACAGGATCAGCGGCCGGTGCGCGGCCAGCGCCTGGAAGAACGACTGGGCCGCCCAGAAGCTCTCCTGCGGGCCCTGCTCGGCGCCGCCGAGTACCCACCAGCGGGGCGAGCGCCTCGACGATCTCGGCGGCCTGGCCGACGCCGTCGAGCAGCTCGCGCAGCCGGCGCCGGCCGTCCGGAGCGCTCTCGTCGGCGGTCAGCCCGGTGGCCTGACGCACCATCTCCATCAGCGGCCAGTAGGCGATGCCCTCGCCGTAGGACAGACAGCGACCGGTGAGCACCGTGGCCCGGGTGGTCATGGACGTGCAGAACTCGCCGACCATCCGGGACTTGCCGATGCCGGCCGAGCCGAGCACGGTGAACAGGTGGCAGGTGCGTTCGTCGATGACCGCCTCGAACGCGTCCTGCAGGCGGCGGCGCTCCCGATTGCGGCCGATCACGGGCGCGGTGAAGCCGTGGATCTGCGCCCGGCTGCCTGGGCCCGCCGTCGGGTCGACGAGGCCCGTCAGCTGGTGCACCCGCAGCGGGTCGCGTTTGCCCTGCACGACCAGCGGGTCCAGCGGGGTCGCCGTGACGCTGTGGCGGATGAACCGGTGCGTGGTGTCGCCGATGAGGATCTCGTCGGGTGGCGCGGCGCTCTCCAGGCGGGCGGCGACGTTGACCGCGTCGCCGGTGACGCCGCCGCCGGCGACGGTGACCTCCCCGGTGTTGATCCCGATCCGTACCCGCAGCCGCAGCCCCCACTTCTCCTGCAGGTCGGCGTTGAGCGCCTCCATCGCGGCCCGGATGTCCAGCGCCGAGCGCACCGCGCGCAGCGCGTCGTCCTCGTGTAGCACGGGGATGCCGAAGACGGCGAAGACGGCGTCGCCGATGAACTTCTCGACCGAGCCGCCGTGGGTGTAGATCACCTCGCGCACCGTGGTGAAGAACCGCCACATGACCTGCTGCAGCGGTTCGGAGTCGATTTTCTCGCCGATGTCCGTCGACCGGGCGATGTCCACGAACATGATCGTTACAGTCTTGCGCGCACCGCTTCCCGCGGTGGGCAGGGGATTCCCACACCCGGAGCAGAAGCGCGCCCGCTCCGGGTTGTCCTCCGCGCAAGTCGGGCACGGCACGATGTGCCGGATGGTAGGCCGATCTCGGGTCGGTGCGGTGGGGGATGCACCTACCCGACGCGCCGGAGGTGATCCGTCCCACACCGGTGCCACTTTTGTGTCCCGTCCGTGCGGTGGCGCCATGGGGCGCGGTGGTCGGTTGTGGCCGCCGGTCGGCGGTCGCGGCGCCTCGATCATGACGGCAGGTCCCGTCGCACCGCGAACAGCCCCGCCGTCACGGCCAGTGATCCCCAGCAGACCGCGCTCGCCAGGGACGTGACCTCGAGTTCGGACGTCGGCCAGGCCAGCACGCCCAGGGGGGCGGTGACCGGTCCGCGGAAGCGGGTCGCATCCGGGAACAGTTTGAACATGCCGCAGCCGCCCAGGGCGAGCAGCGCGCCCGCCGGACCGCGCAGCAGCGTGTCGACCCCCACGCCGACCGCGCCCGCCGCCCACACGGTGACGGCGACCACGGCGTAGGCCCCGGCGACGTCGGCCGGGCGGTCCAGGTGCATGCCGGGTCCGCCGTAGCGGACCACCCCGACGACGAGCCAGGCGGCGAACAACACCGCGCTGAGCGTGACGCCGACCGCGGCGACGGTGATGCCCTGGGCAATCGTGATCCGGCGGCGACCCGGCACGGCGAGAAAAGCCAGCACCGCCGTCCGGTAGCGGTAATCCTGTGTCACAACAAGGACACCGAAGGCCATTGTGAAGTAGCCGGTGAACAACCCTGAGCGCGATCGCAGCCCGTCCCAGCTCGCCGCCGCGTCCTGGCCGGCCCACAGCATCAGCGGCACGTGCAGGATCAGAATCCCCGTCAGGGCGACCGGCTGCCAGCGACTACTGGCGATCTTGAACAGCTCGGTGCGTACCAGGACGCCCACACCGGCCTGCCGTCCGGTCATCTCAGCCGGCGCCCAGGGGCGTCGACGCCCGGCTGGGGCGGCCCGCCGGGCTGGCCCCCGGTTCATCGTCCGGCGCGCCGGCGTGGGGACGGGTCAGCGCGAAGTAGACCTCCTCCAGGTCCGGGCCGTGTGTGTGCAGCTCGACAAGTGCGATCCCGTGCCGCGCCGCGACCTGGCCGACCTGCTCCGCCGTCCCGGCCGGCAGCCGCAGCCCGTCGTGCCCCGCGCCGGTCGAGACCAGGCCTTGGGCCGCGAGCAGGCCGGCGAGCCGCGCCGCGGCTGGGGTGCGCACCTCGACGTGGCCGCAGCCCAGGCGGTCCGCGGGCGCGTCGAGGACGACGCGACCCCCGCTGATGATGACCACGTGGTCGACGGTCTGGGCGACCTCGGCGAGGACATGGCTGGACAGCAGCGCGGTGCGGCCCTGGGCTGCCCACGAGCGCAGGAACGCCCGCAGCCACTGGATACCCTCCGGATCGAGGCCGCCGGTCGGTTCGTCGAGGACGAGCAGCACCGGGTCGCCGAGCAGAGCCGCGGCGAGCGCCAGGCGCCCCCGCATGCCGAGAGAGAACCCGCCGGTCAGGCGGTCCCCGGCGGCGCCGAGCCCGACGGTCGCGAGAACCTCGTCCACCTGGTGGCGTCCGACGCCCAGCGGCAGCGCCAGGGCGCGCAGGTGGTCGCGGGCGCTGCGGCCAGGATGGGATCCGGTCTCCAGCACCGCGCCGACCTGGTGGGTCGGGTGATCAAGATCGCGGTAGCCACGGCCGAATACGAGGGCCGCTCCGGAGCTCGGCGTCACGAGGCCGAGCAGCGTCGTGGTCTTCCCGGAGCCGTTCGGACCGAGGAAACCGGTGATCTCGCCTTCGCGGACCGCAAAGCTGATCTCCCGAACGGCGTGGTGAGACCCGTATCGCTTGCTCAGGCGGTCGACGTGGACGACGGCGGTGACGGGAACCTCCCGGCGATGGTCCGACCCGACAGCTTCTACGGTAACGTCCCGCAGTTTGCTGTCTACTGTGGGGCTACACCGGATTCGGCGGGTCCAGGCGCTCTGGGGCCAGGCGCTCTGGATTCGGGCTCGGGCGGTCCGTGCCGCCGGATCGACGCCAGCAGCTCGACGAGCTGGGTCCGTTGCGCCGCGGTGAAATGCCGGGTGAAATCGGCCACCGTCTCCGCCCGCCGCCGACGGCCGACGGTGAGCGCCTCCCGGCCGGCCGGGGTGAGCGCCAGCAGCACCGCGCGCCGGTCGTTGGGATGTGAACGACGCGCCACCAGGCCGTCCGATTCCAGGCCGTCGACCATCTCGGTCATCGTCCGGGGCACGACCGCGACCGCGTCGGCGAGGTCGCGCAGCCGGCAGGGCCCGATGTCCGCGAGCAGTTGCAGGACCTTGAACCGGCGCAGGGTCAGCCCCACGCTCGCCCGCAACGCCTCGTCGACCGCGATCCGCACCTGGTGGCCGGCGGCGAGCAACACGTTCACGACCTCGTCGCCGGTGTCCGGTGGCGGCATCCGAGTGGCCTCCTCGTCTACGGTGATGGTGAGGCTATCTTAGGACGGTACTCCTCATAGTGAGGGTGCCTCGCCAACTAAGGAGTCCCTCGTGGGTGCTCTCGCCTGCCTCATGACGCGCCGCACCGCGACTCGACTCGTCGAACCCGGGCCGACGACGGAGCAGCTCGCCGTCATCCTCAGCGCCGCCACCACGGCACCCGACCACAAGATGCTGCGGCCGTGGCGGTTCGTCGTCGTACGTGGCGAGGCGCGGGCCACCCTCGCCACCGCCATCGCCGAGGCGGCGCAGGCCGTCGGCACCCTGCCCGAGCCGGTCGTACGCAAGGCCGCCGGCAAGGCCACCCGCTCCCCGGCGCTCATCGCCGTCGTCGCCGCCCGCGTCCAGTCGAAGGTGCCGGTCGGCGAGCAGGACGCCTCCGCCGCCGCGGCGGCGCAGAACATCTGCCTGGCCGCCCACGCCCTCGGTCTGGCCTCGGCCTGGAAGTCGGTGCCGCTGCTGGACAGCGCGCAGGTCCGCGCGGCCTTCGGCCTGGCCGACGGCGAGGAGCTGGTCGGCTGGGTCGAGCTCGGCACGCAGGCCCAGGGCATGCCGCTGCCGTCCCGGCCCGCGGTCCCGCTCGACCAGGTCGCCGCCGAGCTGGCGGTCGACGGCACCCTGCGGCCCGTCGCCGCGGTCGTCCCGGAGCAGCTGCCGGTGTCCGCCGCGGCGGCGCAGCCCATCGGTTCCGCGCGCTCGGGCCCGGTCGGCTAGGCGCGGCCCGCCTGTTCTCAGCTGGCGCGCCGTTGGACCTTTCTCGTGCCTGCATCGCTGGCGCTGGTGGGTGCGGTGCTCGTGTTGTTCATCCGTGACGCGACTGCATCCGCGACGATGCGCAGCGTTGCCCAACGGGTTCCCATGCCGCCGGGAACGAGCCCGGACGGTCCAGTTCCCGGTAAGTTGCCCCGCCGGGAGCAGAAGGCTACCTAAGCTGGACCGGGGGCCTTGGTCGGCCGGGCCCGAAACCGGGTATGACTCGGCTCCCGACCTGCGACGGGAGGTTCGCCGTGAGTGGTGCGCAGGCACCGGGACGTCACGGGTCCGCCCGCTTGCGTCCGAGGCACGGCCGGTTGCTGCCCACCCGTTCGGGTCCGGGGCGGCTCGGCCTGGCGATGACGAGCGGCCTACTGCTCGCGGTCCTGGTCGGCTGCTCGGACTCCGGTTCGTCGGGTGAGAACATGGCCGCCCAGTCGAACACCTCGATCACCGCCAGTCCCTTCCCGCCAGATCAGGGCGTGCCGGCTTCGCCCACCGTGACTCCGCCCACCGTGACCCCGCCGGCCGCCGCAGGCGCCACCGACTCGGCGAGCGCCGCGCCGGACGGTGCCACGGCTGGGGGCGGCTCGGCGGGCTCCTCCGGGTCCCCGGACTCCCCGGGTTCAGCGGGCGCTTCGGGTGCAGGCGCGGCGCAGTCCGCTCCCGGGGCGAGCCCCGCGGCCGGCGCAGCCGGTGGGGGTGCCGCGGCCACGGCGGTACCGACGCCGCAGCCGTCGGCGGTGTTCCTCGGCGAGGCGTGCGCGCCTGGCCGGAACAAGGCCCCGGCGACGGCCGTCAACGGCCTGGCGCTGTTCTGCGTTCCGGATGACGGCGGTGGGTCCGCCGCCGGCGGCCGGTGGTCCACCGAGCCGCCGCCCTCCTCCGCCCAGTCGCCGCTGCAGGAGGGCGGGTCGTGCGAGCCGGCGGACGTCGGCCGGGTCCTGCGGGACTCCGCCGGACGGCCGGTGTCCTGCCTGCGGGACCCCAACGGCATGTTGAGCTGGTCGGACGTCTCCTGAACGGAGCTGACCCCGGCCAGCTCGGGCTCAGCCCCGGCGGCGGACCCGGCGGGTGGTGAAGGCCTCCGCGAGCGACCATGCGCCCGGCAGCACGAACGCGCCGAACACAGTCGCCCACGCCCAGGGATGGTCGGCGAGGTAGGGAACGGCGTCGTCGCTCAGCCAGTTGAACAGCGGGTCGTGCAGCACCGGAAACGCTCCGGCGGCCGCGATCACGGCGATGAGGCCGGCGGCGAGCACGGCCAGCCCGCCGGGCACCCGTCGCCAGCTGGTCAACCCGATCAGCAGCAGCCCGAGCAGGGCCACGAGGATGCCGAGCCCCCCCACCACGCCGGAACCGACCAGTCCACCGGCCACCCCCAGGACCACCAGCGCCAGCCCCAGGCCGATCACCACCCGCCGCCGGCGCTGGGACACGTCCCGGACCAGCTCGTAGGCCAGCCGCGCCGCGACACGCACCACGAATGCCGCCGGCCGCACGGGCCGCGGCAGGATCCGCATCGAGGCGACCCAGGCGGTGACCACGGCGATGATCTGGGCCAGGGCGGTGACGAGGATCGGGCCCTGCGCCGGGTCGGTGATGCGTTCCGCCGGGACGTGGCAGGCCCGCAGCACATCGTCCACGGCCCGCGGCGCTAGCATTCCCGGCGCCACCGGCACCCCGCTGAGGCCGGGCGGCCGCGGCGGGGCGGCTGCGGCGGGCGGTGGTTCAACCCCGATTGCCGGCCTCGCCGCGGCGCGCTGTGATGCCGCGACCCGGGCGGCCGCGGCCGCTGCCAGCAAGATCACCTCCGTGCCGCCGGAAGCTCCCGTTCTTGTCTCCCCAGCCGCTGGGGCCGGAGATGCGCTGGTGGCCGGAGATGCGCTGGTGGGTGGGGTGGCGCTGGTGGGTGGGGTGGTGTTGTTCGACTCGGGGGCGAGGGCGCGGTCGACGGTGGCGAGAAAGTCGGCGGTGGGGCGCGGATCGAGGCCGGAGTCGTTGTCCTGGCGGATGGCTCGGGCGAGGCCGACGAGTTCCTTGGCGGCGATGTCCCGCTGGATCCCGGCGGCCACCCAGGTGGCCGTGACCGGCAGGCTTGGCGGCACCGGCGCGTCCGGATCGGTGAGGAAGGCGAGTTCGTCGAGTGCCTCCTGCGGGGCCGGGGTGCCTGCGACCTCGGTGAGGTCGTCGACAAGCGAGACCAGCCAGCCTCGCCGGGCCAGTGCAGCGGTGCCGGCGACCCGGCCCACGGTGGCAACACCGCCTGGGATGTCTGGGATGCCTGGGGGACCGGTGGGCACAGCAAGGTCCCGCCGCAGCACGAGTCGGCGCGGGTCGAGCAGGATGCGCACGAGCCAGCCGGCGCCGTCGAGTCGCCCCCACATCCAGTCGTTGGCCCGCCAGGAGGACTTCGCGAACGCGCCGAAGTTGCCCAACTGCAGGCCCGTGACCTTGTCTTCGGCCAGACGGCGGGTGGGGGCGAGGGCGGTGGGAAGGTCAGCGCTGATCTGGACGAGCTCGACCGGCTGGTCCAGCAGGTTCCCGGTCGTGGCGCGTTCGACCAGGTGCAGGTCGAGCAGGGCGATCAGGGCGTCCGCACCGGCCGTGGGCAGGTAGCGGACGAAGTCGGTGAGTGCGCGGGCGGCGAGCGCACGGCGTTGCCCGACGCTGAGCCCCGCCGGCCGGATGCCGGGCCCGGCCGGGGGCGGCGTAGGCGGCGTCCAGCGACGGACGAGGGCGGCGATCTCACCGCGCAGCTCGCCGACGACCGGTGCGAGGGACGCCCAGCCGAACTCCGGCTGCCCCGCCGGACTCGCTGCCCCCGCGAGATCGATGCGCAGCCACCGGCGGGTGGCCATCTCGATGACGTCGAGCAGCGGTGCCCCGGGCATCGCGGCCAGGGTCTCGCTGACCGTCGTGATCACACCCGGCCGCGGCGACGAGGTGTACAGGGCGGCGTCATGTACGGCAGCGGCGAGCCGGGCGAGGCGGGCCCGCCCGGTGGGCTCGGGGCACAACACATACCCCTCATTGATCATGGAGACGAGAATGCCCCGGACGCCGTCGAGCGCGGGCTGGCCGAGCCGCCACAGCTCGTCGATGTCCCCGATGCCTGGCAGCCGGCCGGGCAGCGTCTCCAGGACGGCGGCGACGGCGGCGTTGGTCATCCGGGCGCGGCCCGCGGCGTCGGTGCGCATCGCGTCGGCGTCCGGCGGGTGCGGCAGGTCCGAGCGGTCGGTGAGCACGCGCAGGAGTGCCTCGATGACCGGTGCCGCGACCTGTTCGGCCACCCCGCGTCGGTAGGCGTCGTAGACGCTGTCGTCGACCAACCGGGCCGTGCCCGCCGGAGCCAGCCGCAGCAGGCGCCGCCGACCGGCCCGGGCGCCGCGGACGGCCTCGTTGTGCTCGCGTAGCGCGGCGAGGTCTGTGCCGATCGACTGGTTCAGCGCCGCGCCGAGCGCCCCAAGTAGGGTGCTGCTCACCGAAGGTGTCCGTGGCGGGGGTGCTGGCAGAGGTGGTGGAGTGCCGGCCGTGCGTTCCGGGGCTGACGGGGCTGACGGGGTTGGTCGGGGGGAGGGCACGACGTAGGTGAGCACCCGGCGGACCTGGCGTTCGGCGGGGCGGTCGAAGATGGCCGCCAACGCCGGGCCGATCGGCCGGTTGACGAGGATCCCGCCGTCGGAGGCCTGGAAGGAACGGGCGGAGTTGACGTAACGCGCCATGTCCGGGTGGGTGTCGTCGAGGGCGTGCCCGACCGGCACGTAGGCCGGCTCGAAGGCACCCGGGAACGCGGAGCTGGCCCGGGCGGAGAGCGCCAGGCGGGGGATCGCCGCGGGATCGGTGAGGTCCGGCGTGCTGAACACGAACAGGCCGCGGTAGTCGACGTCGTACGTCGTGCCGCCGAGGGAGTCGGTGTGTTCGGCGACCTCGCCCCGCAGGATCGTCGTCGTCACGAACACCGAGGTCGGGCGGGCGATGGCGGATCCACGCGCCGCGGTCGTCCCGGCCACGGCGCCGAGGGCGGTGTGCAGGGCTGGCAGCACGGCCGCGTCCCCCCGCAGCAGCGACGGGTACGCCTTCTCGTTCGGGGTGCGCATGAGCGTGTTCAGCGAGCCCAGCGACAGCCACAGGTCGCGCAGCGGGGAGAGGTCGCAGTCCAGGGCGTTGGCGAAGCCGAGCATGGTCGCGTTGATCCCGCCGGCGGAGGCCCCGGCGAGCACGTCCACGCTGAGCTCGACGTCAAGGATGGCCGCGAGCCGCGCGTAGCGGGCGGCGACCGCGGCGTCGGCGTCGTCGGCGCGGGTGTGCCCGGGGCTGGTGGCCAGGTTGATCTCGGTGGCGACCCCGCCCATCCAGACGGCGAGGCTGGCGCCGCCGGTCATGACGACCGCAAGCCGTACTTCCTGGGTCGCTTCGTCACGCATGGTGGCAAGGGTAGACGTGCCGGACATCGCCCCATCCGTGCTTGCCGTGATCGGTGCCGGTTGGTGGGTGCCCTTACTGCGAAGTCCCACTTGTCAACGGGTTACTCATGGGTAGCATGGGAACACTGTACTCACCAGTAGCAAGCCGGTCCCGGCGGTGCGCGCCGCCCGGCGCTCCTGGAAAGGAGCCGTTCATGGGCCACTACCGGAGCAACCTGCGGGATCTCGAATTCAACCTGTTCGAGGTGTTCGGAGTCGATCGCACGTTCGGCACCGCTCCGTTCGAGGAGATGGACGCCGAGACCGTGCACCAGGTGCTCGCCGAGCTGGAGCGCCTGGCCGTCGGCCCCGTCGCGGAGTCGTTCGCCGACGGCGACCGCAACCCGCCGACGCTCGACCCAGCCACCGGCTCGGTCACCCTGCCCGAATCCTTCAAGCGCTCCTACCAGACGGTCCTGGACGGCGAATGGTGGCGACTGTTCGTTCCGACGGATCTTGGTGGGCTCGGTGCGCCGCCGACCGTCGCCTGGGCTGCCGCCGAGCTGGTGCTCGGGGCGAACCCGGCCGTGTTCATGTACATGGCCGGCCCGACCTTCGCGGCGATCCTGCACCGGCTCGGCAACGAGTGGCAGCGCACGCTCGCCGGCTTCGCCATCGAGCGGCACTGGGGCGCGACGATGGTGCTCACCGAGCCCGACGCCGGGTCCGACGTCGGCGCCGGGCGTACGCGGGCGGTCGAGCAGCCCGGCGGGACCTGGCACATCGAGGGCGTCAAGCGGTTTATCACCAGCGGCGACTGGGATGTTCCGGAGAACATCTTCCACCTCGTCCTGGCCCGGCCCGAGGGGAACGGCCCGGGCACCAAGGGCCTGTCGATGTTCGTCGTGCCAAAGTTCATGCCGGATCCGGCGACCGGAGCGCCCGGGGAGCGCAACGGCGTGTATGTCACCAACATCGAGAAGAAGATGGGCCTGAAGGTCTCCGCGACCTGCGAGCTGAGCTTCGGCGAGCGGACCCCGGCGGTCGGTTGGCTGGTCGGCGACGTGCACGAGGGCATCGCGCAGATGTTCCAGGTGATCGAGTACGCCCGGATGATGGTCGGCACGAAGGCCATCGCCACGCTGTCGTCGGGCTACCTCAACGCGCTCGACTTCGCCCGTACCCGGGTGCAGGGCGCCGACCTCACCCGGTCCACCGACAAGACCGCGCCCCGAGTGGCGATCATCAACCATCCCGACGTCCGCCGGATGCTCATGCTGCAGAAGGCGTACGCCGAGGGCATGCGTTCGCTGGTGCTGTACACCGCGACGTTCCAGGACCGGGTGATGCAGGCGGCGGCGCGCGGCGAGAGCGACGAGCTCGCGGTCCGGATCAACGACCTGCTGCTGCCGGTCGTTAAGGGGGTCGGTTCCGAGCGGTCCTACGAGCTGCTCTCGACCTCGTTGCAGGTTCTCGGCGGCTCCGGCTACCTGCAGAACTATCCGATGGAGCAGTACCTCCGGGACGCCAAGATCGACACCCTCTACGAGGGCACCACCTCGATCCAGGGGCAGGACCTGTTCTTCCGGAAGATCGTTCGGGATCGCGGGCAGGCGCTGACCGCCGTGCTGGGGGAGATCCAGTCCTTCGTGAAGGCGGAGGCCGGCAACGGTGCACTGCAGTACGAACGGGAGGCGCTGGGGGCGGCCCTGGACGACGTCCAGGCGATGGTGGGCTCGCTCGTCGGCTACCTCACCAGCGCCGCCGACGACGCCCGGCAGGTCTACAAGGTCGGCCTGAACTCCACCCGCCTGCTGCTCAGCATCGGTGACGTGCACATCGGCTGGCTGCTGCTACGGGGTGCGGAGGTGGCGGTGCGCGCCCTCGACGGGGCGGGCGGCAATGAGGCGGGCAGCAATGAGGCGGGCGGCGGCCGGGACACGGCCTTCTACCAGGGCAAGGTGGCCGCGGGCCGCTGGTTCGCGGCGAACGTGCTGCCCGAGCTGAAGGCGCGCCGGGCCGTGGTCGAGTCGACCGGGCTCGGGCTCATGGATCTTCCGGAGGAGGCGTTCTGATCCCGGCGATCGACAGGGGTTGCCACGGATCGCGGGAGGTCTCGCGCGGTCCGTGGCAATTGCCGTCCCGGCGGGGTTGTATTGGGGTGATCCGAGGGTAGGTGGGCGGGCATGGGAATCCCGTTGAGCCTCGTCTTCTTCGCCCTCGGCGCCATCCTCACCTTCGCCGTCCGCTCCGATCCCTCCGGGCTCGACCTCGACATGGTGGGCCTCATCATGATGCTCGTCAGCGCCATCGGCCTCGGCATCACCCTCTACCAGAACCAGTGGCGCCGGAAGATCGTCGAGGAGTCGGTGGACAGCGGCGTGCCGACTCCCATCTCGATCGACGACACGGTCCTTGTGGACCCGGTCACCCCGGTCGAGGCGCCGCGCCGACGTGAGCCGGGCCTCACGACCGAAGAGGACCGCAAGCTGAACCCCTCGCGCCACCCGGAGACGGACCCCGAGCCGCAGCCGGTCGGTCACGTCGGCAGCGCGGAGCGCTTCCCGTCGCCGCGCCGGTGACCTTTGATCCCGTACCCGCCCGTCCGCCGCCGCCCGGCCCGTTTCCCGAACAGCCTGTGACCCGGGTTCGGGAAACCGGGCTCCGGGCGGCTTGTTCGTCCGGGGCCGGCGTCAGGACGTGCGTAGCGGCGGGAAGGCCTGGTCCAACTCGTTGCGCATGTCCCGCTTCAGCAGGTCGTCGGTGTCCGAGGAGGACTGCCCTTCCAGGAGGAACCGGGCCACCCGGAGCGTGAGGTCGACCCGTTCGGCCAGGTTCAGCGTGCCGGTGAACCGGCCACTGGAGCTGGCGGAGGTCAGAACCTTGGCGACGAACTCGTCCGCGGCCTGAAGTGCCTCCACTCGCGTCATGGTTCCACCTCTTTGTGCCGGAAGCCGGTCAGGGGCGCAACCGTACCAGGGGGCCGAGTGTGCGCCGTTGTGCGCCCCTCTCGCGTGCTTTGTGGCGAGCTGGTGGATCCGATGAGTCGATCATGACCAGGCGAGGGTGAGTGTGGGATCCGTCAGCATTGCGCCCACATCCGCAAGCACCGCGGCGCCGAGCTCCCCGTCCACGATGCGGTGATCGAAGGACAGAGCGAGCTGCACCACCGTGCGCACCGTGAGCTGACCGTCATGCACCCAGGGCATGGGACGGATCGAACCCAGAGCAAGTATGGCGGCCTCCGGCGGGTTCAGGATCGGCGTTCCGACGTCGACGCCGAGCACCCCCACGTTGGTGATGGTGATGGTCCCACCGCGAAGATTCGCCGGGTCGAGCCGGTCCGCCCGGGCCGACCCGGTGAGCCCCGCCAGCGCCCGCGCGAGGCCGACGAGATCGAGCCGGCCCGCGTCGGGGATGTTCGGCACGACGAGCCCGCGCGGGCCCGCCACGGCGATGCCCAGGTTCACCAGGTCGGGCACCTGGATCTCCGCCCGGCCCGCACCTGCGTCCTCGATCCAGCGGGAATTGATCATCGGATGCCGGTGCACGGCGACGAGCAGGGCCTTGGCGACGAGCAAAAGCGGCGTGACCTTGATGCCCGCGAATTCCGGCAGCGCCGCCACGCGTTCGCGCGTGGCCATGGTGGCGGTCACGTCGACGCTGAGGAACTCGGTCACGTGCGGCGCGGCGGTGACGCTGGCGACCATGGCCTGCGCCATCGACCGCCGCAGCCCGGTGACGGGCACGTGCCAGGCCCCCGTCGTGGTGGAAAAGGCAGCGTCGGCCGGGACTGCACCGATTCGCCGGGGGGCGGGTGGCATCGCGTCCAGTGCAACGGTGGCGGACGGTGCGGTCGGCTGCGCCGCCGGGACTGGTGCGGGCACCGCCCGGGCGGTGGTGCGCACGGCGGCCTGGACGTCGTCCCGGCTGATCGTGCCGTCGGGGCCGGTGCCGGTGATCCCGGTGAGATCGACACCAAGGTCGCGGGCGAGCTTGCGCACGGGTGGCTTGGCGAGCACCGCGCCGCCCGCCCGCCCCGGTCCGCTCCCGTGGGCGGGCCGGCGGGGACTGCGATGACGCTGCTGACCCTGGCGAGGCCCATAGCCGACGAGCACAGGCACGCGCTCGCCGGCACCGGCGTCGCGGGAAACCGGCAGCCGCCCGCCGCCGGCCGTGCCGCAGTCGGACCCGGGTGCGGCCGCCGGCGGGGCGAGGGCCGCAGCCGCGGGCTCATCGGCCGGCTGCCCGGCATCGGCCGTCTGGATCGTCAGCAGCGGTGCGCCGACGGCCATGGTGCTGCCCGCTTCGCCGTGAATCTCCACCAGGATCCCGGCGAACGGGCTCGGGATCTCGACGACCGCCTTGGCGGTCTCCACCTCCACGAGCGGCTGGTTCACCGTGACAGAGTCGCCGACCTGGACGAGCCAGCGGACGACGTCCGCGTCGGTCAGACCCTCACCCAGGTCGGGGAGGCGGAACTGTCGCTGCGACACGGGGAACCCCAGTTCGGATAGCGCGGGCGGGTCAGTAGCCGAAGGAGCGGTCGACCGCGTCGAGGATGCGGTCGACGTCGGGCAGGTAGTGGTCCTCGAGGCGGGCTGGCGGGTAGGGGGTGTCGAACCCGGTGACCCGCAGCACCGGCGCCTCCAGTGAGTAGAACGCCTGCTCGGTGACACGCGCGGCGACCTCGGCGGAGACCGAGACGTTCGACGGCGCTTCGTGCACCACGACCAGCCGCCCGGTCCGCCGGACGGAGGCGAGCACCGGTTCGAGGTCGAGGGGGGACAGCGAACGCAGGTCGACGACTTCCAACGACCGGCCGTCGTCGGCCGCGCTGACCTCGGCGGCGTCCAGGCAGGTCCGCACCGTCGGGCCGTAGCCGACCAACGTCGCGTCGGTGCCCGCGCGCGCCACCGCGCTGCTGTGCAGGCCGCCGGTCGCGTCCGGGGACGGCTCGCCCAGCGAACCGGGGTCCACCACCGCCTTCTCCCAGTACCGCCGTTTCGGCTCCAGGAAGATGACCGGGTCGTCGGAACGGATCGCCTGCTGGATCATCTGGTGCGCGTCGGCCGGGTTCGAGCAGGCGACGACCTTCAGCCCCGCGGTATGGCAGAAGTACGCCTCCGGGGATTCGCTGTGGTGCTCGACGGCACCGATGCCGCCGCCGAACGGGATGCGGATCGTCACCGGCAGTCGGATCCGCCCGGCGGAGCGGTAGTGCAGCTTGGCGAGTTGGCTGACGATCTGGTCGAACGCGGGGTAGACGAAGCCGTCGAACTGGATCTCGCAGACCGGCCGGTAGCCGCGCATGGCCAGCCCGATGGCGGTCCCGACGATCGCCGACTCGGCCAGCGGCGTGTCGATGACCCGGGCCTCCCCGAACTCCTTCAGCAGGCCGTCGGTCACCCGGAACACGCCACCGAGGGTGCCGACGTCCTCACCCATCACGATTACCTTCGGATCGGCCGCCATCGCCGAGCGCAGGCCCAGGTTCAACGCCTTCGCGAGGGTGATCGGCACGGGGCCGGCCGGTTCGCCGGTCCGCTGCCCACCGCCGTCGGCGGCCTGCTCGCCGGCGATGACGGCTCCGCTGGTCACCACGCCTCCCCAGGTCTGTGCGTCCTGCCCGCCACGAGTCCACCCTCCATGTCGAGCCCATCCCTCATGTCTCGCCCGGATCGAGCGTCGCTGCGAACGCCGAGCGTTGCGCCGCCACCAGCCCATTCTCGGTGACCTGCACATGATCGAACAGGCTGGTCGGATCCGGGTCGGGCATCGCCGTACAGCGGGCCCGCAGCTCGTGGGCGAAGGTGTCGGTCTCGAGGGCCAGGCGCCGGTCACGCTCCTGCGCGAGCAGGCCGCGGGCCGCAAGATGGGTGCGTATCCGGTCCAGCGGATCGCGTCGGTGCCACGCCTCGAGCTCGGCCGATGACCGATAGCGGGTGGGGTCGTCGGCCGTCGTGTGCGCGCCCATCCGATAGGTCACCGCCTCGACGAGCACCGGCCCGCGGCCAGCCCGCGCGGTCGCCAGCGCCCACCGGGTCACGGCGAGGCACGCCAGCACGTCGTTGCCGTCGACGCGCACGCTGGGGAAGCCGAAGCCGGCCGCCCGGTGGAAGATCTCCGTCCGGCTCTGCCGGCGGGCCGGCTCCGAGATGGCCCACTGATTGTTCTGGCAGAAGAACACCAGTGGGACGGCGAACACGCTCGCCCAGCCGAACGCCTCGTTGACGTCCCCCTCGCTGGACGCGCCGTCCCCGAAGTAGACGATCGCGGCGCCGGGTGAGCGGTCCTGGGCCATTCCCATCGCGTAGCCGGTGGCATGCAGAGTCTGTGCACCGACGACGATCGAGTAGAGGGCGAAGCCGTGCTCGGCCGGATCCCAGCCGCCGAGGTTGACACCGCGGAAGATGGCCAGAACCGCCGCCGGGTCGACCCCGCGGCACCAGGCCACGCCGTGCTCGCGGTAGGACGGGAACGCCATGTCGTCGGGTCCGAGCGCCCGCCCGGACCCGACCTGCGCCGCCTCCTGACCCCGCAGGCTCGCCCACAGCCCGAGCTCGCCCTGGCGCTGCAGGCTGGTCGCCTCCTCGTCCATGCGGCGGACCAGCACCATGTCCCGGTACAGGCCGAAGAGCTCGTCGTCGGTGAGGTCGGCGACATAGACGGGCAGGTCGATGTCGACGATGGTGGGTTCCCCGCCACCGGGCCCGTTGCCCGGGCCGGCCGCCGGCAGCCCGGCCCCCCGCGGCGGGTCCGACCGGGAGTCGCACGTGGCCGTGGGCGACTCGGCCAGTTCCGTCGTCCTGGCCCGGGACGCGACAGTGATCCGATGACCGCCTGGAGTGAGCAGCTGCATGAGCTCCGCCACACCCCGCAACGATAGACCTCAGACGGAGGCCGGCAACCCGATCTGTCAGCCCGCCTCACCGGATGCCCACGCCTCCCGGCCCGCTGCCGGCGGCCCGGGTCGGTACGGTGTCGCGGTGACGAGTGCGAAGGACGTGCCCCGCCCGCCGGCCCGCCGCGACATCGGGAAGGTCGGCGTCTGGAGCGGGCAGTTCGACTTCTCCCCGGCCGACGCCGTCCGGGAGGCCATCACCGAGCTCGACGAACTCGGCTATCCCACGCTGTGGACCGGTGAGGTCAAGGGCCGGGAGGTCCTGGTCACCGCGAGCCTTGCCCTCGCGGCCACCTCGCGGATCACGATCGCGACCGGAATCGCGCAGATCCTCGCCCGCAACCCGCTGACGATGACCGCTGCGCAGCTCGCCCTCGCGGAGGCGTTTCCCGGTCGTTTCCTGCTCGGGCTGGGTGTCTCCCACGCCGAGCTGATGCACATCCGAGGTGCCTCCTACACCCGCCCGCTGGCGCAGATGGCCGCCTACCTCGACGAGATGGACCAGATGGCCGCGGAGCAGTACCGGGCGGTGGCCCCAGCCGAACCGCCGCCACGGGTCCTCGCGGCACTCGGGCCGAAGATGCTGGGCCTCGCCCGCGATCGCGCCGACGGCGCACACACCTACTTCGTCCCACCCGAGCACACCGCGGCGGCCCGGGAGATCCTCGGCCCGGACAAGCTGCTCGTCCCCGAGCAGGCGTTCGTCCTGCACAACGATCCCGAGCAGGCCCGGGAGCTGGCGCGTCGGCACACCGGGTCCTACCTGCGGCTGCCGAACTACACGGCCAACCTGCGCCGGTTCGGGTTCGACGACGACGACCTCGCCGGTGCGGGTTCCGACCGCCTCGTCGACACTATCGTTGCCTGGGGCGGTCCGGACGTGTTGCTCGGCCGGATCTCCGAGCATCTCGACGCCGGCGCAGACCAGGTCGCCGTGCAGGTCCTGGACTTCGACCGCCGCGGGCTGCCCCGCCGGCAGTGGCGCGAGCTGGCGCCGGCGCTGTCGGCCCTGTGACGGCTGCCGGGGCCCCGGCAAAGATGTCGGTCCTGTGACGTCCACTGGCCCGGCGTGGCCTGGTCGGCGAGGCTTGCCGGACGGGGCGTCGGACGGAGGAACGCGGCATGGGCGGGGGCGGGGAGTTCGCGCGGCGGCTGACCGGGCGGCGGCTGGCCGGGCGTTGGCTGGCCGGGCGGCGGCGGTCGGGAGCCGCGGGGCTGGCTCTCGGCATGGCCGGGGTCCTACTGGTCGGACTCGTCGCCTGCTCGATGCCCTACGGTGACGGCGCGGCTCCAACTCCCGCGCCGGCCGGCGGGACCGCCGCGGTGGCCCGCCCCGGTGGGACCGGTTCCCCGGCGGCCCCGGGAACGGCCGGGGACTCGGGAACGGCGAAGGGGACCGGCCCGGTCGGGAACGGCCCGCGGCGGCCGACGGGGCAGCCGGTCACGATCGCGTTCGGTGGTGACATCCACTTCGCCGGGACGCCCGGCCAGCGCCTCGCGGCGAATCCCGCCACGGCGATCGGGCCGATCTCGGCGGCCCTGTCCGCCGCGGATCTCGCGGTCGCGAACCTGGAAACCGCGGTGACCGACGGCGGCACCCCGGCGCCGAAGGAGTTCACCTTCCGCGCCCCGCCCACCGCGTTCGACGCAGTGCGGGCCGCCGGCATCGACGTCGTGACCATGGCGAACAACCACGGTATGGACTACGGCCTGACCGGGCTGCAGGATTCGCTGCGCCACGCCCGTGCGGCGCACTTCCCGGTCATCGGCATCGGCGAGGACGACACCAGTGCCTTCGCCCCGTACACGACGACGGCGAAGGGGCAGCGCATCGCCGTCATCGGTGCGACCCAGGTCCTCGACAACGAGCTCATCCCCGGCTGGACGGCCGGACCGGACAAGCCCGGCCTGGCCTCGGCGAAGGAGGTCGACAAGCTGGTCGCCGCCGTGCGCTCCGCACGGGCGCGGGCCGACACCGTCGTCGTCTTCCTGCACTGGGGGGTCGAACAGCAGCAGTGTCCCAGCGACGCGCAGCGTTCCCTGGTTCCTCGGCTTTCCGCGGCCGGGGCGGACGTCGTCGTCGGAAGCCACGCCCACGTTCTGCTCGGGGCAGGCTGGAACGGCGACGGCGTCTACGTCGACTATGGACTGGGGAACTTCGTCTTCTACTCGTCCGGTACCGGGCCTAACACCGAGTCCGGGGTCCTGAAACTGACCGTGGCCGGCCGGGCCGTCACCGCCGCCACCTGGGTGCCCGCCCGGATCGTGGGCGGCGCGCCGCGGCCACTGAGCGGTGCCGCAGGCAGTCAGGCACTCGCCGGCTGGAACGCGCTGCGGGGCTGCACCGGCCTGTCGGCCACCGCCCCGTGATGGTTCAGGGCACGGCCGGCGCCGTCGCGCAGCCGGCGCACGTGCCGTAGATCTCGACGGTGTGCTCGACGTCGACGAAGCCCTCGGCGTCGGCGACCGCCGCGGTCCACACCTCGATCTCCGGACCGGCGATCTCCACGGTCCGCCCGCAGACCCGGCAGACGAGATGGTGGTGGTGCGCCTCGGTGGCGCAGCGCCGGTAGACGGTCTCGCCGTCGTCGCGGCGGATCATGTCGACCTCGCCCCGGTCCACCAGTACCTGCAGATGGCGGTACACGGTGGTCAGCCCGACCGCGGCGCCCCGCGAGCGCAGCAGGGCGTGCAGGTCCTGGGCGCTGGTGAAAGCGTCGGTCTCGGCGAGGGCGGCGCACACCGCGTCACCCTGCCGGGTGGCGCGCACCGTCGTGCCGCGGCTGGGCGCGCCGCGGGCCGCCCTGTTGCCGCGGCCGGCGACGGGGGCCACGGGGTTGGCTGGGCTGGGGGAGGTGGCTGGGCTGGGGGAGCCGGGGTCCGGCCACGGGGACGGGTCAACGTCGGTCGATCTGGCCTCGTTCCCCGCGATGCTCACCGACACTCCCTTCGCCACGTCTGCCCTGTGGTCCGAGAGGCCACAGCGGTCTTAGATGCCATCGACCCGGCCGAGCCGCGACATTTTCGCGGCTCGGCTCGCTTCACGGTCTCATTTTCTCACCTTCGCGCGCTGTCAGGGCCGTTCGGCCGGCTCGGATGGCACACCCAAGGTTCAAGTTATTGACAATGAAATTCATTTCCGAAAGAGTTGGTCGCGGCGGGACGAGCTCGCCACCACCCTTGGAGGTTTTGATGTCACTTACGGTTACTCCGCAGCTCGTCGAGGCGGCCCGTGCCGGCGAACTGGCCGACGATGCGTTCCTGGACTGTGTCCGCACCTCGCTGCCGTTCGCCTACGAGCTGGTCGAACGGCTCGCGGCCGAGCTCGGGCCGGCCCGCGCCGCCGGCTGCGACTTCACCGCCTTCGACGGCACGCCGCCCACCGACGCCGAAGGCGGCCAGCTGCTGCGGGCCATGGCCAGCACGTCCATCCGCTCGGCGCTGGAGCGGCATTTCGGGGTGGCTCTCGTGTTCCAGAACTGCCACCGGGTCGGGATGTTCGGCCTCGACGCGGTCGGCGGGGAGCAGTACCGGCAGTTCGTCTCCCGCGAGGCGCAGGTGCTCAACCAGAAGCCCGAGCTCGTGAACTGCTGAGCGCCCCCGGTGCCGGCCGGCCACTCCCCGCGGCATAACCTTTGCGCTGCGTCGAGAGTCGGGGCCGGACGGGCGGAGGAGCGGCATGGCAGCCGGCCGGGTTGGCTGCGAGAGCCGGATCCGTTGCAGAACCCCGTTGGCAGCCGGCTCGCCATCCTCGGCGCGGTCGCGCTGGTCATCGGCGGTGCCGCGGCCGCCCTGACCGGGGGTGGGCAGCAGGCGGTCGGGCCGCCCGCCGGCGCCGTGCACGCGAGCACCCCCCCTCGGTCGCCGCCCCGACGGTCGCCATGCCGGCCGTCCCGGTCTCCACCGCGAACGACGCCGCGGAGCTGGCGTCCTGGTACCACGGCAGCGAGGGGCTACGGGTTCGGGTGGCCACGGACGTGGCCGCCGTCCGAGGTCACCTCGCCGCGCAGAACGGCGCCGCCCTGAAACCCGCCTGCGCCGCCCTCGATACCGCCATCTCGGCGGCAATCACCGCGCCGGTGCCGCCCACCTCCGGCGCGCGGGTTCGTTACGACGCAGGAGGCCGCGGCTACACCGCGGCGGCGGCCTCCTGCGCCCAACTGTTCGACGGCACCCGCATCGAGGTCGGCGTCCTGCAGCAGCGCGTCGTCGCCTCGCTGGCGGACGGTGATCGGGAATGGGCGGCGCTGGCGACGATCATCGGCCAGCCGATGGCGACCGCGGGCCCACAGACCCCGTGACCGGGCAGCGGTCCAGCTCATGCAGCGTCCCGGTCAGCGGAAACGAACGGGCGCCGCGTTTGCACCACCCGCCGCGGCGCAGGGCGGCGAGCTCCGCGGTCGTGCCCCGGCGGTCGTAGGCGAGGACGAACAGCAGGACCCGCCGTGGCGGCTGCTGGCGGGCCCGCACGGCCCGCTCCGCGTCGCCGCGACCGATCGCGCTCAGGAACGTCGTCGCCGAGCGTGGCACCCGTGCGCGAGGTGGCTGTGGGCCGTCGTTGCTGAGCTCCATCCCGTACAGCCAGCCCGCCCGGGCGAGACGTCCGCCGACGACGACGGCATCACCCGGGCGGTACTCGGTGCGCACGGCCAGCGTGGCGTGGACCATGCCGTCGATCGGGCGCACCTCGTGGCGCTCCCGCCACAGGGTGCCGATCCCGGCCGCCGCGCAGACCGGCGTCGCCGCGACCCCCGCGAGGCAGAGCACGCTCGCCGCCCGGATGACACCCGCGCCGCCGCCGCGTCGGCGGACCGCGCTGGCCAGCTCGCTCGCGCCGGCCGCCGCGACGATGGTCAGCAGCGGGACCAGGAACAGGTTCGGCCGGCACGCCCCGAACGGCCAGTAACGTCCACCGCTCGCTGCGAGCTGGAACAGCTCGGCGCCGACCAGGCTCCACAGCAGGGTCGCGCCGTCCGGCCGGCGGCGCAGCGTCCGGGCACCTACGAGCACGGCGGCGGTCGTTGCCGACCCCACGAGGGTCGTGGCGAGGCGGTGGCCCTCGAGCAGGGAATGCACCAGGTTGGGGTCGTAACGGTCGATGCCGGGTGGCGCGCCGCCGAGGACCGCGCGCGCCTGGTCGGCGGTGAAGCGCCCCCCGCCGAAGACGCCGCGTCCAGCGAGGAAGTGGTCGTCCCAGAAGTGGCTCGCGCGCTGGCTGGACTGGTGAGCGACGAACACCATCGCATGCCCGCCGGCCAGCAGCAGCGCCGGCGCGGCCCGCCAGCTGGTTCGTCGGTCGCGGACGAGGTCGCCCACGGCCAACGGCACCAGCAGGAACACGGCGGGCAGCGAGACTGCGGCCAGGACGCCGGCCGCGGTCCGGTTCCGCAGCGGCGCGCCGGGCGCCGTCCACAGGGCGAACACCGCCAGGGAGACGATCGCCTCGAGGACGTACGGCTTGAGCTGGGTGCCGGAGTCGACGACGGTGCCGCTCAGCGCCACCGCGACCGCGCCGCCCGCAGCAGGGACGATGCCGGCGAAGCGCCGCGCGGACAGAAAGGTGGCCGCGGC
Source organism: Candidatus Frankia alpina (assembly GCF_902806485.1). Classification (GTDB taxonomy): domain Bacteria; phylum Actinomycetota; class Actinomycetes; order Frankiales; family Frankiaceae; genus Frankia; species Frankia alpina. The sequence goes on along the minus strand of NZ_CADCWT010000033.1, from coordinate 6,458 downwards.
CAGCACCGGCAGCCAGATCCCGGCCGTGACGGTCCGCAGTGCCCAGGCGTGCCAGCCGAGAACGTCGCCGGTCACCCGGGTCAGCGCGATCGACCCCAGCGACGACGGCGCGTTTGCCGACCTGAGCTCCGACCAGAACGTCGACCAGGGCTCGCCCGCGAAGTGCGGACGCCAGAGCTCGTCGTACCAGAGCGGCCGCCCGATCCGGGCGTGCAGCGCGATCTCCACTCCGACGGTGGTGACGGCGAGCAGGAGCGCGACCCACAGGTCGCGGCGTGAGTTGCCCATAGGTTGTCCACAGGGCGCCGCCTGTCTGTGGACAACCTCGTCGATGGTGTCGATAGGACTAGTTCTGCTTGTACCGGGCCAGGAACCGGTCGATCCGCCCGATGGCGTCGGTCAGATCGTCCACCGAGGGCAGGGTCACGATCCGGACGTGGTCGGGACGCGGCCAGTTGAAGCCGGTGCCCTGGACGAGAAGGATCTTCTCGGCTGCCAGCAGGTCGAAGACGAACCGCTCGTCGTCCTGGATGGGGTAGATCTCGGGGTCGAGTCGCGGAAACGCGTAGAGAGCGCCCCGCGGCGGCACACAGGACACGCCCGGGATGTCATTGAGCAGCTTGACGACCGTGTCCCGCTGCTCTCGCAGCCGACCGCCGGGCAGGACAAGATCGCCCGCACCGCCGTCCTCGGCGAGCGCGGCGAGCGTGGCGAACTGCCCAGGCACGTTCGCGCACAGCCGCATGTTCGCGAGGATGTTCAGCCCCTCGATGTAGGACGATGCGTGACCACGCGGGCCCGACAGCACCATCCATCCGGAGCGGAACCCGGCCAGCCGGTACGCCTTCGACAGTCCGTTGAAGGTCATGCAGACCAGGTCCGGGGCAAGCGACGCGGTGGCGACGTGCTCGGCGTCGTCGTAGAGGATCCGGTCGTAGATCTCATCGGACAGCAGCATGAGATGGTGGCGCCGCGCGACCTCGACGATGTCCTCCAGCACCTGCCGCTCATACACGGCGCCGGTGGGGTTGTTCGGGTTGATGACGACGATCGCCCTGGTCCGCGGGGTGACCTTCTGGGCGATGTCGGCCAGGTCCGGCGCCCAGCCGGCGGTCTCGTCGCAGAGATAATGCACCGGCCGGCCGCCGCAAAGGCTGACCACGGCCGTCCACAGCGGGTAGTCGGGCGCCGGGAGCAGCACCTCATCGCCGTTGTTGAGCAGCGCCTGCAACGACATCATGATCATTTCGGACACGCCGTTGCCCAGATAGACGCTGTCGGACGTGATCCCGGTGATGCCCTTGCGGTTGTGGTAACCCACGACCGCCTCGCGTGCGGCGCGCAGGCCCTTGGAGTCGCTGTACCCCTGTGCATCCGCAAGGTTTGCCACGACGGCCTCGAGTACCTCCGGCGGAGCGGAGAAGCCGAACGGTGCCGGGTTGCCGATGTTCAGCTTGAGGATGCGCGCGCCCGCGGCTTCCAGCCGAGTCGCTTCGTCGAGGATAGGCCCGCGGACGTCGTAACAGACGTCGGCGAGCTTGTCGGACTGGGCGAACTCCATCTACCCAGAGTAGGTGGGGCGTCCAGCGGATTTTCGGCGGGCCACGGCTGCGGCGACAGGTTCACTCCACGGGAGTGACCGCAACACCAGTGAGGCCACGAAGAACGCGGCGACGGAGAGCACGATGGCACCGCCGGCAGCGACGTTCCACTGCTCGCTGACAGTGAGCCCGATCACACCGGCGGCGACGCCGACAACGATGGCCATGGCAGTCATCGTGGCCGTCCGTGAACACCAGAGTCGGGCGGTCGCCGCCGGGCCGACGATCAGGGCGACGGCCATGATCGTGCCGACGGCGGGCAGGGAGGTCACCACCGTCGCCTCGAGTGCCAGCAGCAGGACCAGATCGAGTCGGCGGGCCGGATAGCCCGCGGTGGCGAAGGCGTCCGGGTCGAAGGCGGCCAGGTGCAGCTCCCTGCGCAGCGCTGCCAGCACTCCGAGCACGACCGCCGTCGTCACCGCGCTGACGACAAGGTCACTCGGCTGGACGGTGAGCACCGAGCCGACCAGGAAGGCGGTGAGGTCCCGACTGAAGCCTTCCTGCGTCGACATCAGCGCCATCCCGAGAGCGAAGCCGCCGGAGAGCACCACGGCGGTGACGCTGGAGGTCTCCCGTCCGTGTTCCGCGCCGCGCGGGCCGGTCAGCGCTGCCACGACAGCCACAAGGAGCACACCGAACAGCCCCGCGCCGAGGACGAGGCCCAGGCCGAGCATCGTCGCGATGACCACCCCGGGAAAAGTCGCGTGGGTCAACGCCATGGTCAGGAAGCTCAGCCGACGCAACACGACATGGACACCGACAGCACCGCAGAGCACTCCGACGATCACGACCTCCAGCAGCGCGCGCCGCACGTAGCCGTCACCGAGCGAAGAGAACAGCGTCATCGCTTCACCAGCCGAGTCATCGTCGGACGAGCCGCCGGGAGGCCTGGCCGAGCGTCACCAGGACGTAGAAGGCGACGAGAACGAGCACGATGGTGGCCCCGGCGGCCAGCCGAACATCGTGACCGACCGATGCCTCGTAGCTGGTGGCGAGTCCCAGCCAGGCGCCGGCCATACCGACGAGCACCGCCACGGCGACGATGACGCCGAGCCGCTCGGACAGCAGCCGCGCCGCCGCGGCCGGCACGACGAGCATCGCGATCACAAGCACCGTCCCGACGGCCTGGACCGACGCGACCACTACCAGCGCTATCAGCATGTTGCTCACCAGGTCGAGCGCGGTGATCCGGTATCCCGCCGCCCGGGCCCACTCCGGGTCGAAGGCCCGCAGCAGCAGCTCCTTCCCCAACCCGAGCAGGACCAACCCGGCAAGGACGGCCACCACGGCGGTGACCACGATGTCCGTGGTGTCGATGGTCAGTATGTGCCCGAACAGGAAGGCCGTCAGATCGGCGGTGTACGAACGCTGCCGGGAGATGAGGATCACTCCCACCGCGAAGAAGGCCGTCAGCAGCACGGCCAGGGTCGTGTCCTCGTTCACTCGTCGGGTGGCCGCGATCGCCGTGAACAGGGCCACCGCGGCCACCGCGCAGACGAGCGCGCCCGGCACGATGCCGGACCGGCCCGAGACCAGAAACCCGACGACGACCCCGGGAAAGACGGTGTGGGTGACGGCGTCGGTCAGGAATGCCAGCCGGCGCAGCAGCACATATACCCCGACCGCGCCGCAGAGTGCACCGAGGAGCAGCGCCTCGACGAGAGCCCGCGTCATGTAGGGCCGGCCGAACGGCGCCACCAAGAAATCGATCATGATCGGGTGACGATCAGACCGCGATCGCCCAGTTCCAACGCGGCCCCGCCATAGGCGGCCCGCAGCAGGTCGGGGGTGAGTACCTCGCCGGGTGGACCGAAGCCGAACTGGTGCCGGTTGAGCAGGCAGATCCCATCGCAGGTGAGCTGCGCCAGGCCCAGGTCATGGGTGGAGACGACGACCGCGGCACCACCCGCGGCGAGAGTTCTGATCGTGGCTAGCAGAGCCTCCTGGGAGACCGCGTCGACCCCGTTGAAGGGCTCGTCGAGCAGCAACGCCGCCGGTTGCGCCGCGATCGCCCGGGCGAGCAGCACCCGCTGCCGCTGCCCACCCGACAGTATCCCGAACCGGTCCGCCGCCCGGTGCGCGAGGCCCACCGCCGCCAGCGCATCGGCCGCCGCGTCCCGGTCGACCCGCCCGGGTGGCCGCAGCCAGCCGATCCGCCGGTAGCGGCCCATCAGGACGACCTGCGCCACTGAGACCGGGAAGTCCGGGTCGAGCGTGTCCGCCTGCGGCACGTACGCGACCTGCCGGCGCGCCAACGCGGGCGGCCGGCCGAGGACACTGATCGAACCTGACGCGACCGGCACCAGGCCAAGCAACGCCTTGATGAGGGTTGACTTGCCCGCGCCGTTCGGCCCGACGAGAGCGACAATCTCCCCTTGGTGCACCGTGCCGTGGACCTGCTCCAACGCAGGCACCCGCCCATAGGCGACGCTCGCCTGGTCGAAGACGATCGCGGCGGGTCGTGACATGGCCTAATTGGAAACGATTTTCGATGCCGATGTCAAATCGGACTCACCGGTGGCTGTGAGCTCAGCATCGGCAATGGTTTCAGCGGCCACCGTAGGTGATTGTCACCCGGCGGTTGAGTGCCCGGCCGGCCGGGTTGTCCGAACCGCCGGGCAGGGTGTTGGGGGCGATCGGATCGGCTGACCCATGCCCCCTGGCGGAGACGAGTACCCCGTCCGCCGCCGCGGGCCGCAGGAGATCGGCGACAGCCGACTATGGTCGTCATTCCGAGGTGTTGGTCGACTGATCGAGCAATCGGCGTAGTTCCCGGCCGAGCGAGCGAGGCTCGATGAGCGGCTGTCGGAACGTGACCCGCACCTGCTCGGCTCCGGCGCCATCGACTCGCCACAGGTCCAGGCCGTATCGATCCAGGCCGCTGACCTGAACACCAGCAACGTCACCTTCGGTCGCCGCAGGCCGAGCGTGTCGGGCGAGTTGGCGCATCTGATCCGCATGTCCCACGTTGAGATGCTCGATGAGTTCCGGGGCGTAGGCGCTGATCAGGTCTGGTTCGGCGAACGCATAGGTGGCCAGGTCGATGCGCCGGCCTACCGTGGCGGAGGTCCATCGGCGTGGACCGCAGTCCATGTCGGTGGTGGGTAGGCAGAGCACCACATCGTCGACGGCGAGCGCCAACACGGAAAGGCCATCGGCGATGCCGCCCTCCGTGCTGACTGCGCGGCCCAGATCGGCGAGCCGGCGCAGGATCTGTTCCGTGGTACCCGGTACCATCCACAGCGGGCCGGCCAGGATCAGGCGCTCGCCTGCATGCCCGGGAACCTCGACCCAGCTCCGCCTCCCGTTCCTGGCAGCGCAGGCAAGCGGGCCTTCGGTGCTCGCCATCAGCACCGGCTCACCCCCGTCGTCGATCACTCCCACCCATCCCCTTGCCTGCTCACAGGGAAGAGTCAGCAGCGCCGTGCGGCCACCGGCCAGGACCGTCCTCGCCTGCTGAGCCATCGTGACCATGTTCTGCGTGTGGGTTGGCGACGCCATCGTGGCCTCCTTTTTTGAGGTAAGGCTTACTTAAGCCAGACCTGGCATGGAGGTCAAGTGAGAGCCGGCCCGATGTGGGGATCCGCCACCCGGTCGTGGTCCTGGTGTCCACCCGGTTCCCGCTCCGGGCCGACCGGGGTCTTATAGGCGAGGCAGGAATTCTAGGCTGTCCTAGTCGACGGATGTCTCGCCCTCGAAGAGGAGGTGCCGGTGATCTTCAAGTTGGTCGGAGACGGTCGCCCGTACCCCGAGCACGGCCTTGGCCAGCGGGACTGGGCGGCCATTCCTCCCCGCCAGGTCCGGCTCGATCAGCTCGTCACGACGAAGCGAGTGCTTGCGCTCGATGTACTGCTCGATGAGGATTCGACCTTCTACGGAGACCTTTTCCCGCACGTGATCGAGTGGAGAGGAGCGCTCTACCTCGAGGACGGGCTGCATCGAGCGGTCCGCGCAGCGCTGCAGCAGCGCACCTCGATACACGCCCGGGTCTACGTGCTCACCGGACCCGCGTTGAGTGACCCGGCTCAGTCGTCGGTGGCGCGGTAGGTCACGTAGACATCCTTGCCGACCTTGGCGAACAGATACTGCGGACAGGCCGATGACGGATGGTGGGCAGTGATCGGCCGCAAGACCGGTGATCGCATCACCGCCTTGAGGTCTCCACCGGCGGTCCTCCTGGCTTGACTGCCTGTGACATCTGGTGTGTCGGCCCGCTCGTACCATCCGCCGCAATAGCGGATGTCGTGCGGTCGCGACGTCCAGGCCGGGGTGTGGAAGAACCACAGCAGGTAGACCGTCCGCATCGTCAGGACGAGCACAGCAATGATCAACAAGGATCGAAGGAAGTTCCCAGCTCGTCCGGACGCGAGGATGGGGCTCATAAGACCGGGAGCCTACGGGCATCGCTGCACGTAGCCAGGCAACCGACCCCGTGTCCCATCAGATCGGTGCAGGATGCGGGACGCCTGGTCGGGGCCGACGTGAGCCGATCGATCAGCACTCGGCCTGCAGCGAGGCTCACGCTGCCTGTCCGGCCGAAGATCCATGACCTGGCCCATGGGGTGCGGTGGTGCGGAAGATGCGCAGCGGGTCTGGATCGCTGCTCATCGGCGGTGCCTCCTGAGCGACCGTTCCATTCGGGTGAAAGACCAGGAGCTCCCCGGTCGGCCGCCGCTCGAGAATCAGGCCTTTGTCGTGTATAAGTCGGTGGTGGAGTGAGCAAAGCAGGATCAAATTTGCCGGATCTGTCGCCCCTCCCGTGGCGCCCCATTCCTCAATGTGATGAATCTGAAGCCACCTGGTGTGCCGGCAACCAGGGCCGCGCGAAGGTCACTTTCCGTGCTGACTGGTTACTCT
>NZ_CADCWT010000032.1 GCF_902806485.1 Candidatus Frankia alpina | reverse complement strand
GAGCCGGGAGCGGGGGTGTGCGTGGGAACGGTGCCACCTGGGTCCTTCTGTAGGGATAAATCGGACGCCGAACCCACCAGAGCGACCACATGGGCGCTCTCCCACGCATCCACCCCGAACACCCCACCACCGCCGTCACACTCCGCGGCCATCGCCATGATCGCGGCCACGTGACACGGTCATGCAGATTCCGCGGAACCGGAACCGGGCGGAATCCACTCCAGCCCGACCCGGTGAATGAAAGATCAGTGAGCCAGGCGCGGAGGGCCTGGCGGATCACCTCGCTGGCGTTCGTGTGATCGGCCGCCGCCCGCCCCGGCGCCGCAGGAGCTCAACGTCATAGCCGGCCTCGGCTTCCTCAACGAGCCGATTCACGAGTTCATCGGTCACCGGGACCCCTCCCGACATCGGGGTAGGCGCTGTCTGCTCTGACATGTCGACCCTGCTTGTCACGGCAGGAGACGCCGGTACCTCGGACGCACGCGCATCGCGTAGATGATCATTTTAGCGCCATCGTCAAGGAGCCGAACGACGATCTCCAGAAGAGTGCCCGCCCGATCCGGCCCCAGCCGGAGCTCCCACGATGGATCACCTTCGTCGAGCATGTAGGCCATCAGGCACCCCCGTAGCGGCATGGATGACATCCACGTCGGCACACCATGCTTTCGAGCCGTACAGCCGAGCTCGCGGCGGCGGCGATCCACCCCTCGCGAGCATCCCGGTTGCCGCCGTGGGGGGTTCGGGGGGGCTGATAGCCCCGCGTGCATGTAGGTCGATGACCTGGTCTTTCGTGTGATCGGCCCATGCCTGGGGGTTGAGCGGTCGCGGGTCGAAGGTCGGGTGGCGGGTAAGGTGGGGGTTTCCGACTGGTTTCTGGCACGTTCCGGTTACTGTGGGCACCATCCGGTAGGTGCTGCCGATCGGGGGATCATGGTGCTGGACAAGCCGTGGGTGGGGTTGGCGGACGCGATCGCCGCGGTGCGGGCGGAGTTGACCGCGGCGATGGCCGCCGGGGCCGGTGCCCCGGTCCGGTTCACGGTCGAGCCGGTGGAGCTGGACCTGAACGTGGAGGTCCGCACGGGTGGTAAGGCGGAGGGCGGGGTGCGGATCGGGGTGGTGTCGATCGGCGCGTCCGGTGAACGCTCCTCGACCTCCACCCGCCGGCTCACCGTCCGCTTGCAACCGGTCGATCCGGCGACGGGCCGCTCGCCGCTGATCGCCGACGACGAGTATCCCGACCACCGTCATGGGATCGGGGACGGGTGCGGCGGGTCCGGTGCCACCGGACCAGGTCGTGGAGATCCGCACTGTCCGGGCCGATGGGCGGACGCGGGTGGGGTCGGATCTGCTGATCACCGGCCGGCTGGTCCTGACCGCCGCCCATGTCGTGTTCCCCGAAGGGCCGGTGCCGTCTTCGGGGGTGGGGTTGACGGTCGGGGTGGGCGAGACCGGCCGGACGGGCACGTCGGGTCGGGTGGTGTGGCCGGACCGCTGGGACCGAGCCGACGACACCGCACCCGACGCGGCACTGATCCGCATCGACGATCCGCAGTGGGCACCGCCGCGGGTGGACCGGTTGCGCTGGGGGGTGCTGACCGGCCGTGCCGGTGGCATCGCCGGTGAAGCGGTCGGGTTCCCCCGGGTGCTGCGCGGCGACGATGGAGCCCGGGAGTCGAACCATCTTGCCGGGCAGGTGAACCCGCTGGGTGGGCTGGTCACCGGCCGCTACGACATCAACATCAAAGACCATCCGCCGTTGGCACCCGTCGGGGATGACGAACCCTTGCCGTGGTCGGGCATGTCCGGGGCGGTGCTGTATGCCTGCGCGGACCCCGCCGGTCCGGGGCCGGTGTGGCTGGCGTCCGCGGTGATCGTGGTTGATACCCCCGGGTTCGGCGAGGGCCGGCTGACCGCCGTGCCGGTGCGACGGCTGCTAGCCGATCCGGTGTTCCGGAATCTGATCGCGGTCGACGGCAGGCCGGTGAGCTGGGAGTCTGTCGAACTCGCCGGCCTCCTCACCCCACCCACGATCACCATCCCCCACACACCGGCGCAGTTGCTCCGCGCGGACGCGGAGATCGTCGACCTACACGGCCGGGAACCCCTGCTCGCCGAATTCGTCGACTGGTGCACCGGTGAGGCGGATAGTGCGGTGCGGCTGCTGGTCGGTCCGGGTGGGCAGGGCAAGACCCGGTTCGCCCGCGCCCTGACCGCCCGCCTGCGCGAGGCAGGATGGCTCGCCGGGTTTCGCCCCGCCCGGATGGTGCTGGGCTGGTCGGGCGGCTGGCCGGGCAGACCCGGCCGGTGCTGCTGGTCGTGGACTACGCCGAAACCCACACCGCCCTCACCAGCACCCTCCTCACCACGTTGGAAGAACGCGCCACCCGCACCCCGATACGGCTGCTGCTGGTCGCCCGGGGTGGTGGGGACTGGTGGGAGGAACTCACCGGCCGTCATCCCCTCGCCGAGAACGGGCAGACCGTCACCCTGCCACCGGTCGAGGACAGCGGACCCGACCGGACCGCCCTGTTCACCGACGCGGCCAGCACGTTCGCCCGCCGGCTGGCCGATCTCGATCCCGCGGTCGACTGGGCCGATCGCTTCCGGAAGGTGCAGACCGGAATACCCGACCTGTCTGATCCTGGGTTCGGTCTGGTCCTGGCCGTGCACATGGCCGCCCTGACCGCCCTGCTCGACCAACCCACCAGCGGCGACGGTGGATCACCCGAGCAGGTCGCGGACCGGCTCCTCCAGCACGAAAAGCGGTACTGGACCGACACCGCCCGCACCCGGGGCATCGACAGGTCCGCCGGCAGCCTGGAACAGGCCATCGCCGCCGCCACCCTCTGCGGCGCCACCAACCCCGACGAAGCCGCCGCGGCCCTTGCCCGCCTGCCCGCCTTAACCGGCACCGACGGCACCACCCACGACCTACGCAACCGGACAGCACACTGGCTCGCCGGGCTCTACCCACCTGCACCCGACCAGACCGGACAGTTCTGGGGCGGGATCAGCCCCGACCGGCTCGCCGAACACTTCCTCGCCCGCCACCTCACCGGCAACCCCGACCTCACCGAACACCTGCTGGCCGGCGCATCGACAGGCCAGACCTACCAGGCGTTGACCGTGCTGAACCGGGCCACACCCACACACCCCGACCTCGATCCGCTCCTACCCGCCCTGCTCGCTACCGACCCGGCCACGCGCGCCCCGATCGCGCTGCGCGTGGCGATCGAAGCCGCCGACCACCGGCCCGCGGCGGACGCCCTCACCACCGTCACACCCCACCTCGACCGGCCCACCCTCACCAGCATGATCGACAGCCTGCCGGAATACAGCCTGCGACTACTCGACCTCGCCGCCACCCTCCAACACGCCCACACCCTCCGCATCCGCGACCACATACCCCCCCACCCGCCACGCCGATGGCCCCTGCCCCGACGCCGACACACTCCCGTCGACACCACACATCTCGCCGACCTCGCCGCCTCCCTGAACAACCAGTCGGTCCGGCTGGGCGGTCTGGGGCGGCGGGAGGAGACCCTAACCGCCATCAACGACGCCGTCACCATCCACCGCCGGCTGGCCGCCGACCGGCCCGACGCCTTCCTCCCCGACCTCATCCGGTCGCTGAACAATCTGGCGGATCTACTTCGTGCGATAGGCCGACACGCCGAAGCACAGACCATCGACGACGAACGAAACGCCCTCTAGCACCCAAGGGATAACCGAACGGGTACCACGACCCCACATGCCATCCACCACAACCCAGCAAGATCAAAATCGGCTGACGGGGACAACCATGCAGGTCAGCACATGGTGTATGAGCGACATTTGACCGGGCTCGGCCCCCCAACAGACATCGCGGCCCCGGCGCAGCCGATCAAAGATCGGCAAGCAGGCGGAGCCAGCGCGTGGGCGCGGCAGGGATCGAACCTGCGACCACTCGCTTGTAAGGCGTCCCGGGGCCACCAACGTGCTTGACCTGCAAAGACGCAGGTCGCCGCCGACTGCAGGTCGAAAAGTTGAGCGCTGACTAAAAAATCTTGATCCACCCGCGCGTCTCGGGCGTGTCACCGCAACGGCCACCTGGACCAGACCGGCGCCAAGACCCGGTCACCGACGACGCACCGCAGGGTCCAACCGCTGATCGTCGATGATCGAGTAGTCGCCTTCCGGCAGACGGACGGCCGCCACGGCCCGTCGACTCCCGGGATGCGCCCTGTCGATGGGACTTCGTGCCCTCAGGCGACGTCGAGCCAGGCACGGAGGGCTTGGCGGATCACCTCGCTGGCGTTCGTATGATCGGCAGCCGCACGAGTCGCCAGGGCCGCACGCAGCTCCGGATCCAGCCGCACCGGCACGACCTCCCCCGGCGCCGACCCGATCGACCGCCGCCCACCCCGGCGCCTCAGGACCTCAACGTCATAGCCGGCCTCGGCTTCCCCTGCAAGCCTCGCCACGAGTTCGTCGGTCACCGGGACCCCACCCGATATAGGCGTACGCGCTGTCTCGTCTGTCATCTCGCCCCTCCTCGTCACGGCAGGAGACTCCGGTACTTCGGACGCATCCGCATCGCGTGGATGATCAGTTCAGTGCCATCGTCAAGGAGCAGGACGGCGATCTCCAGAAGGTTGCCAGCCAAATCCGGACCCAGCCGGAGCTCCCGCGGCGGGTCATCGTCGTCGAGCGTGTAGGCGACCAGATACCCCGTAGCGGTATGGGTGATGTCCGCATCGGCACACCGTGCTTACGAGCCGAGCGGTGGATCTCCACACTCTCTATCGTAATACGAAACCTTGACCTGCAGTCGGATCGGCACGGAATGCATCGCGCTCGAGGAGCTGGCACATCGAGCCGCACCAGCGTGCCCGCCAAGCGAACAGAGCGGGTTCGACGATGAACCCGGTCGCCGGCCACGACCTCCTGGGACGCACCGACGATGCCGACTTGTGCCGGCCCGCCTCGACGACCACCTGGGCAGCATCTGACCTGCCACTCCCCCACGATGGCCACAGGCGCGTTGCTACACCGCCGGCGATTCACACCTTTTGAGCGCCCCGGTTGCCGCGTGGGGGGCATGGGGGGCTCGGCCCCCCAACAGACATAACGGCTGGTGGCGAAGCTGATCAAAGATCAGCGAGCATAGAAGGGGAGCGCGTGGGCGCGGCAGGGATCGAACCTGCGACCACTCGCTTGTAAGGCGAGCGCTCTCCCGCTGAGCTACGCGCCCGGGAGACCTGGGAAACGAGGCTGACTAAGTCTACGCATACCGCGACGCCCCGTGGAACGATCGGGCGCCTGGATCAGCGAAGGTGACCGCCGGTCTGGCACCGACGCTTCAGGGTGCCACCGACAGCGGGAGCCGGCCCCACGACTACCCAGGTACGCCAGGCCGGCTCCCGTACGTCGATCTTAGATGGCGGCGAGGGCCTTGAGGTACTCGGCCTGGTCCCGCGCGTCGGGAATGTTGTTGACGACCTTCCAGCGCACGACACCCTCCTTGTCGATCACGAAGGTGCCGCGCACGGCGATGCCTCGCTCGGCGTTGAAGATGCCGTAGGCCTCCGCGACCGCGCCGTGCGGCCAGAAGTCGGCGAGCAGCGGGAACTCATAGCCCTGCTGCTCGGCCCACACCTTGTGGGCGAACGGCGAGTCGACGGAGACCGCCAGCACCTGGACGTTGTCGTTCTGGAACGAGCCGAGGTCGTCCCGGACCGAGCACAGCTCACCCTGGCAGACACCGGTGAAGGTCAGCGGGTAGAACAGCAGGACGACGTTCCGCTTGCCGCGGAACTCCGACAGGGTGATGGTCTCGTTGTTCTGGTCCTTCAGCGAGAAGTCCGGGGCGACGGAGCCAACCTCGACGGTCACAGGCGCTTCCTCTCCACAACAATGGGGCTGATCACAGTGGCGGAGCACCGATCAGGACGATGCACGGGCCGACTCCGCCAGAACCGCCGGGCCTCGCATGATCGCGACAGCGGGCGGGGGTCGGAACGGGCCGGGCGACGGCACCCACCGGTTCGGGCGCCCCCGCCGGTCGATCCGCCGGCCCTGAGCCAGCATGCCAGTTGCGGCGCCGTGGAAACCGGCCGACCACCCGCGGATAGCCCACACGGACGCCCCGGAGCCGTCCGGCCGCTACCCGGTACGAAGGATCATCCGGATTCGATCCCGACGGAAGGTATCTTTCACGCTCCCCGGGCGCTGATGCGGCGAGTGCTCGAGTTTCCTACGTCAGACTGGCCTAGTCTGGCCGATCGGCACGGGAGCCATCGACCGGACATGCGCGTAACACGGTGCGTGCTCCGCGTGCGCCACAGGTTATGGACACCGATGAGGGCAGGACCACCTTGACCAATCAGAGTGCGACCCCGCACGGTTACCCCGAATCGCACGGCTACCCCGACCAGCAAAGCCATCACCCGGCGCAGGAACCTCACCCGATCGACGGGCCGGGCACCTCGACCGGCGGCTTCCCGATCTATGCCTTCCGGGAATCGCTGCCTGGCCCCGAGCCCGAGCAAGGCTACCCCGCGCCCCCCGACTACGGCTCCCCCGGCCCGAACGGGGCGCCCGGCGCGCCCGACTCCGCCGCCGGGGCGGGGGTACTCGGCAAGCACCGCAATCCCTTCGCCGTCTGGCTGGGCCTGCCCCTGATCACCCTTGGGGTCTACTACTTCGTGTGGGTTTACAAGACGAACCGGGAGCTCGCCGAGTACGACCGGCGTATACGGGTCAACCCGGCCCTGTCCCTGCTGGCGTTCCTCGTCGGCTGGCTGATCATCGTGCCGCCCTTCGTCGCCGCGTGGCGGCTGGGCACCCGCACGCGCGCTGCCCAGCACGCCGCCGGCGTGCCGGAGACGAACCCGGTGCTCGCGTTCGTACTGTTCCTGATCGGCTTCGGACCGCTGTTCCTCCAGCTTGAGCTCAACCGGCTCTGGGACCGCTACCCCGGCGCCGTCGAGGGCCAGCAGGTGCCGTTGTATCGATGAGCCCACGCCGCGGGGGCCGGCCGAGCTCCGACCCCACCCGGACGCGGGCATGACTCGACGGCGCCCGGCCCACCCGCCGCCGGACGCCCTCGCGCCGGCCTCAGCGGTGCCGAACGCGCTGCGACTTCGGCGCGGCCAGCCGCTGGCCGGACCACTCCTGCGCGACGCTCAACGTGCTGGTCTGGACCAGACCCGCGGTGGGCACCGCGTCCAGCACATCGCTCGGCGCGACATGACCGTCCCGTCCGGCCTTGGGCGTGAGCAGCCAGATCACACCCTCGTCGGACAGCTGGCGACGCGCATCGATGAGCGCATTGGCCAGATCCCCGTCGTCCTCCCGCCACCACAGCAGGATGACGTCGACGACGTCGTCGGAGTCCTCGGGGACTAGCTCGGTGCCGCTGGCGCTGGTCACCGCGTCCAGCAGATCCTGGGCGATGTCATCGTCCTCGTTGAGCGACTGCACCTGGGTCCCGGCGGAGACTCCCAGTCGCTCCGCCCGGCGCTGACCCTCGGCGTTCGCCGCGGTCGGACTCACCTGCGCTACCTCCTGCTCGTGTGTCGCTCCGCGCGTGCCGCGGAGACGTCCCGTTCCAACGTGGACGCACCAGCGCGATGGGGGCATCACCCGGTGCGTCTTGACCTAGTCCACCGGACCTCCCGGTAGCTGCGCAAGTGCCACGCCGTCGGTTGTGGACCGATGACGGCGTGGTGGACGTGCGACGACTCCCCGCCGGTACCCGCATCGGGCCTCGATCACGCCGCCAGAATCTTGATCATCCCGCCAGGAACGACAGTCGGACCGTCCGATCAGGGTTGTCCACATTGAGATCAACCAAGGCGATCGACTGCCAGGTGCCGAGCGCGAGCCGCCCGTCGAGCACCGGGACGGTGAGCGTCGGCGGGATGAACGCCGGCATGACGTGGGATCGGCCGTGGCCGGGCGAGCCGTGCGCGTGGCGCCACCGTTTGTCGGCGGGCAGCAGCTCGGCCAGGGCCGCGAGCAGGTCCGGGCCACTGCCGGAGCCCAGCTCGAGGATGGCCAGCCCGGCGGTGGCATGCGGCACGAACACCGACAGCAGGCCATCACCGGAACCAGTGACGAACTGCACCGCGTCAGGAGTGAGGTCGACCACACGCTCCAGGCGGCCGGTGCGCACGGACAGCATCGTCGTCTTCATCCGGGTGTCCATCAGGATGATTGTCTACCAGGCGGGGGTACTGCACCGGCTACGCCGCGGACGACAAGTCGACAACGCCGCGCGTATCGCCCGATTCTCTACTCGAAAGTAACCAAGGCGTGCGTGACGAGGTCGCGCGGACGGAGCACGATGGACAGAGGCGTGCTCGCTCGTCGGGTTCCCGCCCTCGGCCGATGGGAGTCGGCCGATCACCCGCAGCGGCGCACCGAAGGAGAAGTTGACGAGCGGCCAGGACGCGGCAACGCATCGACCATGCGGGTTCCCGCATCCGCGTGCACGCGAAGTGACACATGGGCCGGCGGACGCGCGAGGAGGACCTTCTCGTGCGGCCACGGCGGCCCCGGAAGCTTGAGGAGCAGGAGAAGGCGTGGCGCAGGACACAACCCGGAAGTTCTCGGTCATCACCGACGGGCTGCCGAGTCAGCTGCCAGACATCGACCCCTCTGAGACCAGCGAGTGGCTGGAGTCACTCGACTCGGTCATCGAGGAGTCCGGCCGCGGCCGGGCCCGCTTCCTCATGCTGAAGCTTCTCGAACGAGCTCGCGAGAAGGCGGTCGGGGTTCCCGGTCTCACCAGCACGGACTACATCAACACGATTCCGCCGGAACGCGAGCCCTGGTTCCCCGGCGACGAACATGTCGAACGCCGAATCCGGGCCTACATTCGGTGGAATGCGGCGATCATGGTCAGCCGCGCGAACCGGCCCGAGTACAACGTCGGCGGTCACATCGCCACCTACGCGTCGAGCGCGAGCCTGTACGAGGTCGGATTCAACCATTTCTTCCGCGGCAAGGACCATCTCAGCTCCTCGCCGGGAAGCGACTCGGGTGACCAGATCTTCTTCCAGGGGCACGCCTCGCCGGGCATCTACGCCCGCGCGTTCCTGGAGGGCCGGCTGACGGAGAAGCAGCTCGACGCCTTCCGCCGCGAGAGCGAGTCGGGCGGGCTGTCGTCCTACCCGCACCCGCGGCTCATGTCCGACTTCTGGGAGTTCCCCACCGTGTCGATGGGCCTCGGCCCGATCGACGCGATCTACCAGGCCCGGTTCAACCGGTATCTGCTCAACCGCCAGATCAAGGACACCTCGAACAGCCGGGTGTGGGCGTTCCTCGGCGACGGCGAGATGGACGAGCCGGAGTCGATCGGGGCGCTCGGCGTCGCCGCCCGCGAGGAGCTCGACAACCTGATCTTCGTGGTGAACTGCAACCTGCAGCGTCTCGACGGCCCGGTCCGCGGCAACGGCAAGATCATGCAGGAGCTGGAGTCGCTGTTCCGCGGCGCCGGCTGGAATGTGATCAAGGTCGTCTGGGGTCGCGACTGGGACCCGCTGCTAGCCAAGGACACCGACGGCGTTCTCGTCCACCGGATGAACACCACCCCGGATGGGCAGTTCCAGACCTACACGACGTCGTCGGGCGAGTACATCCGCGAGCACTTCTTCGGCGCGGACGCCCGGCTGCGCCGGATGGTCGCCGACCTCGCCGACGACGACCTGCGCAAGCTCTCCCGCGGCGGCCACGACTACCGCAAGCTCTACGCGGCCTACAAGGCGGCCACCGAGCACACCGGTCAGCCCACGGTCATCCTCGCCCACACCATCAAGGGCTGGACGCTGGGCAAGGACTTCGAGGCCCGCAACGCCACCCACCAGATGAAGAAGCTGACCAAGGCGGAGCTCAAGGAGTTCCGCGACCGGCTGTACCTGGAGATCCCGGACTCGGCGCTGACCGGCGACCTGCCGCCCTACTACCACCCGGGGCCGGACTCCGAGGAGATCCAGTACATGCGGGAGCGCCGGGCCTCGCTCGGCGGGTCGATACCGCGCCGGGTCGTGCGCGCCAAGCCGCTCACCCAGCCGCCCGCGAAGATCTTCGACGAGCTGCGCAAGGGCTCGGGCAAGCAGCCCGTCGCCACCACGATGGCCTTCGTCCGGCTGCTCAAGGACCTCATGAAGACCAAGGAGATGGGCGCGCGCTTCGTGCCGGTCATCCCCGACGAGGCCCGCACCTTCGGCATGGACGCGATGTTCCCGACGGCGAAGATCTACTCGCCGCACGGGCAGCGTTACGAGGCCGTCGACCGCGAGCTGCTGCTGTCCTACCAGGAGTCCGAGTCCGGCCAGATGCTGCACGAGGGCATCAGCGAGGCCGGTTCGATGGGCTCGGTGATCGCCGCCGCGACCTCGTACTCCACCCACGCGCAGTACATGATCCCGGTCTACGTCTTCTACTCGATGTTCGGGTTCCAGCGCACCGGTGACCAGATGTGGGCGCTCGGTGACCAGCTCGGCCGCGGCTTCCTGCTCGGCGCCACCGCCGGGCGGACCACGCTCAACGGCGAGGGCCTGCAGCACCAGGACGGCCACTCGCTGCTGCTGGCCTCGACCAACCCGGCCTGCGTCGCCTACGACCCGGCGTTTGCGTTCGAGGTCTCCCACATCGTCCGCGACGCCCTGGACCGGATGTACGGCGAGCGCAACGAGAACGTCTTTTACTACCTCACCGTCTACAACGAGCCCGTACCTCAGCCGGCCGAGCCGGCCGGCCTCGACCCGGCACAGATCATCGCCGGCATGTACCGGTTCCGGCCGGCCGAGGAGCTCGTCGGCGACCTGCCGGCCGCGGGCGCGGAGGGCGGCTCGGGACCGCGGGCGCAGATCCTGTCCAGCGGCACGTCCATCCACTGGGCGCTCACCGCGCAGGAGATCCTCGCCGCCGACTTCGGCGTCGCCGCCGATGTGTGGTCGGTGACCTCGTGGAACGAGCTGCGCAGGGAGGCCCTCGACTGCGACCGGGCCAACCTGCTCAACCCCGAGGCCGACGACGCCGTTCCGTACGTGACCCGCATCCTCGACGGCGCCCCCGGCCCCGTCGTGGCGGTCTCCGACTGGATGCGCGCGGTGCCCGACCAGATCTCCCGCTGGGTGCCGCAGGCATTCACCTCGCTCGGCACCGACGGCTACGGCCGCTCCGACACCCGGCTGGCCCTGCGCCGGCACTTCAAGGTCGACGCCGAGTCGGTCGTCGTCGCCACCCTGGAGTCCCTGGTCCGGGCTGGTGAGGTCAAGGCCAGCCTGGTCGAGGACGCGATCCGCCGCTTCGGCCTGCGCGACGACGACGCCGTGCAGGGCACCGACGCCGGCTGACCAGAGGCGCCGGTCGACCAGAGGCGCCGGCTGGCCTATGCGAGGCCGGTGGGCCCACGGCGGGCCCGGGACGAACGACCTACCCAGGTCGCTCGTCCCGGGCCCGATGGATTTTCCGGAGCGTGTCACCGCCGCCGCCGGGGGAGGCGACGGCGACGCCGACGGTCGTCCGGGCACCCCCGGTCCACCCCGACGGGGGCAGCACCATCGGAGGTCGGCGCCGCGCCGCGCTACCCCCGGCCCCACCCCCGCGCGGAGGTACCGTCGCCGTGCCCGCGGCCGCTCGCGCCGCCGGCCGGCCCACGCCGACCTGCACAGTCAGTGCCGGCCAGCACCCGCCCGCGCGGCTGCGCCGGCCGATCTCCGCGGGCCGCCCAGGAGCCGCCACCGCCCGCGGCCGCCAGCACGCAGGAGCCACCGGCGCCGCGGACACCACCCGCCCGTGCCGGCACTCCCAGGGAAAACGCCGCCCAAGCGGGCCCCAGCCGTCCCCGGCGGGCATGCTGGCCCAGCCGTGGTGTCGCGAGCCTCACCCGGCGGGGTTCAGCGGCGGCACCCTGCGACGCACCGGCGCCATCGTTGCCCTGCGTGACCAGGGCGGCCGACACCGACGTGCCACACCGCCTCCGGCAGCCATGCCGATCCGTCCTGGGGCCCCATGGGCACCCCCGTGCCAGCACCGTCATGCCCCGCCTAATGGCACAACGAGTTCCACATCGGGGCCGCAAACACTAGTCTCACGGAGGTGACATCGGGAGATCGGCGACGCGGCGTACAACGCCGCGGACCCCACGCAGGCGGCACTCCCCGCGCACGCCGCCCCGCGCAGCTACGGTGTCGGAGAACGACGAGATGTGGCCTGCCTGAGGCGCGAGACCATGAAGTGATCAGATACGGTCGCCGCATCCGCCGCGCCGCTCATGATCCGGCCGGTGACGGGACGTCCGGCCGGTTCGCCCGCACAAGTTCGGACGACGGCTGCCCGGCGCAGGCCGCGACGGTCGAGGAGGACGAGGTGAACGGTGTCACGACGACCCCCATACTCGCGGTGGCACCATCCGCGCCGTGGCCGGGCAGGCTCCCGGTGACCCCGCGACGATCCGTGTGCGCCGGGGTACCCGCCAGGGGCGGGCGAGCGGCATGATTCTTCGAGCCCGCCGCATCGAACGGCTGGAGGAACATCCCAACCTGCGAGGCATCCTCGGCATCCTCGCCCAGCTTGTGCACACCTCCGACGCCGAGCTTGGCTCGCTCGCGGCCGCCTGGCGCAACTCCGGCTACCTGGCCGCCGCCCGGGACAAGGCGCTGGCCCCCGACTCACCGCTGATCGTCGAGGTACTGGCCGCCTTCGACGCGCTGAGCGCGATCTATGCCGACGACCTCGCCGGCGCCGACTACGTCACCGTCGAGCCATCTGTGGCTGCCACCGCGCTGCGCGCGATGCGCGACGCCGTCGCCGCCTCCTACGCCCGGCCCATTCTCGGCCGCGCCGAGTACGCCGCACTCATGCGGCCCTGGCGCACGGTCTACCCACGGGCGCGCTCGCACGAACCTGACCTCGGCCCGGCCGCCGCGGACGTCAAGCGGGTCCTCGCCGCGCTGCCGGTCCTCGCCGGTCGCTGCCACGACCCGGACAGCCTCGAGGTCTTCGACGGGCTGCTGGTCAGCGCCCTGACCCGGGACGACTCCGCCCATCAGCAGGCCATGGACGCCGCCTTCGCCAGCGCCGTGGTGACCGGCCGTCGCCGGGTGTGGACGCTCGTGCGCCGCAGCGCCGCCGAGGGGTTCTGGCGGCTGTGCCCGGACTGCCGCGGCCAGCGCGTCGCCACCGATTCCAGCGAGGATCACCGGGTCATGGAGCTGTGCGCCGACCTGGCCTGCGCGCTGCTCGTCGAGGACCTCCTCGACTCCACCCAGTTCACGCAGCTCACCCGCCCGCTGCACACGCTCATCCCGCTTCAGCACCGCGGCGGCTGAACGTCCGTGCAAGCGGCCTCCGGGCGCCTGGCACGGGGACCCCGCCGTCGCCGAGGCGTCGCGGGCGGTAGACGATCAGCCGGGCGCCACTCGGCGTGATCACGATCCGCTCCACCCCCTCGGTGACCTCGGTGACCTCGCCGTCGCAGGCAAAGGGCAGCGGTCCGGGCGCCCGAGAGGAGATCAGCACCCGCTCCACGGTGCGCTGCTCGTACACCCGGCTGCGGCCGAGCCGTCCGGTGAGGACGGCCCCGACCAGCCGCAGCCGGGCCAGCGGCGCCGACGCGTCGATGATCCGCAGGTCGAGCAGGCTCTCGTCGAGCCGGTTGCGGTAGGTCGGCGCGAAGCCGTCGGGCCGGTACACCCCGTTGCCGACGAAGATCAACCAGACCCGGCGGCGTTCGGCGTCGATCTCCACGTCGAACGGCGGCTCGTGGCGCAGCACCCAGCACAACGCGATCATCATCGCGGGCCACTTGCCGATGCGCCGCTCGAACCGTTCACGCACGGCCACCATGTCGGGGTAGCCGCCCAGGCTCGCGATATTCACGAAGATCCGGGAGAACCGGTCGAACACGGCGGAGATGCCGTCGGCCCGGCCGAGGTCGACGGCGACCGCCGAACCTTCGCGGACCGCCTGCACCGAGTCGCCGGCGCCGACCAGGCCGAGGTCGGTGGCGAAGTGGTTGAGCGTGCCCGCCGGGAAGACCGCCAGCGGCATGCCGCGGGCCAGCGCCACCCGAGCGGCGGTGTTGATGCTTCCGTCGCCACCGGCGATGCCCAGCACTCTCGACTTCGACGCGGCGGTGGTCAGCGCGGCGGCCAGGTCGTCGGCCGGCCCGACCTCGACGACCTCCGCCCGCGGCAGGTCGGCGCGGAGCACGGCGAGCAGATCGGAGTGGTTGCCCGGACCGGAGCGCGCGTTGACGACGACGGTGAGCCCCTCCCCCTCGGGCAGGGCGGGCGCCCAGGCCGACGCCGGGCTCGCCCGTGCCGGCACCCACGGCCGGCGTGGCATCACCTTCGTGGTGAACAGGCCCGCGCCCGATGCCCAGCAGGATCCCCGCGGCCACGTCCCCGGGGTAGTGCACCCCGACATACACCCGGGAGAACGCCACGGCGGCGGCGAGGGCGGCCACCGGCACCGCCGCCCCGGGCGCGTCGAGGGCGACCCCGGTCTCGAAGGCGGCGGCGGACGCGGCGTGCCCGGAAGGGAACGAGAAGGTCGTCAGGTCGCGGGAGAGCCGGCGCAGCGGCGGGATGCCATGCGTCGGCGGCCGGTCGCGGCGGAACACCAGCTTGGCCGGGCCGTTGGCCAGGACGCTGGCGATACCGAGCCCGATCAGGGCGCGGGCCGCGGCCGGGCGGCGGCGCCCCTTGGCGGCCCCCAGCGCCCCCGCCACACCCCACCACAGCAGGCCGTGGTCGACGGCCGTGCGACAGCCGCGGCAGGACCGGGTCGAGCAGTGGGCGCCCGCCGGCGAGCGCCGTGAACAGCGAGCGGTCCGCCTGGGTGAACGCCTGCGCGAAACTGCGGCCGAGGGCGATGTCGCGGCGCATGAGCAGGCGGGCCCGGCACCCAACCGGGCTCGTCGCCGACGACAGCCCGACCCCGGGTCCGGGTCGGAATCCGGGGGGCACCTCCGCCCGCCAGCGGTCGACCAGGCGGGGCCCCCGCGCTGACCCGACAATCCGCCGTACAGACCCGCCCGTCGATCTCGCCATCACGCCCGGCACCGTACCCGCCCGCGGGCTCGTCGGATCATTCTGGACGAACTTCACAGCCGCCGGCCCCGGGAGACGGGTCAGGCACGGCGAGGGTGGATCAGGTCCGGCGAGGGCGGGTCAGACTCGGATGGGAGCCTGGCTCGCCCGCCGTGGCGCCGGCGGCCGAGGGGCGCAGGCCGGCCGCGGCAGGGCACGCCGCGGCTCGACCGTACGACCCGTCGGCAGGATCTCGCCGGTGTCGTCGAAGAGGATCACCCCGTTGCACAGCCGGCTCCAGCCCTGGTCCCAGTGCTGGTTGGTCACCCGCGCGGCGTCACGGTCGGCGCCGTCCGCGGTAGGACAGGGTGGGGAATGAGGGCAGCCTCTGCGCGGCGGGGCGAGCGCCCGCGCGGCCGCGGCGGCGGAGGAAGCGTCTGGGTCATCGGTCGACGCGGGAAGCGCCGGCACCTCGTCTGAAACGCGAACACCTTGCACGAGCACCAGACGTTACGCCTCCCCGTAAGAAGCGTCACACCGAGGCGCGTGTGACGGGCTGGCGTGTCTGCCGCGACACAACGCAGGCCAGCCACGGAGCATCTCCCGATCGGCCCTGACCAGCACCCTGACCAGCACAGGAGCCGCGCGGCGCGCACGTGCAACCCAGCTCGACGGACTACGGAGGTGTCCGCAGTTGGATACCGGTAACGGGACCATGTGAACAGATCGGTAGGTTACGGGACTGCGGCCGAGCGACCCGTGGCACCGGCCGCCAGAATGGCTCGCGTCGGTCTGCTGATGCTTCACCTGCGTGATTGGCGTCGGCAAGCCGGAGACTGGTCATCGGACTCCCGTCATGGACAGCCACCGGTGGACGGTCACGGGCACGCCCGGCCATGGAGGGGATACGGACGATGGAGAGTGCCACGGGCGGCATCGGCGCCGGCACCGTCGGGGAGACTCCCGCCACCGGCGGGGCAACCCTTTCCCGGGGGCAGGCGTTCGAGGTCTCGGTCGTGATGCCGTGCCTCAACGAGCAGGACTCGGTCGGGGTGTGCGTGCGCAAGGCCCTCGCCGGGCTCGCCGCCGCGGGCGCCGTCGGCGAGGTCGTCGTCGTCGACAACGGCTCGACGGACCGGTCGGCCGAGCTCGCCAAGGCGGCGGGCGCCCGGGTCGTGCACGAGACGCGACGCGGCTACGGCAACGCCTACCTGGCCGGCTTCGCCGCCGCCGAGGGCCGGCTGATCGTGATGGGCGACGCCGACGACTCCTACGACTTCTCCGATCTCGACGCGCTCCTCGCCCCGCTGCGCGCAGGGCGGGCGGACTACGTACTCGGCTCCCGCTTCGCCGGGAAGATCCTGCCGGGCGCCATGCCCTGGCTGCACCGCTATGTCGGCAACCCGGTGCTCACCGGCATCCTCAACCACCTGTTCGACGTGCGCTCCTCCGACGCCCACTCGGGGATGCGCGCGTTCAGCCGCGAGGCGTACCAGCGGATGCGGCTGCGCTGCGAGGGAATGGAACTGGCCAGCGAGCTGGTCATCGCCGCCGGGCGCGCCGAGCTGCGCATCGAGGAGGTGCCGATCACCTACCATCCGCGGGTGGGTGACTCCAAGCTGCACTCGCTGCGCGACGGTTGGCGCCACCTGCGGTTCATGCTGCTGCTCGCGCCGCGGTACCTGTTCGTCCTGCCGGGTCTGGTGCTGCTGGCACTCGGGCTCGTCGGCCAGGCGGTCCTGCTGCCCGGCTCGCTGGACCTCGGCTTCCACCGGCTGGACCTGCACTTCTCGATCCTGTTCGCTCTGCTGGCGCTGCTCGGCTGGCAGGTGGTGCTGCTCGGTGTCTGCGCGGACGTCCACAACCACGCGGTCGGCTGGCAGGAGCGTCGCCGCTGGCCGTTGCCGCTGGTCCACCGGGTGTTCACCCTCGAACGCGGACTGGCACTCGGAGTTGGCCTGTTCACGGTCGGGTTCGTCGTCGACATCGTGGTGCTCCTGCGGTGGCTCGCGAACGATCTCGGTCCCCTGAACGAGCTGCGGCCG
Organism: Candidatus Frankia alpina; assembly: GCF_902806485.1. GTDB lineage: Bacteria > Actinomycetota > Actinomycetes > Frankiales > Frankiaceae > Frankia > Frankia alpina. The sequence continues at coordinate 13,846 of NZ_CADCWT010000032.1, read as the reverse complement.
GCGCTGCTCGCAATGACCCTGATGGTGCTCGGCGCGCAGACCGCGTTCGGCTCGTTCTTCCTGCGCCTGCTGACCGCAGGGCCCAGCGGCGGGCACCAGCGCGCCACCGCCCGCCCGGCGATGCGGGCGCCCGGCGACCCGCCCGGCGACCCGCCCGGCGGCACGCCGCTGGTCGGCATGCACTACCAGACGCAGGAGCACCCGGCCGAGGCCGTCGGGTTCTGAGAACGGCGGACTTCGACGATGGTCGTCCTGGGCAGGCACCTGTTCCCGCCGCCCCCTGATCAAAACCCCGGCTCTGCGCCGCCGCCGGTGCCGCCGCTGCCCTCGGCTGCGGCGGCACCGGCGGGACCCGACGACCCCGTCTACCCCGACGAGCCGGACCTTCCCGGCGGTCCGGCCCGGCCGGACGAAGCCGACCCACCCGTCTATCCGGACGAACCCGGCCGCGGCAACGGCCGTGGCCTTCCGCGCGGCGGCGACGACGACGCCGCCGCCCGCGCGGCGGAGGAACCGGCGTCGCCCGACGCGCCGGTCGTGCTAGGCGACGACGCCGGCGGCGAGGACCAACCGCCTACCCGCCGCCATCGGTCGATGCGGCATCTGCCCTTCGCGGTCCTGCTCGCCGCGGGCGTGGCGCTGCGGGCGATCACCGCCTATGCCTATCGGCCGGCTTTCGAGTTCTACGGCGACTCCTACGCGTATCTACGCCTGTCGACGCTGAAGGCCCCCGACCCGATGCGCCCGGCGGGCTACCCGGCGTTCCTGCGGCTGCTGTCGTTCACCGACGACCTCTGGTGGGTCACCGTCGTCCAGCACGCGGCGGGGCTGGCTCTGGGCGTGACCCTCTACGTGATGCTGGTGCACCGGCGCATCGCGGCGCCGGTTGCGGCGCTCGCCGCGGCACCGGTCCTGCTCGATGCCTACGAGCTGGTCATCGAGCACTACGTGATGGCCGAGACGCTGTTCGCGGTGCTGCTGGTCGCCGCGATCGTCGCCCTGACCTGGTCGCCCCGCCCGTCGGTGTGGGCCTGCGAGCTGGCCGGGCTGCTACTTGCCGGCGCGGGCCTGGTCCGCACGATCGGCGTGGCCATCGCCGTGCTGGTCGTCGGCTACCTGCTGCTGCGCCGGGTCGGCTGGCTTCGCTTCGCGACCTTCGCCGTCACCCTGGCCGTGCCACTCGTCGCCTACGCGAGCTGGTTCCATGAAAGCCACGGGAAGTACGCGCTCACCGGCGGCGACGCGGTGTGGATGTACGGCCGGGTGGCGCCGATCGCCGACTGCGACCGGCTGCACCTGAGCCGGCCGCAGCTCGTGCTGTGCTCCCCCCATCCGGCCGCCGAGCGGCCGGACCCCAGCTACTACGTGTGGAGCGTCAACAGCCCGTCCCGGCGGCTGCACGTGCCCGCCGACGAGCGCGACGCGCTGCTGCGCGACTTCACCCACCAGGTCATCCGCTACCAGTTCGGCGACTACGTCCGCATGGTCGGCGGGGAGCTCGTCCACTACTTCCGCCCCGGCCGGCCGATCGGGCACCGGGACTGGCCCGACGCCACCTGGCGCTTCCCCACCGGAGACGAGCCCCGCTTCCTGCATAACGCCGAGCCGCTGCTGGGCCTGCACGGCGACACGCCGAAACGCGAGATCCACGGGTCAACCGCCGGCTTCCTGCACCGGTACCAGCATGACGGCTTCACCCCCGGCCCGGTGCTGGCCGCAATGCTGCTGCTCGCCGTCGTCGCGATCGCGGTACCGGCCCGGCGCCGCGTCCCACGGCTTGGCGTGCGCGGTGCCCGGGCCAGGCGACGCTGGCGCGACCAGACGACTGAACACCGGCGGCTGCGCGCCGACACAGCCCTGCTCGCCGCGGCCGGCGTCGTGGTCCTCGTGGTGCCGGCGGCCACGGTCTGCTTCGACTATCGCTACCTGCTGCCGGTGCTCGTCCTGTTCCCGCCCGCCGCGGCGCTGGGCACCCGCCGGCTCGTCCTGGTCCGCCGCTCCCGCCGGGCACCGGACGAGATCTCCCGCACCTCGCTGTGGGCTCCCGCCGCGCCCCAACCCGTGATGATCGGACCATCGCCGGCAGGAGGATCTTCGCCGACCGGGCCATCGCTACCCGGCCCTTCGCTGACCGCGCCGCCACCGCCACCCGAGGCGTCGACGCGGGGCGCCGCGGCGCGGCGTCGGCACCGGCGCTAAGACCGGTTCAGCGGGTCCAGCCGAGGCCGAGGCGCGGGGCCTCCATCGCCGGGCAGGTGTCCATCACGACGTCGAGGCCGGCCTCACCGGCGCGGACGGCGGCCGCGTCATCGCGGACGCCGAGCTGGAGCCAGACGGCCTTCGCGCCGATCTTCACCGCCTCGTCCACCACCGGCCCGGCAAGCTCCGAACGGACGAACAGGTCGACGACGTCGACGGCGAACGGGATCTCGCTCAGCGTCGCGTACCCCTGCTCCCCCGCGACCACCGGCGCCGATGGATGGACCGGCACCACCCGCTTGCCGTTGCGACGCAGGTACTCCGCGATGTCGAACGCGGTGCGGCGGATGTCGGTGGATAGCCCGACGACCGCCTACACCTCGGTGTCGGCGAGCAGATGACGGATCGTGTCGTCGTCTCCATAGCGCATGCCCGTTAGCAACAGCGGCGGCTGCCCGTGTCATCCGGTCGGACGGCGGCGATCGGACGGCGGCGGACATCGCCGACGAGGTCCTGCGGCGCGCCGCCGCGGCCGCACTTCCCACCCGACGCCGACGCCCTGCGCCTGGCCTCGGGCCCGGGTGGCCACCACCGCGGATCTCACGCCCGCGGTCGTACAGGCCGCCGCGACTCGGGCGGACGCATATGATCATTGCGTGAACAACGCGGAAGTCGTCTCTTCCCGCGCGGGATTGCCCCGGCCCCGCTCGGGTGGCGGGACGGGTGGCCGGCGGTGAGCGACAAGCACGAGGTCACCCTCTCCGCCTCGGCCGAACGGGACCTGGCCAAGCTCGCCGAGCTCACCCGCGGCGAGGTTCGCCGGTTCCTCGACGGCAAGCTACGCGACGACCCTCGCAAGGCCGGCACCCCGATTCCCGGCGAGCAGGTCGGCATGCACGAGGCCAGCGGCCCGGCCTGGCGGATCCTCTACCGGATTGACGCAAACACCCGCACAGTGCGGGTCATGGTCGTCGCACCGCGCGGTTCACGCACCCGAATCGTGCCCACGATCGGCAAGACGAGCCCCGCCACCGGCTGGCGCCGCATCTGATCTCCTGCGCCCCAGGGCGCCACAACGCCGGTGCCGCTTATTGCGGACGCCACACACCCGAACATGCGTTCGACATTGAGGGTCGAGTGACCTATCGTTGATCCGTGGCCAGCCTAATCTCCGTGCAGGCCCCGGGGCCTGCACCCGCACGGCGACGACAGTGCAAGATCCCCGGCTCGGGCGGGACAGGAGATCACACCATCGACTCGATAGCGCGTGCATCATCGGCGACGGACCGATAAAATCTTCAGTACAAGCAGCTATGAGGACGGCCCGAGAGGCGGTGTCAGGCCGTGACGGAAAACGTCCACGATGTCGCATCGCTGATCGTCACGACCCTCGGCGACGTCGACACCATGCGCCTACAAAAGCTGGCGTACTACTCGCAGGCCTGGCACCTGGCGACCTACGGCACAGCCCTTTTCCCCGACGAGGTCCAGGCCTGGACCTTCGGCCCGGTCGTGCCGCAGCTCTACAGCGCCCACCGAGGGGCCTACGGCGTGCGGACGTGGGTCCGCGGCGACCCGCAACGTCTCAACGATCAGTCCCGCCGCCTCGTCGACTGGGTCCTCGAGACCTACGGGCAGCTCACGGGCGAGGAGCTCTCCCGGATGACGCACGCGGAAGCTCCCTGGCTGCGTGCGCGAGCGGGGCTCGACGACAGCGAGCGCTCGAACGAGCCGATCGATCCCGTGGTCATGAAGGATTACTTTTCCCGGCTGCGGATGTCCCCTGCTGAGGCGGTGTCCGCAGCGGTCGGTAACGCACGGCTCGAGGGCTACGAACTGTCGGCCTCGACGGCGAAGCAGTTGAGCGGGATTGCCGCCGGCGAACGTTCGGCGGACGACGTCGTCAGGGAAGTTCTCGCCCGGTATCATCACTGACGGCGATAGCGTAAGGCGATAGCCGCTACCGTCCTGGGGATACTTTCCGGCATCAGGGGACCGCCGTGCGTCGGCATGGTCGGCTCGGGGGCGTTGGAGGCACGATCGCTGCCGCTGGTGACCCGTACTGCTGGCCGGGTTCCGAATGCTTGAGGAACCGGCTAATGATCATCAATCCTGATGAGCTCGCCGATGTGGAGCAACAGGTCTCGGCGGCCCGCTACACGCAACTCGGCATCTCGACCTTGCCGGGCGCGTACGACGCCGCGCACCTTCTGATGTTCCACCGAAAACTCTTCGCAGACGTCTACGACTGGGCCGGCACCACCAGAACCGTGAACATCGCGAAGGACGGCCATCCCTTCTGCCTGGCACCCAACATCGACAGCGAGCTCGATGCGCTGTTCGCCGGCCTCGCCAACGATCAGTACCTGCTCCAGCTCGACCGAAAGGCCTTCGTCTCCCGGCTCGCCGAGCTCTACGGCGACATGAACGCGATACATCCCTTCCGGGAGGGCAACGGCCGCGCCCAGCGGGCGTTCTTACGCCAACTCGCGGCCGGCGCCGGCTGGACGCTGTGGTGGGACAACCTGGACAGGGACGCGAACAACGGTGCCTGCCACCGGTATCGGCATCATTTCGACCCCGAGGAGATGGCCGCTCTCCTCGACCCCCTGATCCTGCGAAGAGGTAATCAGGTGTGATCGGTGCCGCCCTGGCCCCGAGTGCCCTCAGGCGCGAGGTTCAGGAGACGTTGACGCCGAAGTCCAGCGCGATTCCGCGCAGGCCGGAGGCGTATCCCTGGCCGACGGCGCGGAACTTCCACTCCCCGCCGTAGCGGTAGAGCTCGCCGAAGATCATCGCAGTCTCGGTGGAGGCGTCCTCGGTGAGGTCGTAGCGGGCCGCCTCCGCACCGGTCGTGGCGTCGGTGACCCGGATGAAGGCGTCGCGGATCTGGCCGAAGGTCTGCCGGCGGGTATCCGCATCGTAGATCGACACCGCGAAGACGACCTTCGCCGCCTGCGGGGTCAACGTCCGCAGGTCGACGTTGACCTGCTCGTCGTCGCCGCCACCGCCGCCGACCAGGTTGTCGCCGAGGTGCTTGACCGCGCCGTCGGGGCTGACCAGGTTGTTGAAAAAGATGAAGTAGCCGTCGGAGAGCACCCGGCCGGCCTCGTTGACGACGATCGCGCTGGCGTCGAGGTCGTAGTCGGCACCGCTGGTCTGCCGCACCTTCCAACCCAGCCCTATGGTCACAGCCGTGAGGTTGGGAGCGACCTTGCTCAGCGAGACATTCCCGCCCTTGGACAGCGACACGGACGTCATGCCCCACACCCTATTACCACTGGGGAGCGGCCCGAATGGAGACGGCCCGAAATCCTTCGCTTCCGCCGGAGTCGGGACGCGGTGGCAGCCACGTCCGCGGACATCCGGGTTGGTCTGGGTTGGTCTAGGAGTCGGCGAGCCGCCAGCGTGCAGGCGCGCCGTCGTCGACGCGGGCCGTGCCGGTCGCCACCAGCGCGGCGAGGCACCCGAAGGTGTCGGTGACGGCGTTCTGGAGCGCCACGCCGCGCAGGTTGCGGAACGGGCGGTGCCAGGTCACGTGGTCGGCGAGTTCCCAGACGGTGCTTGCGCCGGCGCGCAGGCCCGCCAGCACCTCGGCAAGCCGACCCTGGTGCACCGCGTCGATCTCGGCGAGGCGGGCTTCCAGGCCGGTGAAGCGGTGCTCGTGCGCCGGCAGGACCTCCGCGGCGTCCAGCCCGCGCAGCCGGGCGAGCGCGCGCAGGTGGTCACCGAGCGGGTCGGGATGGGACTCGTCCGGTTCGGGGGTGCCGACCACGGTCGACGGGAGCACATGGTCACCGGACAGCAGCAGCCGGTTGACCGGCTCCCAGAAGCACAGGCGTCCCGGCGAATGGCCGGGCGTCCACAGCGCGCGCAGGTCCCACCCGGGGATGTCCGGTCGCCCGCCGTCCTCGATCAGGACGTCCGGACGCGGAATCCGGCGGACGGCCGCCTGGGTGCCCTTGACCAGCTGCTCGGTCACCTCGGCCGGGGCGCCGGCGCGGGCCATCAGCCCCGGGATCCGCGTGGCGAAACCGTTCTCGAACTGGCTCATGATCGCGTTGTCCAACGGGTGCAGCGACGCCCAGGCGCCGGACGCCTCCCGGATCCGGCCGGCCATCCCGAAGTGATCGAGATGGGCGTGGGTGACGACGACGCCCTGCACCTCGGTAACCGAGGTGCAGGGCGTGTCCAGCCCGGTCTCCAGGGCCGTGTAGGCGTCGTCGGAGTCCCAGCCGGCGTCGATCAGGTAAGGGCCCGTCCGCGGTCTCGAAGACGTAGACGGACACGTGAGCGGGCTTCGCCCAGGGCAGCGGGAGCGGGATGCTCCACAGCCCCGGCCGGACCTGCTCCACCGGCGGCAGAGGGCGGCGCCAGCCCACGGGCCGGGTGCCGGCGGGGCGCTGCGCCGGCGCGGAGGGACGCCGTCCGATGTCGGGCGTGGTCATGGTCGTCGTTCCTCCAGCGGGTCAGGTCGGTCGACGGCGGCCGGCGGGGACCGTGCCGGGGGCGTCGGGGGCCGAGACGCCGAACAGTCGGGCGGCCTGGTCCGGCCGGGGCACGACGAAGATGCCGACGCCTTCGACCAGGGGCTGGTCGGGCTCCGACTCCAGCGCGATCGTGCCGACCGCGGTGGTCTTCCGGTCGGCGACCTCGACGACCTGGCCGACCACGAGCACTGGAGCCAGCAGCGGGACCGGCCGGCGGTAACGGGTGGACAGGGAGACGGTGAGGCCGGACCGGCCACTCGCGCTGACGACGTCGCCCAAGATCTGGTCGAGCATCATGGCGCTCACCCCACCGTGCAGGTAGCCGCGCGGCCCCTGGTAGGGCAGGCCGAAGGTGGCACGGCCGGTGAGGACCCCGTCCACCAGTGTGGTCTCGACCCAGGGCGCGATCGGGTTGGCCTGCCCGACGACCGGGCTGTACAGCCACATCTTCGCGGCCGGGTCGTCCAGTGGCGCGGGTTCACCGACGTCGCGCTGCTCGGCGGTCAACGCGGGCAGGCACTCGGTGATCCGGGCGGCGATGTCGAGCAGGGTCTCGGTCGGCACAAGCGTGCGCACGGTGGCGTCGGTCAACGCGCGCACGGCCGCGCCGAGCTGCGCGGCCGCGTCACGCTGGGCCGCTATGCCATCCGCAGGTGAGAGAGGCGACGGGGTCGGCTCCTCCCAGCCAGGCCGCGCCACCGCCGCGGCCTGGCGCGGCAACCCCAGCTCCTCCAGAGCAGCGTCCACGGCGTTATCCACCTGTTCCCTCGGCGCCTGGCGGCGCGTCGTCTCGTCGGTCACCTCGCGCACCGGGACGGCCGTCGGCCGCCGCCGCCAAAGCCCCGCCCACCGGGCCCGCCGCGCCGCGGGCAGGAGAAAGGGAAAACGGGCACCCGCCTGGTGCCCGGCAAGCCTGCGCCACCCCTCGTCGAGCGAACACGCGCCCCCGGTCGATCCCGTCCGCGCCGAACGTTCATCGTGGTGACGCCTCAGCCACGCGCCGGAACCGAGTTGAGAATACCCCGCCGACCTGTTGACGGTCGCTCGACAGCCCGCCTGATTCGCGTGGGGTGCGCCGCTCCGACTGGGCACCCGTAGGCCTCCGACTCCCAGCCGGCTAGCACCGGCAACGCCTGAAAGGCCTGCACTACCGGGATGTTTCTCCCTCACGACGACGGCCGGCCAGGCCCGCGCCCCAACGGGGGTGCACTTCGTGAGCGAGATCACCCTGGATCTTCCGGGCACGGCCAATCATGCGCGCCCAACATTCAAACTCTCAACAGAGTGCACTGAACTCGCGCCGCCTCCCAATCCCGTCGGCGGTCGCCCGCCGACCACTAAAGTCGCGGTGAGGGTCAGCGAGCTTGGCGACGTCTTCTCCGGCGGTCAGCAGCTCACCGCCGCCATCATCCTGTACTGCACGATGGCGGCACTCCGGGCCAACGATCGCGGCCAGCTGCGGGCGCCGCATGCCGGCGTGCTGTTCCTGGACAACCCGATCGGCCGTGCGAGCGCCGGTTACCTCCCGACCTCCAGCTCGCCGTCGCCGACCGGCTGGGCGTCCAGCTCGTCTACACCACGGGCCTGTTCGATGGAGAATCATCACCCGGCCCGGGCGCAGTGCCTCCGACCCGCGCGCCGTGGCCGCCACGTGGCCGGGGAGCAGCCGACCGACGCCCTTCCTGACCTGGCCTTACTCGCCTACGTGATCGAGGGGGCCGGGGAGGACACCGGCCAAGGTCTTGGCGAGGCGGGGCGCACCTGCGATGATAAATTCGCCGCCCGGCACCCCCCGAGTCGGGCGGCACCACACTTTCTGGCCGCTGACCGGTACGGTCCGCCGGCTCACGACGGGCAGGGCAGCACGACGAGTGAGCCCGGCGACTGCGCACGTCGCCCTTCCAGATCCGTGACGGTGGCGGTGTAGTTGATCGTGCCGGGATCCTGCGCGGACGCCAGCTGGCCGGTCCACGTCGAGCGGTTTCCCGTCGTCTGGCCGAGGCTCAGCGACTCGGTCGTCGTCCGCCCACCGGGCAGGACGGCGGTCAGTTCCACGGCGAAGATGCCGGTCTCGTCGAGCGCCGTCACCGCCACCGTCGCCTGTGCCACACCCGCCGCCGACGGGCAGCCCGCCCGCGAGACCCGATCCGGCGCGGCCACCACCGAAAGGATTCGCAGTGGTCCGTCAACGCTGGCCGTGATGTGCACGTCGGCCCCGCCAACGCCGTTGCGAGCGCTGACCGGCACGGTGACGTCGACCGGCCCCGGCGGGGCCACCGACCGGTCGAGAGTGATCACCAGGGGAACGTCCGCCCCTGGGTTGACGCGGAGCCGGTCGGGGACGGCGGCGAGCCAGGATGGACTCGCCCCGACCGCGACGTCGACCGGCGCTGTGCCCTCGCCACGCAGGTCAAGCCGCCAGACCGAGTCGACCGGCCGAGGTCGACCGTCGTCGCGCTCACCGCGAGAACCGAACAGGTGGGCCGCGGTGCCACCGGGACAGCCGCGGCACCGCTCTGCCCGGCGGCACGCGAACGGACCCCGGAGGGTACCGCGGACGGCGAGGCGAGCACGGAAGCCGGAGCCGTCGAGGTGGCGATGCCGGCTGCGGGAGTCGACGATGCGGCCGCACCCGGCCGGTGGGTCGTGGTGGTTGCCGTCAGCACATCCGACGGGCCCTGCGCTGCCGGCGCGAACGGGGCGGTCGGGCCGCCGGAGCGGTTGGTGGGCCCGGCGGCCCGACCATCACCGGCCAATCGACCAAGGATCAACGCCAGACTCACAACAATCAGCGCAAATGCGGCCACTGCGGCGATGACGCGTCCCCACCGAACAGGCAGAATCCTGCCCGGCTTGCCCCAGGGAGAACGGTGCCGCCCCGCCGAGCCCGAGCCCCCCGCAACATCATGCGTCATCACGGTCGAGGTTAGGCCGATGGATGACCTCCAGGGGGCCAATTCACTCGTTTCCGTCACGGAGTGCGGGGAGATTTCATTCAGTTTCGCAAATGTAACGCAACGCTGCTATTTGCGACGGTCGGTGGGGGCCGGGTGACGCCGGGGAGACCGATCCAGGCGTCGACCCCACCAGACCCACCAGGTAAGCGTGTGGGTGACGAGGGCGAAGCCGAACAGCAGGTCCTCGACCGGAGCGTAGGCGATCCGTAGCCCCGTGGTGGCGCCCGGATCGTAGACGACGATGCCGAACCCGGTAAGGATCCCGTTGGACACCAGTTGGAAGACGACGATGATCGCGTACGAGACCCAGAAGATCCGCCGGGTTACCAGCCGGGTGCGCAGGAGCCACAGGTCGGCGGCAACCGCCGCGGCGACGCCAAGCACCACCAGCACGGTGTAACTCATTCCTGCTCGTCGTCGGGCTCGTCGCCGGCCGGCCAGCCGCGCACTGCCCGGACCACCTCCAGGGTCAGCACCGCGCAGACGGGAACCACGAAAAAGAACAGCAGCTCGTCCAAGGGCAGATGACCGGGCAGCCACACGCCGGTGATGCTGCGCGGATCGAAGCTCCAGTGACCGGCCGCGATGGCGTACACGTCCCAGGCGACGAAGATCAGGACGACGGGCAGCAGGGTCAGCAACAGACGGCGTGGGCGGGCGTAGACCCTGGTCCCCAGGAACAGCTCGAGCGGCGCCGTGCCAAGCAGGCAGGCGGCCAGGACCGCGAGGTAGCTCAGGTGCCGCATGGCGCCTCTACCTGGCTCAGCCGGTACGCAACCGTCGGGCCAGCGCGGCGGCGCTGGCGGCGGGGTCCTCGGCGGCGGTCAGGGCACGCACGACAACCACCCGACGAGCCCCCGTGTTGAGGATGTCGTCGATAGTGTCCGGGCCGACGCCGCCGGTGACGAACCAGGGCTTCGCACCCGGAAGGAACGGCGGGGCGTGGCGGGCGGCGAGCCGGGGCAACCCGAGACCGACCGGTGGACGCCCCTGCTTGGTCGGGGTCGCGTGCACCGGGCCGACGCACACGTAGTCGACGTCCGGGTCGGCCAGCGCCGCCAGGAACTGCTCGGGGCTGTGCGTCGACTGGCCGATCAGGACGTCCGGGCCGACCAGCCGGCGGGCGAAGGCAGGCGGCACGTCGTCCTGGCCGACGTGCAGGATGTCCACCCCGGTGAACGCGGTGAGGTCCGCACGGTCGTTGGCGCTGACCAGGGTGTCCCGGCCGGCGCCGGCCGCGGCGATCTCACGCAGGCCGCGCACCTCGTCGGCCCATTCGAGGTTCTTCTCGCGAAGTTGTACCAGGTCGACACCGCCCCGGCCGGGCGGGCCGATCACGGCGTCGAGGAACGGGCCGAACTCGGCCCGCCGCGGCGTGCAGAGATACAGCCGAGCGTCGGCGAGCCGCCGCAGCCGGTCCGCCCGCACCGACCCTCCCACCGAAGCCCCGTCCGCTGCCGACCCGTCCCCTGCGGCGGCGGGCGGCGTCGGTCCAGTCGTGGTCATCGGGTTCGCAGCGTGGAGACCCCGCCGTTCACAGCGGGAAGGGAACTCCGCTCCGTCACGCTGTGCATCAGTTGCCATCCAATCCGTGGAATCTAGGTCGTTCCCGTTTCCGACTCTGTCCGACCGTCGAACAGGCGGTGGTTTTGATGGCGCATTGCGGGCGTACGCGGTACGTGTGAAATCCGGCGCTGCGCGACTTCGCCACCGCTAACCTCCGGCGACGGCACGCACGATCTCCAGGATGTCACCGTCCGCGAGCCGGACGCCGGACAACTCGGACGGGATGAGCGCCACCCCGTTGCGTTCGACGACCACCGAACCGGGCCGCAGGCCGAGCTCGACGAGTAGGTCGGGCAGCGGCTGGCCGTCTGCGACCGCACGGACGGCGCCGTTGACGACGACCTGTGCCGGGCCCGATCCCCGCGACGGAGTGGGGACCGGCGCCGAGGCGGGCGGCGGGCGATCGACCATGCCTCGACCCTACGGGAGCCGGCGCCCCACACGACAGCCCCGCAAGCCCAGCACCGCGCGGTCTCGGTCAGAAGGCGAGGGCCTGGGCCCGGCGCTTGACCTCCTTGCCGCGGTTCTCGATGAGCGCCTGCATCGGGGTGCCGGGCAGGCTCGGATCCTCCCGGAAGAGCCAGTCCAGGGCCTCGTCGTCGGTGAACCCCGCGTCTGCGAGGACCGTGAACAGGCCGGGCAGGCCCTTGACCACCGCACCGTCGCAGATGAACTCCGCCGGCACCCGTAGGACGCCGCCCTCCCGCCGGGCCAGCATCGTCCGGTCGCGCACCATCTGCCGAACACGGGTCACGGGAACCTGCAACTGCGTTGCAGCGTCGGGCAGGGTCAGCCAATCCATGGTCAACAGTAAACACCTAAGTCGAGACAGCGTCGTACCAGGCCCGATGGGGTGCGCACCCCGCTGACTCTCGCCGGGCCCGGCGAGAGTCAGCGCTGGCGCAGCGTCACAGCGGCACGACCTGTGCTCCGCCGGAGGCGGCCAACCGTACCGCAGCCTCCAGCACCGCAACGACCGGGCGGGCCGCCTCGATGCCATAGCCCACGAGGGGCCAACCGGAGACCAGGCAGTCGGCGAGGTCGCGGTAGAACGCCGCCGCGCCGCCGGGCCCGGGCGCCGGCAGCGGAAGTCGGGTACGGACGCCGTCGTAGGTGGCCAGCAGCAGCGAAGCCGGGCCGTCAGCGGCGTCGTCCTGCGCGGCTCGGCGGCCGGCGTGCCGGCCCGAGACCACCGGCTCGTCGCCGAACGGCTCGGGGTTAGCGACGGCGGGGGCGTCGTCGAGGATCAACGTGCCCGCGCTGCCGAGCACCTCGATGCACGGGCGGACCGCCACCGTCAGGTCGGAGACGGTGATCTGCGCCTGCGCACCGTTCGCGAAGCCCAGCAGCAGCTGGCTGTGGTCGGCGTTGCTGACGTGGTACCAGACCCGCTTGAGCTCCGAGGCGCTGACCCACTCGACCGGCTCGTCCACCAGCGCGAGCACCTGGTCGACGCCGGCGGCCCCGCGCTCGTAGAGCTGGCCGCCGCTGATCCGCTCGTCGTCGCGCCAGGTACCCGCGGGCCGGCGCAGGCCGCCGCGGTGCAGAGCCAGCCGCAGCGGCTCCCCGATCGCGCCCCGCCCGACGGCCGCGTGCAGCGCGCGATAGCCGGGGTCGGCCCGTCCCTGCGGGTACACCGCGAGCAGCAGGTTGCGCTCGGCTGCCAGCGCGGCAAGCTGGTCGGCGTCGGGCGTCGCCAGGCACAGCGGCGCCTGCACGACCACATGCTTGCCGGCCTCCAGCGCCCGTCCGGCCCACTCGAGATGGGTGTGCGTCGGGGTGGCGACGACGACCACGGCGAGCTCGGGGTCGTTCACCAGATCGTCGGGGTCCTCGACCCGGTGGGGCAGGCGGCCCGCGGAGTGCACGGGCGCGCGGCCCAGGCCTCCGTTGCACAGGGCTGTCAGCTCCAGCCCCTCAGTTGCGTCGAGGCCCGCGTGGTGGGCTGCGGTGGTGTCGGGGGGGGGTACCGAGCAAGCCGACGCCGACCGGCGGCGCGTCGTGCACACCGAGGCAGTGCCGCAGCCACCGCCCGACGAGCCGATGGTAGGCCGGGTCACCGAGCACGCCGGCGCCCGTGCCCAGGGTGAACATGCCGAGCCCCGTCTCCGGCCGCCAGGTGCAGACGGGATATTCGTTCATCTCATGGCGGATCAGCAGCAGCCGTTCGACGTCGTCGGCGACCTTCTCCGGGATGACCCAGCTCTCCCGAGGACGGAAGTCACCCGACCGCGCCATGATCGCACCACCCTGCGGCCCGGCCTGCAATCGCAGTTCGTAAGGGGGGGTCGTGCGGCCGGGGACGAGGCCGGAGGCATCCACCAGCGGGCTTTCGGCGGGCAGGGCGCGCACGGTCGGGCCGGCGAGCAGCACCGGGACAGACTGCCGGGCGCGGTCGAGCAGCTCCTGCTCGACGTGGTCGAGGGGACGATCGATGAGGACGAGAAGCGCGTCCGCCGACCGCGCCGAGGTCGGGCCGAGGTCGGGCCGAGGTCGGCCCGAGGTCGGCCCGAGGTCGGCCCGAGGTCGGCCCGAGGTCGGCCCGAGGTCGGGCCGAGGTCGGCCCGAGACCCGCTGCGCGCAGATGGTCGCCGAGCACGTTCACCCCAGGTGAATGCGAGGCACGCCCGGCAC
>NZ_CADCWT010000031.1 GCF_902806485.1 Candidatus Frankia alpina | reverse complement strand
ACGGGGCCAATACTCCGCGTAGCAGATCGCAACCTAGAACGATCTTCCCGGGGCCCTGCTACAAGGCCGAGATCCTGCGCATGCAGCAGGAAGGCATCATCGACGGGCAGATCCGAATCGGGACATCCACGCCCGGCGAGAAGAGGGGTGCCAAGAATCCGGTTCGTCTTGACACCTGGCGCTTCACCTCGCCGAGCCGGCGCGCGATCGAGGCAGCGGCGAAGAAGTTCGGCGGTACGGCGGAAGTCTGGGAGTCCGACCGGGGGCTCCAGCGGCAGACGACGACCCCCCTCGCGGAGCTGCCCGTCTATTTCGGCGGCGGTGCCACCGTGGACCAGTGGATGGTTCACTGGGAGAGAGGGAAGTGCCTTCGCCGGTGCACCGGAGCGGCCGATGCCATCAATCAGGTCACCGGAAATCCGTGCGAGTGCAACGCGACCGGACGGGAGCTGTGCCAGGCAGAGACAAAGCTGCGGGTCCGTTTCCCTGACCTGCCGGGAGTCGGTTGGTGGCGGTTCACCTCTCACGGCAAGCATGTCGCCGCGGACTTTCCGGAGAAGGCGGCCTTTCTCAAGTTCCTTGCTGAGGGTGGCATCTACGTGCCGGCCAACCTGATCCTGCGCACCATGATTCTTCCCGGCAAGCGGTTCCCGGTGGTGCACATCGACATCGTGAACTCCATGACCGAGATTGAGGCGCGAGTCGAAGGCGTCGGGACACTCCGTGAGATCGCGGCGGCCCGCGGGAAGACGTTGGCGCTCACAGCCGGCGAAGACATCGCCGCGCTTCCTGCTGGGGCCAGTGAGGCCGCCGCGTCCGCGGGGCCTGCCGCGCAGGTGACCCCGGTGGCCGGTGGGGCTCAGGCCCAAGGCGCCGGGCAGCAGCCGCAGCCGCCGGTCGATCCGGGGGAGCGCGCCCGCCAGGCCGCAGCGTGGGCGAGGCGCGACACCAGTACGCGGGAAAAGATCATCGCTTTCCTCGCGGATCACGCGAAGGACCCGGCGATGGACGAGTTCGTCGTCCTGGACGAGACAGAGCCGGCGATCACCCTTCGGGAGCTGCTCGGCGACCGCCTGGAAGCCCTCGCGAAAGCGGCCGAGCGCGGCAGCAAGCCGCCGGCTGACGACGCCGAGGAGGGCGTCTACGACCCCGAGCTCGGCAAGACGATCCCGCACGGCGTCGGCGTCCAGCCCGGCGAGCTCCCGGGCTATTAACACCTACCCCGGGGGTCAACCTGCCCCCGGGGTTCCCCGTCCGACCGAAAAGGACCCCTCGTGCGCACTGCCACCCGCCCTCGCCGGCCGGACCCGCACGGCCTCGCCCTCGCCACCCTGCCTCCGGCGCCCGCGCCGCAGCCGGCCTCCGTTGTCGAGCCGCCCGGCCTGACCGAGATCCTGGCGCCCCTGCGGGCCTATGGCGGCCCGCAGCCGTTCGGGTCGCGTGAGGCCGCCGAGCTGCTCGACGTGGAGCCCAGAACGGTCACGAGCTGGGCTACCGCCCGCAAGTTGTCCGGGTTGAAGCTCGCGAACAACATCGGATGGCGGTTCACCATCCGGGACCTCGTCGAGTTCCTGACGAAGCGGTACTATGCCGCCCGACGGTAGGCACAACAGGGGGCCATCGACTGATCACGGGCCGCCGTCTGCGACCATCGGCAGTCTATGGCCACGTTCGAGCCCCTGCCCGCCCGGAAGTCCGACGGTCGTATCCGCGTCCGGGTGCGGCTGGTGCGGACCAACCATCGGGCGCCGACTGACGAGACGATGTGGCGCCCAATCTTCGATACGAAGTCCGCCGCTCG
This sequence comes from Candidatus Frankia alpina, assembly GCF_902806485.1. Lineage (GTDB taxonomy): Bacteria > Actinomycetota > Actinomycetes > Frankiales > Frankiaceae > Frankia > Frankia alpina. The sequence goes on along the minus strand of NZ_CADCWT010000031.1, from coordinate 29,560 downwards.
CTCCTGGGCCGTGCGGGCTGAACGCCACCTCGACCACGGGCACGTGCCGGACTGCATCTGTGTCTCGATGGCCGAGCGGTGTACCGGCGAGACCAAGCAGGCGCCGGTCGAGGAACCACCCCAGCTTCTTGCCGACACCCTCACGCTGGCCGCGTGGCGCGAGCGATGGTGGCCGACCTACTGTCGGTCGACCCGCAAGGCGATCCGCAGTGTGGCCGAGGCGGATCGCCGCTGGCGGCTGCACGTCGAGCCGCGCTGGGGCGGCACTCTGCTGTCTGCGTTCGACCGCCTCGACATCCAGGACTGGGTGGACGAGGATCTCGCAGGCTGGCGCGCCGCGGCGACCGTAGAGCTGATCTACAAGGATCTGCAGCTCCTGCTGGCTTCGGCGGTGGACCACCGGCCGCCGATCCTGGGCTACAACCCTTGCTACAAGATCCGCCTGCCGGAGGGTGACGGCGCCGAGGCGGTCTACACCGACACCACGGGCATCGCCGGCATCGCCCGCGGTGCGCGTTCTACGCCGACCTGGTGTGGTGCCTGTGGGGCACCGGGTGGCGGTGGGCCGAGATGGTCGGCCTGCGCGAGGATCTCGTCGTCGAGGGGGCAACCGCGACCCCGACGACAACGGGCCGTGCATCGACCGGGAGGCCGGCGTACTGCGCCTCCATCCGAAACTGGGGTGCCTGATCGAGGCCGATGGGCACCTGACCTCCGGCCCGCCGAAGACCCGCGGGTCGGCCCGGACCACCCGCGTGCCCGACTTCGTGTTCGACATGATCGACGTCCGGCTCGACTGGAGGCCCAAGAAGGGCGAGCGAGACCCCTTCGTCTGGCATGGCCCCCGCGGTGGGCTGCTGCGCCGCTCTGGCTTCAACCGGCGGGCATGGCGCCCGGCCTGTGACGGCCGACCGGTCGAGCCGAAGCGCCGCGGCACCCCGGGACATCCGGGCTGGGAGCCGCTCGTGCCCGGCATGAAGGTGCATGGCATCCGTCACAGCCACAAGGCGGCGCTGGAGGCGGCCGGCATCCCGGACTCCGCGATCGAGGCGCGGTTGGGCCATGCGCCGGGCGGCATTTCCGGGCTCTACTCCCACGTTCTGCGGGAGACCGAGGACCGGATCGTCAAGGCGCTCCAGGCCCGCTACGAGGCTGCGACCGCGGCCTGATCCATCCCGGGTATCGCCACATCGCTATGACGACAAGATCCTTTGTTCTTTGATGTGAAGAACGTCACACCACCGTTTCGAGCCCGATTCCGGCCGCGAAAGCCGCGAGCGGGCCTGGCGAGGCCCCGCGAAGGCCAGATTTTTCATGATCCACGGAACTGTCCATATGGTGTCCATGAAATGCGAACGCCCCCTCCGCCGCGATCGGCCGAGGGGGCGTTTCTCCTTGTCGGGACGACAGGATTTGAACCTGCGACCCCCAGACCCCCAGTCTGGTGCGCTACCAAGCTGCGCCACGTCCCGTACGGCAGCAACATTACCGTATCGGCGACCCGGGGTGGTGACCGGAGGTCGCGTCTGCGTCGACGCGACCCCCGACCCTCGTGCGCGGCCCCGCGTGGGACCAGGCCGAGGCCGTCACCCACGAGGGTCTCTGTGCGGCTGATCTCCACGATGGTGCAGGGTCAGGCCGCGCCCTGGGCGCGCCGCCGAGCCACCCCCGCGCCGATCAGCAGGGCGCCGACGGTGGCACCGGCGAGGGGGAGCAGGGGCGAGGACCCGTGGTCGGCCATGCCGCCGCCGCCGGCGGCTACGCCACCGGCTCCGCCGCCCACGCCACCGACGCCGCCCACGCCACCGACCCCGCCGCCCAGGACACCGACCCCGACACCGGCGACGCCGCCGCCGACCGGGCAGTTCTTGTTCTTGTTCTTGTTCTTGTTCTTGTTCTTGTTCTTGTCTTTGTCGTCCCAGTTGAACCAGTCGCCGTCCTTGTTACCGATGCCGTCCTTGTTGCCGTCGATGCCGTCCTTGTTGTCCTTGTTGTCCTTGTTGTCCTTGTCGCCGAAGATGTCCCAGCCGTCGTCCTTCTTGTCGCTGCAAGGGTTCTGGTCCTTGTCATCGAAGGCGTGGGCGGCGGCCAGGCCGGGCCCGAAGGTGAGGGCGACACTCGCTGCACTCGACATCGCGAGAACAGCGGCGCTTCGGCCCATACCCTTCTTCATCTGGTCCCCTCTCTAACGTAAGGTGATCAGTATGTCGCTGCGAGTGACACCATAGCGACTGCGTGTGGGGATGCATGGCAAGCGGGCCGGGCGTGGTGCGACCGGTCCGGCCGGCGCGAGAACCGCCGTGCCGACTGGATTTCACGGCTTGTCCCGCCGTCGACCGGGATGGCGGGCGCCGTCGGTGGCCGGCCTCGAGCCGTCTCGCGCGTGCTTACCGATTGTTGCCAACCCGCTCGCTAGGGTGACGGTCAGTGAAGGGGTGGGAGGGACTGAAGGGGTGGGAGGGACTGTGGAACGCGAGACCAACGGCAGCCATCGGAAGCCCGCCATCGGCCCGGTGCCCGTCGCCGCCGCCGCGGCGGCGCGGCCTCTCCTGCTGTGGCGCGGGCTGCTCCTCGTGGGCCTGGTGCTCATCGTCGGCAGCGGATTCCGCCTCGCGGAACCGGCACTCGACGCCGTCCGCGGCGGCTCCGGGGCGGATGCGGCGGCCGAGCTGCCCGACATCCCGCCGCCACCACCACCGCCGGCCCCCACGGGTCCCACCACCGGCCTGCCGCCCGCGCTGGTCGAGCAGCCGGTGGTGGTCATCAACGATCCCGTCCGGCTGCGCATCCGGCGGATCGGGGTCGACGCGCCGATCACTCACCTCGGCCTGGCCCCGGACGGCTCGATCGCGGTGCCGAAGGCCTGGGGCGACGTGGGCTGGTTCGACCGCGGCCCCGCGCCGGGGGGCATCGGCCCGTCGGTCCTCGTCGGGCACTACGATTCCACCACGGGGCCGGCGGTCTTCTACCGCCTGCCCCAGTTCCTCCCCGGCGACCGGGTCGAGGTCGCCGGGCGGACCGGAGTCGCCCAGGCGTTCATCGTCGACCGGACCGAGGACGTGTCCAAGGCGGCGTTCCCGAGCCAGCGGGTCTACGGGCCGGTGACCCGCCCGGAGTTGCGGCTGATCACCTGCGGCGGCGCCTTCGACCACAAGACCAAGCACTACCTCAACAACATCGTGGTCTACGCCCACGCGGACACCTTCGCCGACCCGCCCGCCGGTGCGGCTGCGGTCTCGCCCGCCCCCGTGGCGACGGTCCCCCCATCGGTGCTGCATACCGGCACCTTGGTGCCGTCGGGCGCTGGTGTGGGTGCCGTGGCGCCGGCGGCAGGCGCGCTCGTCCCGGCGGCACCCCGCGGTGTGGCCCCGGCGGCGCCTACCATCCCCGAGGCGGGCGTCGGCGCGGGTCAGGGAATTCCCCCGGGTCGATCCGTCGGCTGACTGTTCCGGATTTCCGACGACCCGCCGGCCGGGGTGCGGTGACGTTCGCGCGGCGTTGTGCGCTCGGCGTCTGACCTGGGTGCGGATGCCGCCGTCCGGCCCCGGAACGACGGTATTGCCCGGTTCTGCTGAACTGGCGGGGCCCCCGTTCCGGCCGCCCCGGGGTGGCTCGCTGGATCACCTGCGCAGCGTCACCTGAGGCGCGGCGCGGTACACGGCGGGTCAGATCTGGGCGCGGGAACTGTCACGGGAGGCAAGCCGAGGCTCGTCGTCGCCTCCACGCTATCGCGCAACGTGAGATCACGTTTACTTCTTGCTGAGGCGCGGGTGTTTTCCGGGAGCGTGTTCGAGCGTTGGGTTCGGGGTGGTTGCCGACCCTGCTGGTATGTCCATATATGGTCATCGACAGCACTTCTGTTCTGACCGTTCCATCGGTGTCCGAAATCTGAAGTGCTGGTTACGTGGCATCCGAACAGTCATACCCGTCGGACCGATGCGCCTAGTCCTGCCCCCGGTTCGGCGACCCCTCCGAGTATGTCGGGGCAGGCACGGGGGACCCATGGTCCTGGAGGCGGCCGCCGCAACCGGGACGCCACCAGGAGTGGAGCAGATGGTCCGCGCGGCCGGCGCAGGGCTCCCCGGCCCGCATCCGGCAGCTCACCTCAGTAGGCGCACGGGAAGGACACGCCTTGCCCCGTCGTGGTATGGCCTGGCTACCGGAGGACTGGGAACAGTTCGTCCGCAGTCGCCAGCGCCCGCCGGCGCCTCGCACCGCCTCAGGCTCCGCCGCGGCCCGCCGCCGTACCACGGCTCCGCCCCGCCGGGCCGCCACCATCGCCGCGTTCACGACCGGGACTCTCGCCGCCTCGACGGCCGCCTTCGCCGCGACGGTGCCCGGCGGGACCGACGGCGCCGCCTCGCTGGACGCGGGCTCGCCGATCCACGAGGCCTCGCTCGCGGTGAGCCACGGCGCCGTCGGCGACCTGACCGGCACGCGCGCCCTCGCCCCGCTGGCCACCGCGATCGCCGGCCACGATCCGGTCTTCACCAACGTCTCCATCACCGCGGACAAGTCGACCGTCGCACCGAACACCCCCGTCGTGCTGACCGTGCGCGCCACCGAGGCCGACAGCGGCGCCCCGCTGTCGGGCGCAGATGTCCGCATCGTGGTCGTGAACGGGCCGCAGTGGCAGACCTCGACGCGCCTGCACACCGACGCCGGCGGGACTGCCCAGATCGCCGCCCGGCTGCTGTCCACGACGACCATCACCGCCGTCTTCGACGGGTCGAACGCGCTGCGGCCTTCCCTCGCCGGCGCCGCCACCGTGACGATCACCAGCCCGACGCGCGCCGGGTTCGGCGGCGGCGGTGCCGGGTCGGTCATCGACCAGGCCATCCCCACGGTCATCCCGGGCAGTTCCATCGGTGAGAAGGCCGTCTACCTGGCGTCGCTGAACAAGGGCAAGCCGTACGTCTGGGGCGCCGAGGGGCCCTACTCCTTCGACTGCTCGGGCCTGGTCCAGTACGTGTTCAAGCAGCTCGGCCGGTTCCTGCCGCGCACCGCACAGGGGCAGTACAACGTTTCCACCAAGGTGCCGCAGTCCGGCAAGCAGCCCGGCGACCTGATTTTTTACGGCACCCCGGGCAACATCTACCACGTCGGCATCTACGCCGGGAACGGCTACATGTGGGCCGCGCCGCAGACCGGCGGCGTCGTCTCGCTGCGTCCCATCTACAGCTCCACCTACAAGGTCGGCCGCATCCACTGACGGCGCTGGAAGGCGTTGGGAGGCGCTGGGCGCCCGGTCGGCGGCGACGGGCCGGGCCGGCGGTGACCGGCCCCGGTCGACCAGGGCCGGGGCGGGCCGTCGGCCGATGCCGCCGGTCCGGCGGACCAGCGGCGACGAGCATCAGCTAGCGTCTGCCCTGTCCGGCCTGCCGTCGAAGCGCCGGTGGAGGAGGGACGTCGCATGACCGCGCCCACCCCGCAGCCCGCGGCGCCCGAGCCGGCGCCGCCGGACCGGGTGTGGACGATCCCCAACGCGTTGTCGACCCTGCGACTACTCGGCGTGCCGGTGTTCCTCTGGCTGGTACTCGGGCCGGAGGCGGACGGTGCGGCGCTGGGGATCCTCGCGTTCGCCGGGATCAGCGACTACCTCGACGGCAAGCTCGCCCGCGCGCTCAACCAGACCAGCCGCCTCGGGGTGCTGCTGGACCCGCTCGCCGACCGGCTCTACATCCTCTCCACGATCATCGCGCTGACCGTGCGCGACATCGTGCCGGTCTGGTTCGCCGTCCTGTTGCTGGCCCGCGACGTGGCGCTGCTGGCTCTGCCGCCGCTGCTGCGCCGCATCGGCGTGGGCGTCGCCCTGCCCGTGCACTACCTGGGCAAGGCGGCGACGTTCAACCTGCTCTACGCCTTCCCGCTGCTGCTGCTCTCCGCCGGGGACTCGTGGCTGGCGACCGCGGCCCGCCCCCTCGGATGGGCGTTCGCGATCTGGGGTACTGCCCTTTACTGGTGGTCCGGCCTGCTCTACTGCGTCCAGGCCGGCCAGCTCGCCCGGCGCTATCGGGCCCACACCCGGACCAGCATCCATGATCCGACCGGCGCCCACCCCCGGGCCGGCGAGAGCGGGAGGTAAGCGGTGAGAGCCGTCGTCATGGCGGGCGGCGAGGGCACTCGGCTACGCCCGCTGACCGCGAACCTGCCCAAGCCGCTGCTACCCGTCGTTAACCGGCCGATCATGGAGCACGTGCTGCGGCTACTCAAGCGGCACGGCTTCGACGAGACGGTCGTGACGGTCCAGTTCCTGGCGTCGACGATCCGTACCTACTTCGGCTCCGGCGACGAGCTCGGCATGCACCTGTCGTACGCCACCGAGACGACCCCGCTGGGCACCGCCGGCAGCGTGAAGAACGCCGAGGAGGCCCTACGCGACGAGGCGTTCCTCGTCATCAGCGGGGATGCGCTGACCGACATCGACCTCACCGGCCTCGTCGCGTTCCACCGCCGCCAGGGCGCCCTGGTCACCGTCGCCCTCAAGTCGGTGCCCGACCCGCTGGAGTTCGGCATCGTCATCACCGGCGAGGACGGGCGCATCCAGCGCTTCCTGGAGAAGCCGACCTGGGGGCAGGTCTTCTCCGACACGGTCAACACCGGGATCTACGTGATGGAACCCGAGGTCCTCGCGCACGTGCCACCCGGCGAGGCCGTCGACTGGTCCGGCGACGTCTTCCCCCGCCTCGTCGCGGCCGGCGCGCCGGTGTTTGGCTACGTCGCGGCCGGCTACTGGGAGGACGTCGGCACCATCGCGAGCTTCCTGCGCGCCCAGGCCGACGTGCTCAACCGGCAGGTCGACGTCGAGATCGACGGCTTCGAGGTCTCGCCCGGCGTGTGGGTCGGCGAGGACGCCGAGGTGGACCCCGACGCCATCCTCAAGGGCCCGCTCGCCGTCGGCGACTACAGCAAGGTCGAGGCCGGCGCCGAGCTGCGGGAGTTCACCGTGCTCGGCAGCAACGTCCTGGTCAAGAGCGGCGCCTTCCTGCACCGGGCGATCGTTCAGGACAACGCGCTGATCGGCCCGCAGACCAACCTGCGCGGCTGCGTCATCGGCAAGAGCACCGACGTGCTGCGGGCGGCCCGGATCGAGGAGGGTGCCGTCATCGGCGACGAGTGCGTCGTGCGTGAGGAGGCGTTCGTCTCCCACGACGTGAAGGTATACCCGTTCAAGACGATCGAGGCCGGGGCGGTCGTCAACACCTCGGTCATCTGGGAGTCCCGCGGGCAGCGCTCCCTGTTCGGCCCGCGCGGCGTGTCCGGCCTGATCAACGCCGAGATCACCCCCGAGCTCGTCGTCCGCATCGCCGGCGCCTACGCCACCACCCTGAAGAAGGGCGCCACCGTCACCACGGCGCGCGACGGATCCCGGGCCGCCCGCGCCCTCAAGCGGGCCGTCATCAGCGCGCTGACCGCCGGGGCCATCAACATCCGTGACCTCGAGGTGTCGCCGATGCCGGTCACCCGGTTCGACGTCCGCTCCTCCAACGTCGCCGGCGGGATCATGGTGCGGACCGCCCCCGGCGACCCGGAACGCATCGACATCCTCTTCCTCGACGCCGACGGCGACGACCTGTCCCCGGCCGCCCAGCGCAAGCTCGACCGGGTCTTCTCCCGCCAGGACTTCCGCCGCGCCTTCCCCGGCGAGATCGGCGACCTGCGCTTCCCCGCCCGCACCCTGGACCTCTACATCCAGGACCTGCTCGACCGGGTCGACACCACGGGCCTCGCCGAGGCGGATCTGAAGATCGTCGTCGATCCGTCCGGCGGCTCCGCCTCGCTCGTGCTCCCCACCCTGCTAGGCCGGCTCGGGGTCGACGTGCTGACCGTCAACGGGCGGGTCGACGAGATCATCCCGGCTCACAGCGCCGCCGACGACCTGCTCGCGACCAACCGGCTCGGCGCCCTGGTCGCCAGCTCCGGCGCGGCCTTCGGGGTGCGCTTCGACCACGTCGGCGAGCGCATCGCCATCGTCGACGAGCGGGGCGACCTCATCGACGACGATCGGGCCCTGTTGGTCTTCCTCGACCTCGTGGCCGCCGAGAGCCGGGGCGCCGAGGTCGCCCTGCCGGTCACCACCACCCGGGTGGCCGACCAGGTGACCCACTTCCACGGGCTGACCGTGCGGCGGACCTCCCTGTCGGCCGCGGCGCTGACCCGGGTCGCCCGGGAGGAGGGCGTCGTCTTCGCCGCCGACGGCCGGGGCGGTTTCGTCGTCGGCGAGTTCGCCCCCGCCATCGACGGGCTCGCCGCCTTCGTGAAGCTGCTGACCCTCGTCGCGCGGACCCGGCTGACGCTGTCCGCCATCGATGCCCGCATCCCGTCCATCGCGATCCTGCGCCGCTCGGTGCCCACCCCGTGGGCGGCCAAGGGCACGGTCATGCGCCGCATCGTGGAATCCGTCGATCCGGAGGCCGGCCAGACCATCGACACCACCGACGGGGTGCGCATCGTGGGCTCCGACGGCTCCTGGGTGCTCGTGCTGCCCGATCCCAGCGAGGCTGTCACCCACCTGTGGGCCGAGGGCGCCGATCTGAGTCAGGCCCACCGGTTGCTGCGCCGCTGGGCCGAGGTGGTCGAGGCCTCCTGATCAGTCGGGCCTCGGTGTCAGGATGCCGAGGCTCGGGCACGGTTTTCGGCCGGCAAACCGTCTCTTGCCCTCGGCGCGTCTGTGTAACAGAGTCGTCACCGGTGGCGCGACTGGCCCGCGCAGGGCGTCCCGGCCGGCCACGGCACGCGCGGGGCCATCGAGGTCGGCGGCGGCGGGCCTCCCGTCGGTCAGAATGCCGAATGTGTGGGATCGGACCGGATGGCGATGGCCAGAGGTGAAATGCTCCTCCGGCCGCTGCGGGATGCCCGGAGCCCCGAAGCCCCTCCCCGGAGCCCCGGAGCCCCTGCCGGCGGAGCTCGCCATGCTCCTCGACGACCCACCGCGGCGATCCCCCTCGCCCGCCGAGTCGGGGCCGCCTGCCGAGTTGTCGCCCGCGGGCCGGGCGGGGGCGGGGGGCCGGCGATGGCTCCGGCCGGTGACGCTGGTGCTGGTCCTGCTCGGCGGTGTGATCGCGCTCGGGGCGCGGCGCGGCACCATCACCACCGACGACCGAGCGCGGCTCGCGGCGACCCTGCGTGTGCAGGTCGGCGAGCGCTCCGTCGCCCTGGCCGGCGCCGAGGACCGGGTCAGGCAGCTGCGGTCCGTGGTCGCGGCGGCCAGGGAGCAGCACCGTCAGGCCGATCGCGACCATGCCGGCGCCGTGGCGCAGATCGCGGCGCTCGGTCCCGAGGCGGGTTCGGTCGCCGTGACGGGTTCCGGCGTACGGATCAAGGTCACCGACCGGCTGGCCGGCGGCTCCGGCTCCGCCGACCCCCGCGTCTCGGCGTCCGGCACTCCTCGTCCGCACCAGTCCGCCCCGACGACTGTCCCAGACGCGGCCGGCCCGGGACGAATTCAGGATCACGATCTCGCCGACCTGGTGAACGTGCTGTGGATCTCCGGGGCCGAAGCGATCGCGATCAACGGAGTGCGGCTGACGGCGCTCAGCGCGATCCGGGCGGCGGGGGACCTCATTCTGATCAGCTTTATCCCGGTGCTGGCGCCGTACGACGTCGAGGCCATCGGTGATCCGCGGCGACTGGTGCGGCGGGTGGAGCAGTCGGCGGTGGTCGACCGGCTGCGCCATCGTCCAGGTTCCCCCGTGACCTCCCTGACGGCGTCCGCCGCCGAGACCCTGACCCTGCCCGCGGCGCCGCCACCGGTGCTGCGCCATGCCCGACGGAGCGGATCATGATTCCCCTGCTGGCCCTCGTGCTGGGGGTGGTGGCCGGACTGCTGCTGGGTCCGACCGCCCCGGACTGGCTGGACCCCTACCTGCCGGTCGCGGTCGTCGCGGCGGTCGACGCCGCCCTCGGCGCCGCGCGTTCGCTCGTCGAGGGGACGTTCGACGATCGGGAGTTTATCGTCTCGTTCGTCTCCAACGTGGTGATCGCCGTCCTGCTCGTGCTGCTCGGCGACCTGATCGGCGTCGGCGGCGCGCTGTCGACGGCGGTCGTCGTGGTGTTGGGCATCCGGATCTTCGCGACTGCGACGGTCCTGCGTCGCGCGCTGATCAGGATCTGACGATGGCGGCGAGCGCGGCGGCCTCCCCTCGACCTGAACCGGTCGACGTGCCCCCGGCCGAACCGGTTGCCGCCGGTGTCGCTCCGGCGCAGCCCGTTGCGGGCGAGCCGGACGCGCCGGGCCCCGCCGACCCGGCATCCGTCGGGGTCGGCGGGGCTGGTGACGGTGCGGCTGGTGGGGGCGCCGGTCGGCGGGGCGTGGATGAAGGGGATCCGGAGTCGGGTGTGGCCGGGGAGGAGTCGGCTGCGCGTGATGTGGCGGCCGCGGAGCCCGGGGCAGGACCGGGGCCGGTGGGGATGCGGCTGCGGCGGCCGGTGACCCTCGTCCTGCTCGCCGCGCTCGGGTTCGCGGGGGTCGTTGCGGCCCGTTCGGCGGACCCGTCGTTCTCTCTCGCCACGGCTAGCCCTGACGAACTCGCGGCCAGTCTCGGCGCGATCGGGGCGCAGGACCATGCGCTCGCGACCCAGGAGGGGCGGCTGCGTCGGGAGGCCGACAGGGCGGTGACGCCGGGGGCGCCGGGAACGCCGGGGGCGTCCTCGGCGGCGGGCGGGGCGTCGGGGCTGGCCGCCGAGCGCGCTCAGGCCGATGAGCTGGCGATTCTCGCCGGGACCGTGCCGGTCGCCGGGTCGGGGCTGGAGCTGACCATCCGGGACCTGCACCGGGCGGTCGACGCCTCGGTGCTCGTCGACGCGCTGCAGGAACTGCGCGACGCGGGCGCGGAGGCCATCGAGATCGCCGGGGTGCGCGCGGTCGTGTCGACCTACGTCGCCGACGAGCCCGGGCACGGACTGATCGTGGACGGAACGTCGGTTGCTCCGCCGTACGTCCTTCGGGTGGTCGGTGATGCGCACACCCTGGACCAGGCGCTGCGGATCCCGGGCGGGGTGCTCGATACGGTAGCGGCGCGGGACGGGGCGCAGGCCGGCGTCCGGACTTCCGGGCACCTCGAAATCCGTGCGCTGCGGCCCGCGCCCAGTCCCCGCTACGCTCGCCCGGCCGGATAGCTCCGCCGCCGCGCGGGTTGCCCGGTGAAGGGGGTAGGACCGACGGCCCCGCCGGTGCTGGTCGGAGCGATGCGGATCAAGGGGAGGCGATCTCCGGTGTACCCGGACGACCTGAAGTACACCCGTGAGCACGAGTGGATCCGGTTCATCGGGAGCACGGCCCGGGTGGGCATCACCTCCTACGCGCAGGAGGCGTTGGGCGACATCGTCTTCGTGTCGCTGCCAGAGGTCGGCGCCACCATCGAGTCGGGGGAGTCCTTCGGCGAGGTCGAGTCGACCAAGAGCGTCTCGGAGATCTACGCCCCGGCCGCGGGCGAGATCACCGCCCGTAACGAGGCGTTGGCGACCGCGCCAGAACTGATCAACTCCGATCCGTACGGGGACGGCTGGCTGGTCGAGTTCATGGTCACGGGTGCGGACGTGATCGAGGGTCTACTGAACGCCGACGAATACGCAGAGCACGCAAAGGAGCACTGAAAGTAATTCCTATGCCCTGTTGGCTGGCGGTGGGTGACGCCACGGCGAACAACACGGGTCGCACCCTTTTCGCGAGTGTGCCCCCGATGCACTAGCCTCGGAGTGCACCGGAGCACGGTCGTGGACGGCCCAGCGGTCGGCATGTGATCATCCCGGTGGTGGGGGTGGGCTGCGAATGTCTGGCTACCACCATCGCAAGTGCTGGTAGAGACGTTCCCGCCGCCTGTCCGGCGGCGGCCGAGTCGGCTGGCGAACCTCGCTCGCGAGGGATCCCGGCAGGAAGCGGACGCGACTGTGTTCTGCACAAGGTGCGGACAGCAGAACCCGTCCGACGCGCTGTATTGCGCGCGGTGCGGGTCCCCTCTGGTGCGTCCGGGTGAGCCCGTGGCGCCGGAGCGGCCCGCCGAACAGACATCGACGTTGAATCTGGCCGCCGCGCTCTCCGGGATTGAGGGCGATCATGTTGACGATTCGACGGAACGGGACGCCGTCGCCGCGGTCGACGCGTTGCCACCGGGTTCGGCGCTGCTGGTGGTCAAGCGCGGCCCGAACGCCGGCAGTCGGTTCCTGCTGGACGCGGACATGACCACCGTCGGGCGGCATCCCGAGAGTGACATCTTCCTCGACGACGTCACCGTCTCGCGCCGGCACGCGGAGTTCCATCGCTCGCCCTACACCAAGGGCTTCTCGGTGCGTGACGTCGGCAGCCTCAACGGCACGTACCTCAACCGTGAGCGCATCGACTCCGCCGAGCTCACCGGCGGCGACGAGGTGCAGATCGGCAAGTTCCGACTGGTGTTCCTCACCGGGGCGAGCTATGGGGGGTCAGCGGCGCGGTGAGCGGGAGGGACCAACGGTGAGCGGCTTCGCTGCGGCGTCGCCGGCCCCGGGCCCGAGCGGGCCCGGTCGGGATCTGGCCGGCTCGGGTGCGAAGGTGCTCAACATCGGCCAGGTCCTGGACCGGCTGCGGGCCGACTTCGCCGACATCACGCTGTCGAAGATCCGTTACCTGGAGGCGGAGGGGCTCGTCGAGCCGGCCCGCACGAGCGCCAACTACCGCAAGTACTCGGCGGACGACGTCGCCCGGCTCCGCTATGTCCTGCATGCGCAGCGGGAGCGGTTCCTCCCGCTGCGCGTGATCAAGGAGGAGCTGTCCTCCCTCGACCGTGGGGATATGCCGGTGCACCGGTCCGGCCCCCGTGCGGTGCCCCCGCATCCGGCTCCTGCCGGCCTAGACGCGATCCTGGGGGTGGAACGGGTCAGAATGTCCCGCCGTGAGCTCCTGGCGGCCGTGGGGCTCGACGAGGACGAACTGGCGGATTTGGAACGGCACGGCCTGGTCGCGCCGATAGCGGGCGGCGGGTATTACGACTCCGACGCCCTGCTGGTCGCCCGCACGGTCGCGCTGCTTGCCGGGCACGGCGTCCAGGCCAGGCATCTGCGGGCGGCCCGAACCGTCGCAGACCGTGAAGCTGGTCTCATCGAGGCCGCCACCGCGCCGCTGCGTGGCCAGCGTGGCGGGGACAACGCCGGGCGGCAGGCGGAGACCGCCGATGAGCTGGCGGCCTTGCTGGTCCGGCTGCATGCGGCCCTGCTGCGTTCCCGGCTGGCGGCCGGCCGGCCGAGCTGAACGGCCGGTCGGGGCCAGGGCGGAAGTGCCCTGCCGGGCAGCGGAACCGGTGGGCGCGCTGACGCCGGGCGGATGCGGGGATACTGTCTCCCCTGTGGGGTTTTCTGGCTCCGGTCACAACATCCTGCCCTGCCCCACCTGCGCGAGGAGGTAGATCGGTGCATCGGCTGGACATCGTCGGCGTGCGAGTCGAGCTTCCGTCGAAGCAGCCGATCGTCCTGCTCAAGGAGGTGGGCGGTGAGCGGTATCTGCCCATCTGGATCGGTGCCGTCGAGGCGACCGCGATCGCCTTCGCCCAGGAGGGCATCACGACGGCTAGACCCATGACCCATGACCTGATGCGGGACGTGCTGCGGGCGTTGCAGACGGATCTGACCCGGGTGACGATCACGGACCTGCAGGACGGCGTCTTCTTCGCCACGCTCGTGTTCGGCAACGGGGTGGAGGTCTCGGCTCGTCCGTCCGACGCGATCGCGCTGGCGATGCGGATGGGCGCGCCCGTCTACGGCGTCGAGGCCGTCCTGGCGGAGGCCGGGATCACGGTTCCCGAAGAGCAGGAGCAGGAGCAGGAGAGCGAACTGGAGAAGTTCCGGGAGTTTCTGGACACGATCTTTCCCGAGGACTTCAACACCCCCGGCTCCTGAGCGTCCGTAACACCCCGGTTCCCGCGCGGTTCGCGGCATCCCCGGTTCCCGCGTGTCCGGTCCTCCCGCGGGCGCCGGCCGCGCGGCCGGCGCCCGCGCCCCTCACCTGCGATGTGATCAGCTCCACGGCGGCCTGGATGCCCCGTGTCGGCTGCCCCGTGTCGGGGAGGGGGCAGACGCCGCGACCCCGTTTGCGGGTCCACCCCCGCCGGGAGCGGGTGTGGCACGACTCGGGCCGGTCGGTGGGCCTCTTTCCCTGACGTGGCGGGCCTCGGCGCCCGTCGCGCTCCGAGCAGGCAAGACGGCTGTGGCACGTGTCCGGCCATGACGGCTCGTATCGAGATTCCTTTTTGTCCGATATGACCATTAATGTCCGCTGGACTACGGACACGCCGGCTTAGAACATTGAACGAACAGCGCGTCGCTCCTACGGTCGGAGGACCCTGAACCCGGAGCTCGTGGCCGCCCGTGCCCACGGCGGATGCGTCGGTGGACGAACGCGCTCCGGCTCTGACCTTGCCGGGGAGGTGGTGACGGCGACCGCGCCCGGAGCTGTGGACCCGCGGTGCGGTGGTCCCGGGCGCGTCGGTGTGAGGTCGGTGGTGTCCGGTCGGGACGATCCGGACGTGGCGGTGGAAGTGACTCGACCGGGCTGGGTGTCCGGAATGGCGGGACCGGGTGACCGGGACCGCCTGGACCGACTCGGATCGATCCGGAGGATGGGGCTGGAATGGCGGCGAAGTGCGTACGACGATGATCGAGCAGGGCCAGCTCTTTCCAGACGAGATCCCCGACCCCCCGGGGGACGACGTCGGATACCGCGGGCCGACAGCGTGCGCGGCGGCAGGCATCACCTACCGCCAACTCGACTACTGGGCTCGGACCGGCCTGGTCGTGCCCAGCGTCCGCGGCGCGTCCGGCTCGGGCAGCCAGCGGCTGTACTCCTTCCGGGACGTCCTCGTCCTGCGGGTCGTCCGCAAGCTGCTGGAGGCGGGCGTCTCGCTGCAGAACATCCGGGTCGCCGTGGAGCACCTGCGCACCCGGGGCGTGGATGACCTGGCGCAGCTCACCCTGATCAGCGACGGCTCGACCGTGTACGAGTGCACCTCGGACGACCAGGTGATCGATCTGGTTCGTGGCGGCCAGGGGGTGTTCGCGATCGCGGTCGGCCGCGCCCTGCGCGACATGCGCGGCCAGCTTGCCGAGCTGCCCTGCGAGCGCCTCGGGCAGCCGCCCGCCTCCCACCCGGGCGACGAGCTCGCCAGCCGGCGCACGCGGCGCAGCACCGCCTGACCCCTACGTCCTAGCATCTGCGGCGCCGGGCTGAGCCGAGGGCCGCTCAGGTGCGGCCCTCGGACTCCTGGGCGTTGCCCAGGGTGGCCTCGTAGGCGAGCCACTCGGCCCGCAGCACCGGCCAGCCGTCGGCACGGAGCAGGTCGACCACGGCTGGGTCGTCGTCGACGACGACGGCGACCTGCCGGCACGCGCCGAGCTGCCGCAGTTCGGCGCGCTTGAACAGCCGGGCCGGGCGGCGGTCGTCGTCCGGGCGCATCCGCAGCTCCCCCAGGGGCAGGCCCTGCTCGCCCAGCCAGCGCGAGGTCGCCGTGCGGGACCGCTCCGGCCGCCCGGTCAGCCACACCACCTCGTGGTCGCGGGCGAGCTGGTGGACCAGCGTCACCCCCTCGGCCAGTGGGGGGTCCGCCGAGGCCGCGGCGAAGAACGCATCCCAGTCTCCGGGCCAGGCCCGCAGGAATCGCAGCCGGTGCCGGACATCGGCCACCACCCCGTCCACGTCGATGACCGCGAGCGGCCGCTGCTCCGGCACGATCGGGTCCCCCCGGCCGCCTGCGCTCGGCGCGGCGGGATCGGGCTGTCCGCCGGGCGGAGGGCTGCCCGCCGGGCCGTCGGTCCGGTCGGCCGTGCCGGCGATGCGGTCGGCCGTGCCGGCGATGCCCGCCGCATCGGCGCCGTCCGTCACCATGATCCCCTTCCCGCGTGGCCATCGATGCTGCGCCCCCGCGGCCGGCTCGTCGAGCTCCCGCCGGGACGCTGCCCTAGCCCGGCCATTGAACACGCACGCGGTGGCGCATATCGGTCCCGGTCGTGCGGTGTCTGCCGGATCGGCGTGAACATCGCACCATCCACCCCGTCGTGGGCCGCGGCGGTCATGTCATGGTCATGGGTCACCGAAACCGGTTCGATGCCTCGAAGCCGTGTCGGGTGGCCCACATGCCGCGGCGCGCGGACGCCCGCCCGAACGGATCGCGCCGGCAGCCGGGGGTGGTCCGGGCGTCGTCCGTGCGGGGGCGACGGGTGTGATCCGGGTCCGAACAGCCACGTCGGCGCCGGGGCGTCGATAGCGTGGCCATGGTCAGCATCCGGTCCCGTTCGGTAACGGCATGGTCTCGCGCGGCCTCCCGGCGGGCACGCCAGTTCGGCCGGTCGGCGGGTTCTGGGATGTTTGCTCCCTCGGACGTGTCATGGTCGTTGAGGGAATTCCGCCGCGGGGTGCCCGACGCGGTGGCGGCTACCCGGTGCGGTGCAGAGATGGTGTGGGGAGGTCGACGATGTCGGGTACCCGGCGGGCGCGCACGCTCGTGGCCGGTATTCAGTCCTCGCTGGGCGCGGCGCTGGCCCTCGCCGACCGGCTGGAGGAGCAGGCGGCCGCGCTCGAACGCGGCGGCCCGCCGGCCACCGCCGCGGCGGCTGCGGCGGGTGGCCCGGGTCGGCTGGCCGCGTCGAACTGGCCGCGCGACGTCGACGCCTCGCTCGCCCAGGCCCGGATGATCGCCCGCAGCGGGGCCCGCGGCTTCGCCGGTGCCTCCTGGGCCGCCCCCGACTGGCGGCACGGGCCGTTCGGCGCCGTGCCCGCCGCGGCCGGCGGCGTGGGTGCCCGCTTCCGCCCAGGGCTGTGGCAGGTCGGGCAGGTCGTCATCCCGCCGGACGATCCCGGCGCGCCGTACAGCACGGTGCCGCTGGCGGTGCCGCTGCTCGACGGCCGCAACCTGCGGATCGAGACCGTGCGGGCGCGGCGCGCCGCCGCGGTCGACCTCGTCCGCGGGCTGCTCACCCGAATCCTCGCCGCGCTGCCCGCCGGTCGGGTCCGTCTCGTCGTCTACGACCCGCACGAGCTCGGCGCCGGCCTCGCGGGCTTCGCGCCGCTGCGGGCGGCCGGCGTTGCCTCAACCACCATCACCACCCGCGCCCGGCTGGAGGAGCGCCTCGCCGAGCTGTCCGCGGAGGTGGGCCGGATCACCGTCGAGCGCCTCGGTGGCCGGTTCGACTCGCTGCGGGAACGGGAGGACGCCGGCCACGGCCGCCCGGAACCGTGGCTGCTGTTGGTCCTGCTCGGTGATCCACGCCTGTACGAGGAGGGCGCCCGGTCGCTGTCGGCCGTCGCCGCGCAGGGGCCCGCCTGCGGCGTCCATGTGATCTCCATCGTCCAGCTCGCCCCGCTGCAGACCGACCCGGCGGGCGCGGACGACATCGACGACGTGACCCCGCCCGATCCGGACGCCGACGATCTCCGTCTGGACGAGGAGGCCGACTCGGTCGCCGACCCACTGCCGAACTCGGTGGTGTTCACCGCCGTCGAGCTGCTCGCCGACCGGCCGGACTGGCGCGGCGCGCAGCCGGGCCTGTGGCGCACCTCGCTGACCGGCCTGCTACCCGTCCAGCTCGACCCCCCGCCGCCGCCGGATCTCGTCACCGCCGTCACCAAGCAGGTCGCCGACGCGGCCACCCGCGAGGCATCCCGCCCTCCCGGCATCGCCGAGCTGCTGCCCGGCGCCCTGTGGGAGTCCGACAGCGCCGCCGGGGTCACCGTGCCGGTCGCCCAGGGTCCCGACGGCCCGGTGCGGCTCACCTTCGCCGACGACACCGTGCACGCCCTCGTCGGCGGCCAGGCCGGCGCTGGCAAGTCGACCCTGCTGCTCGACATCGTCTACGGCATCGCCGCCCGCTATGCCCCCGACCAGGTTCGCTTCCATCTGTTGGACTTCAAGGAGGGCCTGGAGTTCGCCCAGTTCGCCGCCGGCCCCACCGATCCGTTCTTCCTGCCGCACGCCGACACCGTCGGCATCGAGAGCGACCGCGAGTTCGGCGTCGCCGTCCTGCGCGCGGTCCGTGAACAGATGCGCCGCCGATCGGTGGCGATGCGCGCGGTCGGCGCGCGGGACCTGCGGGGCCTGCGGGCGGGCGACCGCAGCTCCGCCTGGCCGCGGGTCATCGTCGTCGTGGACGAGTTCCAGGTGATGCTCACCCCGATGGACGAGATCGCCCGCGAGGGCGTCGCCCACCTGGAGGTCCTGGCCCGGCAGGGCCGCGCCTACGGCGTCCACCTGCTCCTGGCCAGCCAGACGCTGTCCGGCATCGACGCCCTCGACTCCACCGCCGGCAAGCGCGGCTCGATCTTCGGCCAGTTCGCGCTGCGGGTGGCGCTGCGCACCTCGATCTCGGAGTCGCGGGTGTTGCTGTCCACGGCGAACGAAGCCGCGGGCGCGCTGGGCGGCGTCGGCGAGGCGATCGTGAACCGGCGCAATGGCCATCCCGCCGGCAACGAGCTCGTCCGTGTCGCCTTCCCCGATCCGGTGGTGATCTCCCGGCTGCGTGACCGGCTGGCGACCACCGCGGCCCGCAGCCTGCCGTCGGTGCCGCGGCCGCGGGTCTTCGTCGGCCACGCCCCGGCGATCCTCGACGACAACCCGGTCTACCGGGCCCTGGACGGCCGGCCGGCGCCGGTGGCGATCGAGTCCGCCGCCGCCCCGATCGGGGACGAACCATCGGCCGCGATCCGCGCGGACGTGCCCGCCGTCGCGCTGTCCGGCGCCGTTCAGCCCGCCGGCGACCCGCTCGCGTTGGTCGGGGTGCCCGTCGACCTCGCCCCGGCGGCGGTCGGGGCCCGCCTCGCCGCCTCACCCGGGCGCCATCTCGCCGTGCTCGGCCCGCTGCGCCGGGAGGCGATCGGCATGGTGCAGGCGGCGGCGGCCAGCATCGCGGCCCAGCTGCCGGCCGGCGGCCTCGTCGCGGAGATCGTCGCCGCGGAGCCGACCGCGCTCGGCGCCGCGGAGATCCTCGCCGAGCGGATGCGTCGCGCCGGCCACCCCGTCCGCGTCGCCGACGTCACCGGGCTGCGCGGGGTGCTCGCCGCCGCCGCGGACGAGACCCGGGCCCGGGAGGACGCGGCGCTTGCCGGCACGGGCGGCCCGCCGCCGCCGCTGCGGCTGGTGGTGGTGTTCGCGATGGACGCTGGGCGGGCCGCACTGGAGGTGCGTGATCCGCAGTCGCGCCGGACCGGGCTCGACGATCTGCGCACGGTCACCCGCCGCGGCCCGGCCATGCGCGTCCACCTGGTCGGCTGGTGGCGGGGGGTGTCCCGGATGGTGGAGGACCTCGGGCCGGTCAACCGGGACGACATCGCGGCGTGGGCGGCGGCCGGGGTGCCCGGCAGCGACCTGTTCGCCATGGCGGGCCACCGACCGGTCGCCGGCGGGACGATGCCGAACCGGGCGGTGCTGTTCGATCGGCACACCCAGTCCGAGCCGCGCACGGTGGTGCCGTTCGCACCCATGGTGCGCGGGTAGACCGGTGGCGATCGGGCAGGAAGATCCAGATGTCGCGGGATGGGCGGGTGCCCGCCGGGAGGCGGGGCCCACCCGGCCGGCCGGAGCAGGGGCCGGAGCAGGGGCCGGGGGAGGACGGAGCGCAATGGTGGCGGGAGCTGAGTCGGTGGGCACGCCCGAGGCATGGTCGATCGCCGGGTCGTGGCAGCGCGGCGCGACGGCGGTCCCGGACGCGGGTGCGATCACGACCGTCCCCGCTTCGAGCGGGCCGGTGGGCGCCGCCCCCGATCCCGACCTTGACCTCGACCTCGACGATCCGCTGAAGGCGGCGATGCAGTACCGCCGGCTGCTCGGCACCTCCGACGCGGCGCGGGCCCGCGCCGACCGGGACGCCTACCAGCGGCGTCAGGGCAGCCGGGCGCAGGCACGCCGGCACCGCGAGGCCGCCGCGGACATTCGGGCCCGAGTCGAGGGCGTCTGGGCGCAGGTCGCCGAGCCGCTGGCCCAGTACGGGCTCACCGACCTCGACCAGCTCAAGCCGGCCGCCGCCGAATCTGCTGCCGGCGCCGCGGTCGCGCTCACCAAGAAGTCCACCTCGAGAGGCGGCGCCGACGCACCGGCCCAGCGGCGGCCCGGGCGGCCGCTGGCGCGTGCCGGGCGGGACCTGCGCGGCGGGCCAGACGACGACCATGCCGCCGCCGCCCGCCAGCGTCACCGGCAGGCCCGGGAAGGCGGGTTGGCTCGGGAAGGCGGGTTGGCCCGGGAGGGCCGGTCGGGGCGCGAGGGCCGCGGCGGCGGGCAGCCGGCGGCGGCCGCCCCGGTCGACCCGCGCACCGCTCCCCGCCAGGCCTACGACCTGTGCCTGGACGCGATGAGCAAGGCCGCCGAGCTGCGGGCGGTGGCCAAGGCGTCCGGCTCGGCGTCGGCCGGGCTGATGACTGCGCTCGCCTGCCTGCTCAGCCTGGTGGTCGTGGGGGTGCTGCGGGTCTTCACACAGGCGGCGGGGACGCCCTGCATCGTCGGCGCGGCGGTGCTCGCGGCGGCGCTGGTGGCCGTGGCGGCCGGTACCGAAGGTGGGGGTAGGGCGGTACTGCGGGCAGGCATTCTGGGAGCGGGCGCCGCTGCGCTGGCAGTGGTCGCCACGTTCCGGCTCGCACCGATGGCGCCGGTCGACGTGGCCGCGGCGCTGCTCGCGCTCGCGGCCGCAGCTCGCTTCGGCCTCGGGCTCGGCTCGAGCACCGAGCAGGCGTCGGGCTCGCGGGCCGGTAGCTCCAAGAAGGGATGAGGACGGGTGTCAGGCATGATCGCCGACGTCAAGGCACAGCTCGATGAGGCGTTCCGGCGTACCGAGGAGGTCGCCGGCCAGCTCGAGGGCGCGCTGAGCATGATCGAGGAGGCGCAGGCGATGGTGATCGCGGCGACCGACGGCAGCGAGCATCGCGCCGTCGAGCAGCTGACGAGCGCGCTTGTCGAGACGCGTGACACATTGCAGATGTCGCTGGCGTCCCTTGGCTCGGCGGTGCAGGAGGTCCGGGACTACCGGGATGGATTGTAGCACCACTCTTCGTGATTGTAGGCACACCTGACGTCGTTGCAGGTTCCCGGATCCCCATACTGCGGGGGAGTGGGCGTTACGGACGGATATGGTGCCGGTGACAATAGTGACCAGGTGAAGGTCTGGGTAACAACGCTCCAGGCGCCCTGCAACGCGGTGCATCCGGATGCGGGGCTCACTACAGTCCGGATTGTCCCCGTGCGCCCGGACGCCACAGCGATGAGCGGCACCGGACGCCGAGTACCGCCCGTGACCAGGAGGCTGCATCCGCCGTGTCGGACTTCATCCCCCTCGACCTGCCTCTCGTACTCCTGTCCAACCGCGGTCCTGTCAGCTTCGATCGGGACGCCTCCGGTCGCACCGTGAACCGAGGTGCCGGGGGCCTCGTCTCGGCTCTGTCCGGCCTCGCCGAACACCTCGACGACGCCGTCTGGGTCTGTGGTGCCGCCGGTGAGGAGGACGCCGTCGTCGCCTCCGAGAGCGCCGGCAGCTCGATCCTCGTCCAGATCCAACCCCAGCCCCACGTGGTGGACGGCGAGTCGGACGGTCCGGCGATCCGGGTTCGCCTCGTCGTCACCGACCCGACTGCCTACGCCGACTTCTACAGCGTGTGGTCCAACCCGATCCTCTGGTTCATCCAGCACGGCCTCTACGGCCGGTCGCTCGCGCCGGTGCTGACCAGGGCCGAGCACGATGCCTTCGAGAACGGGTACGCGGCGGTCAACCGCGCCTACGCCGACGCCGTCGTGGACGAGGTGCGCGCCCGTGGCGGCAAGGCCCTCGTCCTGCTGCAGGACTACCACTTCTACCTGGTCGCCGACTGGGTCCGCGAGCAGTGCCCCGACGTCGTGCTCACCCACTTCGTGCACATCCCCTGGCCGGGCCCGGACGAGTGGCGCATCCTGCCCGGCGACATCCGCGAGCGGTTGCTGCGCGGGCTGCTCGGCAGCGACGTCGTCGGCTTCCACATCCGCCGCTACGCCCGCAACTTCGTCCTGTGCGCCCAGGAGCTCCTCGGCCTGCCCGTCGACCTGGAGCAGCTCACCGTCACGGTCGGGGACCGGGTGGTCCGCGCCCGTTACTACCCGATCTCGGTCGATCCGGCCGCGCTCGACGCCACCCAGGCGTCCGAGGAGGTCGCGGCGCACGTCGCGATGCTGCGCTACATCTTCCTCGACGATGATCGCCAGCTCATCCTGCGCGTCGACCGTACCGATCCGAGCAAGAACGTCGTGCGCGGCTTCCTGGCCTTTGGGACGCTGCTCGATCAGCATCCCGAGCTGGTCGGCAAGGTCAGCTTCCTCGCCCTGCTGCAGCCCAGCCGCACCGACGTCCCGGAGTACGCCGACTACATCGCGCTCATCGGCGCCCTCGTCGCCGAGATCAACGCCAGGCACACCAAGGAGGGCCGCCAGCCGATCGACCTGCGGATGGTGGAGGACTTCCCGCTGGCCGTGGCGGCCTACTCGATCTGTGACGTGCTGATCGTCAACGCGATCGCCGACGGGATGAACCTCGTCGCGAAGGAGGTGGCGGTCGTCAACCGCCGTGGCGGTGTGCTGGCCCTGTCCGAGATGGCCGGCGCCCACGAGGAACTCGGCGAGTTCGCGGTGACCCTCCAGCCGTTCGACATCCAGCAGATGGCGGACGCCCTGTACACGGCGTTGACGATGCCGCTGGAGGAACGCCACCGCCGGCTGTCCGCCGCCGCCGAACAGGTCCGCACCCACGACGTCCGGCGCTGGCTCGACGATCAGCTCGTCGATCTGCGCCGGATCGCCGGGTTCAGCTGAACGCGGCCGGACCCCGGACGATCCCCGCACGGCGGGCCGAAGGGCCCGGCGCGGTCCGGGAATCACCCTGCCGACCCGCCCGGCGCGGGCGGGTCGGAAGAAGGGGCGAATGCACACCGGCGCCGGGCATCCGACATCGGTGTTCGCGGGTAGTCTCGCAGCGGGAACGAGGCGCAATGCTCCGCCGGCCGGCGGATGGGATGAAAGTGACAGGAGTGGACGTGGCGAGTGAGACCGGTCACCACAAGGCCAACACGGGTTCGTGGCTCGCGGTGGTGCTGCTGATCGCGGGCTTCGTGTTCGGGTGCTTCGCGCTCATCTTCGCCTCGGTGCCGCTGTGGATCGTTACCGCCGTGCTGCTCGTCGGCGGCGGCGCCATCGCCCTGGCGTCCCGGATCATGGATCAGGCGTACTAGCAGCCAGGTTGTCTGACGCCGAGCTTGCCCGCGCCGCGGTCACGTAGGCCCCGCTGGATCTCCCGCTCAGCTCGACCCTGCCGGGGGTTCGGCTCTCTCACGCAGCGCGCGGGGGGTGACGAACGAGACGAGCCGGGTCGAGTCCTGGCCGAGCTCGGCCCACTGCGACACGGCCAGGTCCTCGACGGCGAAGGCGGCGGTCGGGAAGGTGGGGATCCGGAGCCGCTCGCCGGGGGCGAGCAAGGCCACGGCGAGCGTGTGGATGCCGGGATTGTGCCCCACGAGCAGGACGCTCGGCACCCCGTCGTCGACTTCGTGCAACCGTTCCAGCAGGGCCTGCGCCTCCGCCAGGTAGAGGCGGT
Source organism: Candidatus Frankia alpina (assembly GCF_902806485.1). Classification (GTDB taxonomy): domain Bacteria; phylum Actinomycetota; class Actinomycetes; order Frankiales; family Frankiaceae; genus Frankia; species Frankia alpina. Next base: position 6,004 of record NZ_CADCWT010000031.1, on the reverse strand, counting down.
CCTCGACCAGCACCGGCACGTCCGCGGGCAGCGCCGAGGCGATGCCTTCGACGGTCTGCCTGGTCCGCAGGGCGGCCGAGCACAGGATGAGGTCGGGGGCCAACCCGTGGTCGGCGAGGTGGCGGGCGATGAGCCGGCAGCCGCGGCGACCGGCGTCGGACAGCGGCCGGTCGATGTCGGGGATGGATCCGTCGGCCCAGCCGGACTTGGCGTGGCGCAGCAACAGCAACCGGTGGGGCGGCCTCACCGGACACCACCGAGTGACGTGATACCGAACGTGGAAAACATGGCTGCACTCGCATTCCAGCACATGGCCGCGTCGAGCGGTTCAGGAATGCGGAAATATACCAGCTGGGGAATACACCGAAGCCCGCGCGCACGCCAGGTCGGGCGGGCTCGAGGTGGCGGGACCTTCGACGGCGAACGGCCCGGCTCCGAGCCGGGGCGGGCCGTTCGCCGCGGGTGTTCTCGTGGGTCAGCTGGCGACCGAGACTGACAGCAGCAGGCGGTCGGCGAACACCAGCGCGTCCTCGGCGCTCAGACGGCCGCGCGGCACGACGGTGGCGCGTTCGTCCGAGGTCAGCCCACCCCACACTCCGTGCTCCTCCTGCCGGAAGATCGCGGTGGCCAGGCAGGGACGCTGCACCGGGCACTCGGAGCAGATCTTGCGGGCGCGGGTCTCGGCGGCGGCCCGGGCCTTGGTGTTGCGGCCGTCGGGGGGGAAGAACGCGTCCGGATCGCCGTCGCGGCAGGCCGCATCCTGGCGCCAGTACGCGGGCCATCCGGCCCCGAACGGCTGCGGCGGCAGATCACGACCGGGAAGAACGGGTACGCCGGCGCTCATCGGGCATCACCGCAGACGCAGGGGCACGTGGCGAACAGGAAACTGAGTGCGGCGGAGCTTTGGACAAATAGCACGCTGGGCTGACTGGGCATACCGTCTCCTGCTGACGTTGCAAAGGCGGACACATGCTTTGCAGACCGCCAAATCCGGCGTAGCGCGACACCCCAGACAGGCAGGTCAACCTTCTTGCGGCGAGAAGCCCCCTGGTGTTCCGGGAGGAATCCGCCGACGGCGCCATTTGCTCGGCATACCGGGGCGGGTTCCGCTCGGAAACGATCCCGTCTCGTCTCGTTAACCGAGGAACATAGACGTCTCTCGACCGGATAGCAAGGGTTCCGGAACGCAGACGTCCGGAGTGCTCCGGCGGGTTGTCCGGGGGCACATCGGGGCACCGTCCGCAGGGTCCGCATCGCCGCGACCCGAGCTCGATGATCTCTGGGGGAGCGGCGGCTGCATGCCGGCCGCAGCGGCCCGCCGGGGCCGGAATCGCTGGTGGACAGCGGAAACGGGCACCGGGGAGATCGCTGTCGGGTGGCCGACACGGGCCACGGGGGCCCCCATCGAGCGGCCTACGATCACCGATCCGGTGCCGAGCGCGGCCGGGTTGCGGGCAGATGACGAATAGGGGTACCCCGTTCGGGTGGCGCCGTCAGGCCGGATTCGGCAGTGAAATGTGCGCAGAACCACATTCGACGCTTTTGCTGGTGCAAGTGCCGTGAACGTGGCTCGGGGTAGGCGAGCAGACCCGGCAGCGTGCCACCGGGTGGGGCGATCGGCGTCGGTCGGTCACGCACCGCCGCGGGTCGGTAGGCCCGCAGCGGCCCAGGCGTGGTATCCGCCGATCACATCGGTGGCTCGCCACAGGCCGAGCTGGCGCAGCGCGTCGGCCGCCAGGCTCGAGGTGTAGCCCTCGGAACAGATCACGATGACCTGAAGGTCGTCACCGGTCGCGATCGGCAGCCGGGCGTCGCTGGTGGGGTCGAAGCGCCATTCGAGCACGTTGCGCTCGACGACCACAGCCTCGGGGATCTCCCCCTCCGCGGCCCGTTGGGCGGCCGGCCGGATGTCGACGAGGACGCTGCCCGGCTCCTCGGCCAGGGTCCGCGCCGCCTCGGCGGGTTCGAGGCGCCGCAGCCGGGAACGGGCCGCGGCGAGCAGCGCGTCGATCCGGCTTGCGCCGACAGTCATCGCGTGGCGCCGGCGCTGGCGACGTCTCGTCCGGCGTAGGCCGCGACCGCCGTCGTCGGGACGGCTGCGGCGCGCACGTCGGCGTCGTTCTGCGTCGGCGCGAAGCGCATCGGCAGCTCCGGCGGGGAGTAGGCGTGGATCGTCGTGGCGACCTCCAGCCCGCGGTTGGCGACCCGGTGCACGTGCGCCGCGCTGAAACCGACGGCGGAGCCGGTGACGTGCTCGCGGACCCGCGTGATCGTCCAGTTCCGGTCGTACCGGTCCTCTTCGACGCGGCCCTCGGCGACCGCCATCGCTCCCAGCGCGTCCCCATGGTCGTGCACCTCGGTCTGCTGCCCCGGATACCACCCGATCAACCACACCTCGACCGTCGCGGACAGCAGCAGCCGGGTGTACCAGCGGCGGTCGGCCCGGTGGTGGATCACCGGGCGCCAGATCCGCGGCACCCCGGCGAGGGCGGCGGTCAGATCCCGCAGCGTCGCCAGGTCGATGGTGCCCGGCTCGTCGCTGAGGCACTCGGTCGGCAGGAGGGGTTCGGCGTGGCGGGCCGGGTCGGCGATGAGCGCCGGGTGCAGAAGAGGCACGGGGACTCCCAGAACGGTGGAGGCGAGCGGTGCCACCGTGGCGGCCGGGAGTGCGGCCGGCCGGCAGGGGGCAGGGCACGCGCGGGGGCGGCCGTTCACCCCGGTGGGACGCCGCGAGCCGGGCGGCGGGGTGCGCTCGGGAGCGCACGGGGAGCGTTCGGCCGGGCCCGACGCGGTGCGGGACCGGAAGGCGGCCGGGCCCGACGCGGTGCGGGACCGGAAGGCGGACGGGGCTGAGGCGCGCCGATTCGCCGGCGAAGGCACGGCAGGGCGGCGGCGGGACTTGTCAGTCGACCCGCCGGGCGGCGGCGATGAGGCGCCTCAGACCCGCCCGGTACACGCCGCGCTGACGGCCCGACCCAGGTCCGTCACGCGATCGCGATGCAGGAAGAGGCGCAGCACTGCCATGCAGCACACTGTACTTCTGGTCGCGCCTCACGCTCCACGTTGCGCCACGGCGGACCACGCCGCGTCGTCGGCGGCGCGGCGGACCCGGGCGTCGGCGGCGGAAGGGAGCCGGGCCACCGCAGCAGGTGTTCCCCGAAATCGTGCTGGTGGATATCCTGCACGCCACAGTGATCCCATCGCCACAGTGATCCCGCCTTCGGGTGACCGCTCTTCGCCGGGGGTCTGACAGGGAACCAGGCGGAGCGAGGAGGAATCACCCGCAATGACCGTTGTGCCCTCCGAATCCGTATCCGTTGCCGGAGCCGGGCGCATGAGTGAATCGCCGGCCCTGGCCGGTCCTTTGTCCCTCGATGAGCTGCGTACCCGCCTGTCCGCGCAGGTCGACGCGGTGGCATCGACGCAGTCGCGGATGCAGGGCCTGCTCGACGCGGTGGTCGACGTCGCCCGGGAACTGAGCCTGCCGGTCACGCTGCGCCGCATCGCGCAGGCGGCCAGCCAGCTTGTCGACGCCGAGTACGGCGCCCTCGGGGTCATCGGCGAGGCAGGCGAGATCCCCGAACTCATCCACGTCGGGTTCGCCGAGGGCGTGCCCGCGATGATCGGCCGGCTGCGGCTGGGGCGTGGGCTGATCGGGGAGAGCCTGCGCAATCCCCGACCGCTGCGGGTCCCCGATGTCACGCGCCATCCGGCCGCCGTCGGGTTCCCCCCGGGTCATCCCCGGTTCGACACCTTCCTCAATGTCCCGATCATGGTGCGGGGAGAGGCGTTCGGCACCCTGTTCCTCGGGGCGAAGCGCGGCGGTGGCGAGTTCACCTCGGAGGACGAGAGTCTGGTCAGCGCGCTGGCCGCCGCGGTCGGCTTCGCGATCGAGAACGCCCGCCTGTACGAGGCGACGCGGCGCCGCCAGGCCTGGCTGGCCGCCAGCGCTGAGATCACCACGGCGCTGCTGTCGGTGGCCGAACCCGAGGAGGCACTGGAGCTGGTGGCGCGCCGTGCTCGGCAGGCGACCGCCGCCTGCCTCGCGGCGATCCTCGTCCCCGACGCCGCCGGGCTGGTCGTCGGGGTGGTGGACGGGCCGGGGCAGGAGCACCTGCGCGGCCGGGTCTTCACCGACAACGAGCGGATGACCGAGGCGATGCGCACCGGGCGAGCCGTGCTCGTCGGCGCCGCCGCGCAGGGTGGTCCGCTGCTCGGCGCGGACACCCCCGACGCGGCAGCCACGGGCGGGATGGTCGTGCCGCTGATGGCGGGCGGGTGCTGGGCATCCTCGTCCTCGGCACGAGTAGCCCACTCGAGACCTTCAGCCGCCTCGACCTGGAGATGGCCGCGGCCTTCGCCGGCCAGGCCGCGCTGTCGCTCGAACTCGCCCGCATCCACCGCGACCGCGAGCGCCTCGCGGTGTTCGAGGAACGCGACCGGATTGCCCGCGACCTGCACGACATGGTGATCCAGCGGCTGTTCGCGACGGGCCTGCAGCTGCAGAGCCTCGCCCGCGTCCTGGACAGCCAGGCGGCGAACCGGCTGCACGTCGCCGCCGACGAGCTGGACCAGACCATCGTCGACATCCGCCAGACCATCTTCTCGCTGACGGCCGCCGACCTCGGCGATGCCGACCTGGGTACCGAGATCCGGTCGATCATCGCCCAGACCGAGCGCGCGCTCGGCATCAGCCCCGTGATCCGGGTGGACGGCCCCATCGACCGCCGGGTGCCCGCGGCGATCCGTCCGCACATGCTCGCCGCGCTGCAGGAGGCGCTGTCCAACATCGCCCGGCACGCCCGGGCCACCCGCATCGACGTGCTGCTGCGGGTAAGCAGCGTGGACATCCTGGTCGAAGTCCGTGACGACGGCTGCGGCCCCGGCGGAGCCTGCTCGCAGCAGCGGGCTTGCGAACCTGCGCCGCCGGGCGCTGGACCTGGGTGGTCGGATGCGGTTCGGCTCCGGCGAGAACGGCATCGGCACGACCGTGACCTGGCTGGTCCCGCTCATCACCCCGCCGGGAGCGCTGCACGTGTCCTCGCCGCCGGACGACTCGGCCGCCGGCTAGCGCCCGCCCGGGGGTGGGCGCTAGCCGGCCGGGTCAGTTGTTCAGCCGGGTGGCGAAGACGGCGGCCTGGGTGCGGCTCTCCAGGCCGAGTTTGGCCAGCATGCTGGAGACGTAGTTCTTCACCGTCTTCTCCGCGAGGAACATCCGGCTGGCGATCTGGCGGTTCGTGAGCCCCTCCGCGATCAGCCGCAGGATGCGTCGTTCCTGGTCGGTGAGGCCGGCGAGGCGCTCGTCCTCGGCCGGTCCCTCCCGCAGGCGCACCAGCACCCGTGGGGTGACCGCCGGGTCGAGCAGAGACTTGCCTGCGGCCACCTGGCGGACCGCGTCTACCAGGGCGGTGCCCCGGATCTGTTTGAGGACATAGCCGGCCGCGCCGGCCATGATCGCGGTGAAGAGTGCCTCCTCGTCGTCGAAGGAGGTGAGGATGAGGCAGGCGATGTCGGGGTCGGCCGAGCGAACCTGCCGGCAGACCTCGATGCCGCTACCGTCCTCCAGTCGCGCGTCGAGGACCGCGACCCGCGGCCGCAGCGTGATGATCTGGCCGAGTGCCTCGTCGGCCCGCCCGGCCTCGCCAACCACCTCCACGTCCGGCTCCTCGGTGAGGAGATCCCGCAGCCCGCGACGTACTACCTCGTGGTCATCGAGAAGGAACACCCTGATGATTCCGGTGGTCGACGGTGGGGACGCGATGTCACCGACACCGGACCCGACCGCCACTTCGTCTGACACCGTTGACTCCGCCCGACCTCGCTGTCGTAGAAGACCGTCGCTGTATGTCACGTGCGGCAAGCAGAATATAACGCTCGTAGTCCAACGTCCGGGCTGGCTTGGCGGAACGGACGGGGCGGCGAGCCGCGCCTCGGTGGGGCTGGGAACGCCATCCGTGGAGCCATCCCGAACGGGGGGGCTCGTGAGGTCGCCGCCGGCGTGGAA
>NZ_CADCWT010000030.1 GCF_902806485.1 Candidatus Frankia alpina | reverse complement strand
GCACGGAAAGTGACCTTCGCGCGACCCTGGTCCGGCCCCATCTTCCACTCCGGGTCGAGGGCAAGCCCGACATCCGGTTCCTGCAGGAACCGTTCGTACCGGCGTGCCTGGTCGAGGAAGCGCCCGCGCCCGGGCTGCAGATCGAGGATGAGCAGCATCCGGTGTTTCCGGGCAGCGGCGAGGTAGGGCTCGACGGCCGCCGGGGACAGCGCGGAGCTGTACAGACCATCCGCTCCGGGTGAGGCCGACGCGACGGTCGTGATGAGTTCCATCGCCGGCTGCACCGGCCGGCCGCCGGCCGCGAAGGGCGCCGCGGCCGCGAGCACACGCTGCGCCGCCTGCTCGGGCGTCCCCTGGCCGAGCACGCCGAGTGCGCCGCCGCCCACCGAGCCGTAGTGCGCCACGATCCGGAAATGCGGTAGCAGTGTCCGACCGCCCATCGGGAGCTGCGGGGCGCCCGCGCCCCCGGCCGCGGGCCGTCCGGGCTCGTCGCCGTGGCCGACCGCACCGGGCGCGGGCGTCGATCGCGCCCGACCTGCGGCGCCCCCCTGACCTGCGGCGCCACTCGGGACGGGGGTGCTGGTCTGACCGGCGGCACCGCCCTGGCCCGTCGGGTTGGTCGCAGCGGCTGGCCCGGTCGGGCTGGCAGCGTCGGCAGGGGCGCGCCGGGCCGCAGCGGCCTGCTGTGCGGTGTCCCCGGGCTGCGAGCCGCATCCAGCCCAGAGCAACGCGGCGAGCAGGAACAGGCCCGAGACGGCCGCCTGCAACGCGCCTCGCGGCCTGGACCGACGACCCGCCGGCCGGGGCCTCGCTCAGCCGCGTGTCGTCCCGCCGCGCGCTGTTCCCCGTGTCGTCCGGCCGCGTGCTGTCCCGCGTGTCGTCCCGCCGCTCGTCGGATCGCCGAAGCCTGTCCCGGTGCCATGTCGCTCGGTGATCGGCCATGCCGCCGCTCCTACCCCACGCAACACCGGATCATGGCGCCCGAGCAGGGGGATTTCCGCTGCCACCCCAGCGGATCGGCGGCACGGCCGGCCGTGCCTGCCGCGGGCGGGACGGCCCTCCCGACCGGCCTCCCGTCGTCCGGACACCATCATATTAATGATTTTTCGACGCTCACCCAAAGATATTCGATCGCTAAGTTGGGTTGTTAGGGCGACTTTTCGGATCGGGGTGGAGATTGTCGGTGGATGTGGTCTCTCTGTCCGCGGACGTACCTTTTTCGTTCAGCCTCGTGCGTTCCGGTCGTGGCCGATTAAAGTTGGACGAGCAGTCGTAGATCGGGCGGTTCGAAGTCTGCGAGGGACTGTGATGCGGGGTCGATTGTCGACGCGTGGCTCGCGTGAGCAGGCGTCGATGCACACGGGCGGCGGCGAAGCCGCCGTTCACCTCGACAACGCTGGAGGCGATATGAACAGTGTCGATGTAGCGCTGAAAGAGTCACTGGAGATCGGGGGGGGGCGCTCGGGGCGGCCCTCGTCGACTTCACCAGCGGCATGACCCTCGGCACGGTGGGTAACACGCACACTCTCGACCTGGAGATGGCCGCGGCCGGGAACACCGAGGTCATCCGGGCGAAGCTGCGGACCATGGAGAGCCTCGGTCTCCAGGACACCATCGAGGACATCCTGATCACACTCGGCCGCCAGTACCATCTGATCCGCCTGTTGCAGAGTCATTCCGGCCGCGGCCTGTTCCTCTACCTGGTGCTGGACAAGGGGCGGTCGAACCTCGCCCTGGCCCGCCACCGCCTGCGCGCCATCGAGGCCCAGCTCGACGTCTGAGGCCGGCCCGCCGCCCCAGCCTCGGCGCGCCCCGCGGCCCGGTGGAGCGGCGGAGGCGAACATGAGGACAGCGGCCGGTACCGGGCTGGCCGTTCCCGGAGTGGGGCCGGCGGCCCGATGGTGACGAGTCAGCCGACCCTGCGGATTCAGGGCACGGTGCTGGTCGGGCCGGAGGAGGTCCGCGACGAGCTGTGGGTCGTCGACGGTCGGGTCAGCTTCACCGCGCCCACCGGCACCGCGGCCCGGGACGTGCGAACGGTGTCCGGCTGGGTGCTGCCCGGCCTGGTCGACGCGCACTGCCACGTCGGCCTCGACGCGGGCGGTGCCGTGGACCGGCCGACCGCGCAGGAGCAGATCACCGCCGACCGCGCCGCCGGCGCGCTGCTGCTGCGCGACGCCGGCTCCCCGGCCGACACCCGGTGGGTCGACGATCGCGCTGACCTGCCCCGGCTGGTGCGCGCCGGCCGGCACATCGCCCGCCCCCGCCGCTACATTCGCAACTATGCGGCCGAGGTCTCCCCGGACGGCCTCGTCGCCGAGGTCGTCACCCAGGCCGGCCGCGGCGACGGCTGGGTCAAGCTTGTCGGGGACTGGATCGACCGCGGTGTCGGGGATCTCGCCCCCTGCTGGCCCGCGGACGCCGCGAAGGCGGCGATCGACGCGGCCCACGCGGCCGGCGCCCGGGTGACCGCCCACTGCTTCGCCGAGGATTCGCTCGCCGACCTCGTCGAGGCGGGCATCGACTGCATCGAGCACGCCACCGGGCTCACCGAAGACACGATTCCGCTGTTCGCCGCGCGGGGGGTCGCGATCGTCCCGACCCTGGTCAACATCGCCACCTTCGAGGGCATCGCCCGCGGCGCCGAGGAGAAGTTCCTCGCCTACGCCCGGCACATGCGGGCCCTGCACGCTCGCCGGTACGACACGGTGCGGGCCGCATATGACGCCGGGATCCCCATCTATGTCGGCACCGATGCCGGGGGCAGCCTGCCGCACGGGCTGGTCGCAGCCGAGGTCGCCGAGCTGCGCCGCGCCGGCCTGCCGGTGCAGGCCGCCCTGTCCGCGGCCACCTGGTCGGCCCGCGCCTGGCTCGGCCATCCCGCGCTCACCGAGGGGGCCCCCGCCGACCTCGTTACCTACCCCGCCGACCCGCGTGCCGACGTCGGCGTCCTCGCCGCGTCCGACCTCATCGTCCTGCGCGGTCGTCCCGTCGTCCGATCACAGAAAGATGCGAAGGGTGTGGCGGCCAAAGATGCGAAGGGTGCGGTGGCCAGTGGGCACACCGAGCCCTGACCCAGTCGTCCGGGCTGAGGCGGGGGCCGATGCCGGCCGCGGCGAGCCAGGCGGGGGAGAAGTAGGTGTCGGTGTAGCGGTCGCCTGGACCGCCCCCAGGACCGGTCGAGGTCGACTCAGAGCTGGACGCCGAAGACCTGCGTCAGTAGCTGCCGTACTCCCCGCCGGTGGCACGCCCGACGCCGATCTGGCGTAGCTGCGGGATGAGGATGTTCGCCCGGTGGCCGGGGCTTTGCATCCAGCCGGCGACGACCTCCTCGGCCGTGGTCTGGCCGGCGGCGATGTTCTCGGCGACGCGGGCGTAGCGGTAGCCCAGGTCCGTGACCCGGTCGGACACGGTGCGGCCGTCCGGGCTGGTGTGGGCGAAGAAGCCACGTGCCGCCATGTCCCGGCTGTGCCCCTCGGCGGCGGCGGCCAGCCTCGCGTCGACGGCGAGTGGCGCGAGGCCCTCCCGGCCGCGTTCGACGTTCGTCAGTGTGACGACGTCGGCCAGCATCGCCGCGAGCTCGCCGTCGACGGGCGACTCGCCGCCGGGAGCCTGCGGGGGCAGCTCGGTCGGCGCTGGGCGCAGGTCGGCCGCGGGCAGGCTGGCGGGCGCTGAGTCGGCACGGTGTCGGTCGGCGGCGCCCGAGCTGTCGTCGTCGACGTCCACGCCGAAGTCGCGGGCGAGGCCGGCGAGGCCGGCAGCGTACCCTTGGCCGACGGCGCGGACCTTCCACTCCGATCCCCGGCGGTAGATCTCGATCAGGGTGACCACGGTCTCGCTGGTCAGCGGCGGCGGGGTGAAGTGGGCGCTGAGCTTGCCGCGCCGGTCGTGCAGGGTGACGACGGGCCCGGGCAGCTGGCCGAAGGGCGTCGTGCCGTCCTCGGGGCTTGCGGCGATGACGACCCGCTCGGCGCCGGGCCGCAGCTGTTCCGGATCGACCATCACCTCGTCGCCGCTGAGGATGACGCCGGCCGTCGCCGGCTGGTTGTAGAACACGAAGTCGTCGTCCCCGTCGACCTTGCCGTGCGCCGCGGTCACCAACGCGCACAGGTCGAACGGCCCGATCAGGCGGACCGAGACGGGACCGCGGGGCAGCGTCGCATTCGCGCCGGGCACGAGCTCTGTCATCCGTCCCACTCCCGTGGCTGTTCTGGTCGGTCGTTCTAGATGTACCGGGAGAAGGGCCTGGCCACCATGCCTGACGCCGCGGGATGCCCGGCCCGTGCCACGTCCGGGCGGGATCGCAGCCCGCCCGGGTGACATCCGTGAGCGTCCGGTTTCCGTCTGTGAGACCGCGATCACCCGACTTGGTCCGCCGCCGGCTGTCCCGTGGGCCGCGGTGGCCGCCACCGCCGACCGCTGATCACGCGGTGGGCTGTCTGGGCTGTTGTGGATGGTTTGCTTGTCACGCCCGCCACGCCTACCGTACCGTCTGCGTCGGTCGTCGTGATCAACGGTTCCGGCGCGCGGGTCCGTGGCGCGGTGGGCGGGAAGCCGCTCGTCGTGGCCGGGGCGGGCCGCTGGCCGCCAGGAGATGAGGTAGGGCGCGCCGGTGCGTGGCGCCCGGAGCAGGGTGGGCCGCCGTGAACGACGTCATGGGCTTCGCACTGCTCAGCCTCGGGACGGGCGCACTCTACGCGCTGGTCGCCGCGGGCGTGGTGGTGATCGCCCGCGGGGCCGGGGTGCTCAACATGGCCCAGGGCGCGCTGGTGGCGTGGGCCGCATACGCCTTCCACGGCCTGCACGGCCCGTGGGGGCTGCCGCTGGCCCCGGCGGTGGTGCTCGCCGTGGCCTCGACGGCCGGGATCGGCATCGGGTTCCAGCTGCTGGTGATGCGCCCGCTGCGGGAGGCGACGGCGCTGCTGCGGCTGATGGCGACCCTCGGCCTGCTGATCATTCTCCAGTCGTCGTTGACGCTGATGTTCGCCGGCGCGGTGCGCACCTCCCCGACGGTGCTGCCCACCGGCACGGTCGAGCTGTTCGGCGAATCCGTCGGCGTGGACGTGTTCGTCCGGCTCGCCGCGGTCGCCGCGCTCGTCGCGGCGGCGTGGGCGGTCTTCCGGTTCACGACGGTGGGGCTCGCCGCGACGGCGGCCACCGAGAACCCGCGCGCCGCCGCCACCTTCGGTTGGTCCGTCGACGCGATCGCCGTGGGCGCGTGGGGCGCCGGCGCCGCACTCGCCGGGCTCGGCGGCGTCCTGCTCGCCCCGTTGCAGAATCCGCTGTCCGCGCCGAACCTGCTGCTGCTCATCGTGCCGGCGCTGGCGGTGTCGCTGGTGGCACGGTTCCAGTCGTTTCCCGGGGTGCTGCTCGGCGGGCTCGTCCTCGGCGTCATCGAGGTGGAGGCGCAGTACGAGTTCGTCGCTCACCATCCCTGGTGGCGCGGGGTCGACCGGGCGGTGCCGCTGGCGGTCATCGTCTTCTACCTGGCGGTGCGCGGCCGGGGCCTGCCCGAACGGGGCCACCTCGCCGAGCGCCACCCGGTGCTCGGCAGCGGCCGGATCCATCCCCGCGCTGTCGCCGTCGCCGTCGCGGCGATGCTGGCAGCGGTCTGGCTGCTGCCCCGCGACTGGGTCGACGCCCTCGACGCCAACGCGCTGTGGGCACTGATCATCCTGTCCGTCGTGGTCCTCGTCGGGTTCACCGGGCAGCTCTCCCTGGCCCAGCTCGCCTTCTCCGGGATCGCGGCGTTGATCGCCGGGCGGCTCGTCGCCATCCGCGGCTGGCCGTTGGAGGCGGCGATGGCCGTCGGGGTGGCCGGCACCGCCGTCGTCGGCCTGCTGTTCGCCCTGCCCGCGCTGCGCACGCGGGGGTTGCAGCTCGCGGTGGTGACCCTCGGCCTCGGCGCGGCCGTCGACGCCCTGCTTTTCCAGCGCGGCTACCACTCCCCGCCACCCCCGGGGGACGACGCGCTCGGCTCGCTGTTCGGCGATCTCGCCTCCCCCGAGGGGACGGTCGTGGGACGCCAACGTTTCCTCGGGGTGGCGCTGGACAAGGTGACCGACCCGCGGGGCTTCGCGACCGTGTCCGTGCTCGCCTTCGTCCTGGTCGCCCTCGCGGTCGCGAACCTGCGCCGCGGCCGGGCCGGGCGGCGGCTGATCGCGGTGCGGACCAACGAGCGGGCCGCCGCGGCGCTGGGCATCAGCGTCGTGGCCGCCAAGCTGTACGCGTTCGCGCTGTCCGCGGCCATCGCCGGGTTCGGCGGGGTGCTCTACGCCTTCTACGTCTACGGCGAGCGCGGCAACATCGACTACGGCGGCGGCGCGTTCGCGCCGTTCTCCTCGATCCTGCTCATCGCCTACGCGGTCGTCGGCGGGGTCGGCTGGGTGAGCGGCTCGTTTGCGGGCGCGACGATGGCCGCCGGCGCGCTGGCGACCCGCATCGGCGGCGCGGTGGGGGAATGGCTCGGCCGGCTCGGCGCGCTGCTGCGGGTCGTCGTCGCGGCGATCGCCGGCCTGCTCGGCTTCGCCGTCGGCGCCGCGGTGACCGGCGGCCGGCGCACCGGCGGCCGGCGCACCGCGGTGCCGCAGCGTTGGCTGCCCTGGCTCGTCGCGGCGGCCGCAGCCGTGCTTGCCGCCGCCTTCGGCGGCGCGGTGCGCGACTGGCTGGCTGAGCTGGACCGGTACGTGCCGCTGATCGGGGGCGTCGTCCTCGTCGTCGTGCTCTCTCGCTCCGGCGGCGGGATGGCGCCCGAGAACGCCCGCACCGCCCGTCTGCTCCACGACCGCTACCTGCCCGGCGCGGCCGACCGCCGCCGCCGCGCCGATGCCGCCCGGCTGGACCAGGCGCTGCGCGCGGCTCCTGGCGGCGCCCCGGCGCTCGCTTCAGCCTCACCTGTCGTCGCCTCGCCGGGGGGTGGGTCCATCGGCGCGGTCGAGCCGGTGGCGCTGTCGGTGCGGGGGCTGACGGTCAGCTTCGGCGCGGTGCGCGCGGTGCGCGCCGTCGACCTGCGGGTCGTTCCCGGCCAGGTGGTCGGGATGATCGGCCCGAACGGGGCGGGCAAGACGACGATCATCGACGCGATCACCGGCTACACCCCGGCGTCGGTCACCTCGATGACGCTCGGCAAGGTCCGCCTCGACCGGCTGCCCGCGCACCGGCGGGCCCGCGCGGGCATCAGCCGGTCGTTCCAGAACCTGGAGTTGTTCGACGACCTCACCGTGTTGGAGAACATCCAGGCGGCCAGCGACCGCCGCGACGCCCGCGCGTACCTCACCGATCTGATCTTCCCGCGGTCGCGGCCGCTGCCCGGTGCGGCGATCGCCGCCGTCGACGCCTTCGGGCTGCGCGAGGATCTGCTGCGCACCGTCTCCGATCTGCCCTACGGCCGGCGCCGGCTGCTGGCCATCGCCCGGGCCGTCGCGGCCGGGCCGGCCGTGCTGCTGCTCGACGAGCCGTGCGCCGGCCTGGACGAGTCCGCCAGCGCCGAGGTCGCGGCCCTGCTGCGCCGCCTCGCCGACGAGTGGGGGCTGGGCATCCTGCTCAACGAGCACGACATGGACGTGATCATGGAGGTCTGCGACCGGGTGATCGTCCTCGATGCCGGCGAACTCATCGCCGAGGGAACCCCGGCGCAGGTGGCCGCCGACCCGCGCGTGCGGGCGGCCTACCTCGGTGATGCCGAGCCGGCCCGCGAACCGGCCTATCTCCCCCTTCCCTGACCATCCCCTTCCCTGACCATCCTTGGGGACGCACGCCCGCGCCCGGGGCGGGTGTGCGGCGGGTCAGGAGCCGGCGCGGCGCAGGATGTCCAGGCCGTTGTAGGTCTCGGGGCCGAGGGGGACGAACGACTTCGAGGCGCTGTCCCAGCGGGCGCCCCGCATCGTTGTGTTGAAGATTCGTTCCGCGCCGGGGATCGGGGTGGTCGCGGTGAGGTCCAGCGACGGGACGATGCCGCCCAGGTCCAGCTTCCTGGTCCGGTTGAGCTGGGCGAGCAGGTTCTTCGACGTCAGCGGCCCGGACACCTGGTTGCCGACCTTCTCGGCGATCTGCACCGACAGCCACGCCCCGGTGGTGGTCGTCGTCGTGCGCAGGGCGGGGGCGGCGTCGGCGTCCCCGGCGGTCTGCTCGGCGTCGAGCTCGGCGACCATCCGTGCGACCTCGGGGAAGTGGGCGGTCTGGCTGAGTTCCGGGAAGGCGGTGGCGACGACGAGCTTGTCCGCAGCGGGGCCGAGCGTGGCCAGGTACTTCGGCGACAGGGTGCTCGCCGCGTGGCAAGTGCGGATCTGCTGGCCCGACTTGGAGATCACCGCGTAGGCGGCCTGGTCGAAGACCACGAGCACCGCGCCGTCGGCGCCGGAGCGGGACAACTGGGAGATCGCCGGAGTGAAGTCGCTTGTCGTGATCGGAATGCGGATCTTCGGGCTGATCGGATGGTTGACGGCCTTCGCGCCGCCCTCGGCCATGACGATCAGCCGGTCGCTGGCGCTGAGGTCGTAGCCGACCAGGCCGAGGTGGCTCGCCCCCGACTTGACCAGCAGCGCCGGGCAGACCGCCGGGTAGAGCGTCAGCGGGCTGATGACGTAGCTGACGGGGGAGCTGAGCTCGGAGCCGTCGGCGGAGATGCCGGCGGATCCGATCGACGGTATGCCCGCGTTCTGCAGGATCGGCATGATCCCGCCGGCGCCGCTGACCTCGCTGACGACGGCGAGGACACCGGAGTCGACGGCCTGCTGGGCGCATTTCTTCGCGGCGGTGGCGTCGTTGCGCTCGTTGCAGTGGACGAGCTCGACGGGACGTCCGCCGATCCCGCCGCGGGCGTTGACCCCGCGCACGGCGGCGCGGGTGGCGGCCACCATCTCGGGATAGTTCGTCCCCGCGGTGCCCGTCGGTGCGATGATCATCAGCTTGACGGACGATCCCTTCGCGGCCGGTTTGGACGCCGCGGCGCTGCCCGACGCGCCGTCCGAACCACCGCCGCAGGCGACGACCGTCGCCGCGAGTGCGGCGGCCAGACCTGCCCGGGCCAGACCTGCCCGGGCGAGTCCATACAGCCCGTACCGTCGTCGCACTCTGTCATCTCCTTGTCGTCCGTCCCCGCCGGGCACCGCGCTCCGCTGCTGGGGCCAGCCACGGTAGCCGTTGCAGGAGAGCGCCCACGCACTGGCGGCGCGAACCAGTACGTTTGGAGCGTCGTCACCCGGCGGTGCCGGGGGGCCGGGGGGGCGGTTCAGATCACCTGGGACCAGGCGTAGGTGAAGCCCATGATCTGGTCGACGAGTGTCTCGAGTCTCGCCGCGGCGGCCGGGTCGATCAGCCGGCCGTGGGCGTCGAAGAGGGGCTCCTCGGTGTTCAACGTCAGGCCCAACGGGGTCGGCCAGCCGCGCAGGGCGTGCACGCACGAGCGCAGCGCGTCCAGCGTCGTGACGGCGGCCTGGGTGCCCTGAGCACAGACGATGGAGACCGACCGCCCGCCCGTCGAGGTACGGCCGGGGCGCGCCGTGCAGGTCCTCCAGATAATCGAGCGGGTTCTTGACCAGGCCGGACATCCCGCCGTGATAGCCGGGGGTGGCGATCACGACGGCGTCGGCCTGCTCCACGGCGGCGAGTAGGCGCAGCGTCGCGGCGGAGCGTTCGGGCCGTTCGGGGGCGTACATCGGCAGGTCCAGCTCGGCGGACCCGAACAGCACCGTCTCGGCGCCGGCCTGGGCCATCGTCGCGAGCACCGCCGTCAGGGCCCGATGGGTGGCGGAGTCGGTCCTGGTGGTGCCGCCGATCCCGACGATCATCGGCCGGCGGCGACGGGTGCCCACCGGGCCGGTCCCGGTGGGCGCAGGGCCGACGGGCCGGTGCGCGGCTCTGTTGGGCAGCGAGGAGATCGGTTCGCCGCCGATGCGTTGGCCGAGGCCGTTGACCTGCTCCGTGTAGCCGGTGCTCGACCGAAACGGCCCATATGTGTCCCCCACAACCCCTCCTGAGACCCTGCGTCGGCTCGCCCTGGCGCGTCGTGGACCGGCCGCGCCACCCGCCGTCACGTCTGTCCTATCCGACGCACCCCGTCCCCCCCGGCGGCGGGTCTGGTCGGATCGGTGCCAGGGCCGGTCGGATCGGTGCCGGTGCCGGTGCCGGTGCCGGCGAGGGCGGGCTGCGGGCGGTGGCCGCCGTGATGCATCCGTCCGGCGCCGCGCAGCGTCGCGGGCAGCGCCCGGGCCCCCGAGCCGAGGGCGCCGATCCGGTCGGCCGGGTTGGAGATCCGGCAGCGCCGTAGGGACAGGCAGCCGCAGCCTATGCACGAGTCGAGCCCGTCGCGCAGCGCCTCGAGGGCCGTGATCTCCTCGTCCAGCCGGGAACGCCAGCGCCGCGAGATCGCCGACCAGTCCGTCTTGGTCGGGGTGCGGGCGTCCGGCAGCGACGCCAGCGCCTGCGCCACCTCGTCGAGGCTGAGACCCACCGCGGTGGCCGCGCGGATGAACGCCAGCCGGCGCAGCACGTGCCGTTCGTAGCGGCGCTGGCCCTCGGCGGTGCGGGTGGCGCCGATCAGGCCCTGCCGCTCGTAGAAGCGCAACGCGGACGGGGCGAATCCGCTGCGCTGCGACAGCTCGCCTACGGTCAACAGATCGGTGGGCAGCATGCCCGCGATCGTACGTCCCTATAGTTGAAGTCAGGTTCAGCTTTATCGCCTGGGCCGGGCAGCCGGTCGTGTCGGTCGGCTCAGCGACGGAAGGGGCCGGTCACCTCGAAGGTGATGCCGCCGCGGTTGCGCCCGGTGACACCGCGCTGGGAGGAGAAGTACAGCCGGCGCCCGTCCGGGCTGAACGCCGGGCCGGTGATCTCGGACCTGTCGTGCGCCGGCAGTCGTAGGAAGGGCGCGACCACGCCGTCCGGGGTGATGAGCACCAGCGCGGGGCGGGCGTGGTCCTCGGCGACGTACAGGTCGCCCGAGCGCGCGCCGACGACGTTGTCCACTCCGGTGAGCGGCGGCGGGTCGGGCACGCTCGCCCGGTCGTAGATCAGGTCGATCCGCCCGGCGTCCACCCGGTACGCCCACACCCGGTCATCGCCCTTCGTCGTCAGGTAGCAGACGCCGTGGGCGTACCAGCAGCCCTCGCCGCCGTTGAAACGGCGGGCCCCGCGGACCTGCCGGCGGGTCGCCCGGGGAAAGCCGTCCGGATCACGCACCTGTTCCCAGCGCACCGGCCCGGACACGGCGTCCGCATCGCCGACCAGCACCTCCAGCCGGCCGACGGACAGATCGCCCCAGCGGTCCGGGCGGAACCGATAGAAGCAGCCGTCCTTGCGATCCTCGGTCAGGTAGATCACCCGGTGGTCGGGGTCGCAGGCCGCCGCCTCGTGGGCGAAGCGACCCAGGGCCGGACGCGCCACGGCCTTGCGCGACCCGTCCGGCCACGTCTCGTACACGCGTCCGGAGAAGAACTCCTCGCACGACAGCCAGGTCCCCCACGGGGTGGCCCCGCCGGCGCAGTTGGCGGTGGTGCCACCGAGGATGCGCCCCGCCGAGGCGATCGAGCCGTCCGCCCGGAATCGCAGCGCCGAGGCGCCGCCGTGCATCAGCACCTCCGAGTTCGACACGTACGTCCAGCCGCCGTCGGGTCCGGGGAAGCAGGCCCCGCCGTCGGGTGCGTCGTGCCAGACGTACTCGGTCGCGCCGACGAGCAGGTGCGAGCGGGCGACGATCCGGCTAGTGAAACCGGCGGGCAGCGCCACCCCGGAGCGGTCCGGCGGCCGCAGCGGCCCGTACGGCCCCACCCCGGGCCGGGCGGTGGCGGCCAGGGCCGCATGCCAGGTCGCCCCGGAGAACGCGGCGGTGCCCAGCGCAGCCACCGCCGAGCGCAGCAGCATCCGTCGATCCATCCCCGCCCACCTTTCCCGGGCCGGCCGGTGCCGTCGACCGGCCCCGCCGGGTCGTCCGCCGTGTGATGCGCGTTGCATGCTTCGGCCGGCCGGCCGGCCGCGGCGCGCCGACGACACCGCCTGTCGCCTGTCCGGATCGCCGTACGTGCGGATTGTCGCCGGCGCGCCATGTTGGCGTCCCTCCGATGACTCTAGGGTCATCGGATCATTGCGTCAGGTAACTGGGGGGTGTGGATGCTCCCCGGTTGTGGCCACCGGTAGATCTTCCGGGGTGGTCCGGACGGGGCTGGCCCGGCCTCGTCCGTGGCAGGCTGTCGATTCGATGGACGACACCACGCATCGGCGGTTCAATCCACTGACCGGCCGCTGGGTTCTGGTCTCGCCGGGGCGGGTTCGGCGCCCCTGGCACGGCGGTCGGGAGGCGGCGGCGACGCCCCCCGTCGTCGCGCACGACCCCGACTGCCATCTGTGCCCCGGCAACAAGCGTGCGGGCGGCGCCCGCAACCCCGACTACCGGGGCACGTACGTGTTCACCAACGACTTCCCGGCGTTGCGACCCGCCGCGAGCGATCCCGCGCAGCCCGGCGTCGCCCAGCCCGGCGCCGAGCTGGGCGGCCTGCTGCGCAGCGCCCCCGCGCACGGGACCTGCCGGGTGGTCTGCTTCGGCCCGGACCACGGGCGGGGGCTGGTCGACATGTCATCCTTCGAGGTCCGCGCGGTCGTCGACACGTGGGCCGCGCAGGAGGCCGAGCTGTCCGAGCGGTGGCGCTGGGTGCAGGTCTTCGAGAACCGAGGCACCGCGATGGGCGCCTCCAATCCGCACCCACACGGGCAGATCTGGACCTGCGACGCGCTCCCCGACGAGGCCGCCGCCGAGGACATCCACCAGCGGGAGCACTTCGCCCAGTCGGGCAGCTCCCTGCTACTCGACTACATTCGAACCGAAACGCGCGCCGCGGAGCGGATCGTCCTCGACGACTCCGACTGGCTCGACGACTCCGACTGGCTCGTCGTCGTGCCGTTCTGGGCGGTGTGGCCCTTCGAGACGCTGCTGCTGCCGCGCCGCCCCGTCCAGCGGCTCGCCGAGCTCGACCACGCCCAGCGCGACAGCCTGGCCGACGTGCTGGGCCGGCTGCTCGCCGGCTACGACGCCCTGTTCGACCACCCGTTCCCGTTCTCGATGGGCTGGCACGGTGCCCCGGGCCCGCATCCGGCGGGCGCCGCGAGCCGGGCGACCCGTTCGCGGCGCCGCCCCGAGGGGGTCTGGCAGCTCCACGCCCACTTCTATCCGCCGCTGCTGCGTTCACCGACGATCCGCAAGCATCTCGTCGGCTACGAGATGCTCGCGGAGCCCGCGCGGGACCTCACCCCTGAGGACGCCGCGGGCCGGCTGCGCGCGGTCATGGCGGAGACCTGGGACGGGGAGGCGACCCTGCCCGGCGGCCTCGAGCCGACCTCGGCCGCGCCGCTGCAAATCCGACCGGCCTGATGCCGGTGCCGGTGCCGGTGCCGGCCGCGCTGCGGGCGGTGCGGGAGTTCGTGGCGGTCTACGGCCGCGGGCCGACGCACCTGGTGCGCTCACCGGCCCGGGTCAACCTCATCGGCGAGCACACCGACTACAACGACGGCCTGTGCCTGCCGCTGGCGATCGACCGCGAACTCTGCATCGCCCTGCGCCGCGCCGATGACCTCCCGACCGCGGGGACCGGCATCGGTGCGCACCTGCGGCTGGTGTCCGAGCAGGATCCGACGCCCGCCGTCGTCGGGCTGCCGCCGCCCGCCGTGGACACGCCGCCGCCGGCCCGCGCGACCGGCTGGGCCCGGTACGTCGAGGGCGTGGCGGTCCAGCTCGCCGCGACCGGCCTGGTGCCGTGGCAGGGCGCGCTGGCCAGCGACATCCCACTCGGCGCCGGCCTGTCCTCCTCCGCCGCCCTGGAACTCGCCGTCGCCCTGGCCTGCACCCACCTCGCCGGATCGGTGCCGACACCGACGGAACTCGCCCGGCTGGCCCAGCGCGCCGAGAACGCCTGGGTCGGCGCCGCCACCGGCCTGCTCGACCAGCTTGCCTGCGTCGGGGGGATCGTCGGGCACGCCCTGCGCATCGACTGCCGGGCGCTGAGCGTCACACCCGTCCCGCTGCCGGCCGGGCTCGCCGTCGTCGTCATCGACACCGGCTCGCGGCGCCAGCTGGTGACGAGCGCCTACGCCGACCGGCGAGCCGAATGCGCGCGCGCCGCCTGGGCACTGGGCGTGCCGGCGCTGCGCGACCTTGACGCCCTGCCGGCGGATGCCGCCAGCCGGCTCGACCCGGTGGCGCTGCGCCGCGCCCGCTTCGTCATCGCCGAGAACGCGCGGGTGGACGCGGTCGCCGGCGCGCTGGCCCGCGGGGATGCCGAGACCGCCGGCCGGCTGCTCCTGGCCGGCCATCGGGGTATCCGGGACGACTTCGAGGTATCCGGACCGGAGCTCGACGCGGCCGTGGCCGCGGCCAGCGGCGCCCCGGGCTGCTTCGGCGCCCGGATGACGGGCGGCGGGTTCGCGGGCTGCGCGGTGGCCCTCGTGGACCGCGACCGGCTCGGCCCGTTCACAGCGGTGTTCCACCCCGCCTATTCCGCCCGTGCCGGCCGGGAAGCCGTTCTACACGTGTGCTCGGCGGTCGCCGGAACCTCGGTCACGGCGTTGCGCTAGGCCGACGCTGCGGGGGCCGGAGGCGTCTACCCGCGACGAGTGGCCCGAGGCGGGTGGGTGCCCGCGTCCGGGCAATCGCGGCACGGTCGGGCGAACCCAGGCGGGTGCGCAGACCGTCCGATCCGGCCGGATCGGACGGTCTGCTGTGCTGTTCTAGGCCGGTATAGGAGTCCTTGACGGGAAGCGGGTTAGGATGACCGCTCTGAGCGGGCGGAGACGAGCAGTTGAGAGGACGGTGTCCGTGCTGCGCTGGGCGCGGGTCGGGCTGCCCCGGCGGGGACGGCTGCTGCGTGGGGTCGGGATCGTCGCCGTGGTCGCCATCGGCCTGGCCACCCTCGTCCTCGCGGCGATGTCGCCGTTGTCATCCGCGTCGGCCAATGCCGCGTCGGTCACCTCGGCCACGACGGCCACCGCAGGGCCCTCGGCCGGCGCTGCCCATGTCGCCGGCCCGTCCGCGATAGCCGCCGCGCCCACCGCCTCCACCCCCGTGGCCGCGCCCCAGCTCCCTGCCGCCACCGGATTGCCCGCCGCCGGATCGCCCACTGCCTCGGGGCTGGTCACGGCCCCTGGTGCGGCAACCTCCGGCGCGCCTCCCGCAGCCGCGTCCGCCCCGCCGGCGCAGCCCGTGGACACGGTGCACCGCCTGCCCTCCGGGCGGACCTACCAGCTCCACGCCGACGTGCGGCTCTCGCCCACGTTCCGCGGCACGGCCCGCCCGCTGGTGATCCTTCTGCACGGCCTGCTCAACAGCCCCGAGAACATGCGGGAGATGTCCGGGGCGGATCCGTTCGCCGACACCTATGGCTTCGCGGTCGCCTACGGGGTCGGTGTCCACGAGGCGTGGAACGCCGGCGGCTGCTGCGGCCAGGCCACCACCGACGACGTCGGCTACCTGCGCCAGCTCGTCGACGACGCCGCCAGCCACACCCCGGTGGACCGCAGCCGGGTGTACGTATGGGGCTTCTCCAACGGCGCGATGCTCGCCGCCCGGGTCGCCTGCGAGGCTCCTGACCTCGTCGCCGCCGTCGGCGTGGTCGGCGGCCAGGCGATGGTGCCCTGCCCGACCATCCCCGTCCGGCTGCTGCACATCCACGGCACCGCGGACATGACCGTGCCATGGCGAGGCGGCTGGTCGGACTACCTGAAGATGAACCTGCCCGACGGCGAGACGGAGGCCACCCGGTTCGCCCCCGGCTCCGAGATCCGCCACCTCACCTGGGACGGCGGCCACACCTGGCCGTGGTGGGCCACCGGCGCCCTGTGGGACTTCTCCGCCCCCATCTCCCTGGACTCCGCCCTCCCGGACACCACCACCCCGCCGACCACCACCACCTCCTCGTCGGCCACCTCCTCGTCGGCTACGTCTCCGGGCAACACCGCCATCCCGGGCACGTCCGCCTCTCTGAGCGCCTCCACCACCCCGACGGGCCCCACCACCACCACCGCGACGACCTCCGCCGCGACGACGTCCGGTGCCACGGAGGTCCTCGTCGCCCCCGACGAGGGTCCGTAACCGGACGCGGCCCGGGGCCGCACCGGCCGTCCCGACCACCGTCGGACCTCGGGCTATGAACGTCCACCGGTAACAGTTAGTTGCGATGCACGGGAAGCATTGCGGTGCGTTGCGCACGGTCCGCGGGCGCAGACCGCGCAAAACGCACCGCAAACCGGCCCCGCCCTGGCTCGGACTCACTCGTCTGTAGCCGCCGCTTGCGGCGGATCGGCCGTCGAGTGAACGGCAAACCGGCAGTAGTTGGATCATTACGCGCAGTCCCACGGACAGGAGAGGACCCCGATGCCCGACGAAGCTGCCGACCCGCGAACCGGCCTCTCGAACCGGCCTCTCGAACCGGCCTCTCGGCCGAGCGCGCTCCGCTGACGTGGCCGCGGGCTTCCGGTACCGGTGACAAGTCGAACGCCGAGACGCCTCCGGGCGCCGAGCGGAAGCCTCCGGATAAGCGGGGAGGCCGAGCGCGGAACTCTGCCGAGAGGTGAAGGAACCGGGTAGGCGCAGGAACCGGGGTAGGTACAGGAAGAAGCCGGCCGGCCCCCGCGCCGGACGGGAGGCCGTCAGCCGAGGAGGGTGTCGATGGCGCGGTAGACGCGTTCCTCCGACACGGGGTACGGGGTGCGCAGGTTCTGGGCGAACAGACTGACGCGCAGCTCTTCGAGCATCCATCGGATGCGGCGGATCTCCTCGCCGGGCTCCCGGCCCGCGGGCACCGTCGCGAGCAGTTCCCGGTACGCCTCCCAGGTCCGCCCGACGGTCGCCGTGTTGAGCCGGTCGCGGGCGGGGTCGCGGGGCAGCCGTTCCAACCGGCGCTGCAGCCCGGTGAGGTAGCGGACGAGGTCGGCCAGCCGATCCGCCCCGGTTTCGGTGACGAAGCCGCGGTGGATCAGCGCGTCGAGCTGCCCGCGGGCGTCGGCGACGGAGGCGGCCAGCCCGGGGGCGCGCAGCTCACGCAGCGCCAGATCGACGCTGTGCGCGAGCGCGAGGACCTGCTGGACCTCGCGGACGACCGCGAACGACGCCTCGGGCAGGCCGGCGCGCACCGCGGCGAGCAGCGCGGTGAAGCCCGCCTCGTCCCAGGCCGGTCCGCCGGCGGCGGCGATGAGCCGGTCGGCGGCGGCGCGCACGCAGTCGTCGAGCAGGTCGGCGGCGTCGCGGTGCGGGTTGTGGCTCAGGGCGAGCTTCGCCGCGTTGGACAGCCGGCCGTTGAGGCCGCGGATCGGCGAAGCGACGCCGAGCAGCACGAGCCGGCGGGTACCGGCCCACATCGCCTGGCGCTGCTCGGTCTCGGTGTCGGTGGCCCGGATCGCGACGGAGCTGCCCTCGTCGACCAGCGCCGGGAACGCCTTGACGACATGGCCGCCGCGGCGCAGCTCCACGACCTTGGGCAGGCTGCCGACACCGTCCCAGGACCGTAGCTCGGCACGTTCGACGCCGTCGGCCGCGGCGGCGACGGCCTGCCGGGTCCGCGGCCGCAGCCGCTGCTTGATCGCGTCGAGGTCCTTGCCCTCGGCGAGCACCGCCCCGCGGGCCTCCTCGACCCGGAAGGTGATCCGTAGATGGCCGGGGACGGCGGCCAGCGACCAGGAGTCCCGCGGGATCTCCGGCCCGCCCATCCGGCGCAGCTCGTGCTCGACCGCGACCAGCAGCGGCGTCTGGCCGGGGGAGAGCTGCTCGAGCACCGCGCGGGCGTAGTTCGGCGCCGGGACGAAGCTGCGCCGGACCACCTTCGGCAGCCCGCGGATCAGTGCGGTCACCAGCTCCTCGCGCAGCCCCGGGACCTGCCACTCGAAGCCCTCGGCGCCCACCTGGTTGAGCACGGCCAGCGGGATGTGCACGGTGACCCCGTCCGCCGCCGTGCCCGGTTCGAACTGGTAGCTCAACGGCAGGGCCAGGTCGCCGAGCCGCCAGACGTCGGGGTAGTCGGACTCGCGGACGTCCGCCGCGCCCGCGGAGACGAGCAGCGACCGGGGGAAGTCGAGCAGGTCGGGGGTGCTACGTCTGGCCTTGCGCCACCAGGCGTCGAAGTGCCGGGCGGAGACGACGTCGGCCGGGATGCGTTCGGCGTAGAAGCCGAACAGCGCCTCATCGTCGACGACGAGGTCGCGCCGGCGGGCCCGGTGCTCCAGCTCCTCGGCGTCGGCGAGCAGCTGCAGGTTGCGCTGGAAGAACTCGTGCCGGGTCTGCCAGTCGCCCTCGACCAGGGCATGGCGGATGAACAGCTCCCGGCACAGCTCCGGGTCGACCCGGCTGTACTGCACCGGGCGGCCGGCGACGATCGGTACCCCGTACAGCGTCACCCGCTCGTCGGCGAGCACCGCTGCCTGCCGGCGTGACCAGCGCGGCTCGCTGTAGGTGCGGTGCACCAGATGCCCCGCCAGCGGCTCGATCCAGTCCGGGTCGATCCGTGCCGCGGTGCGCCCCCACAGGCGCGAGGTCTCGACAAGCTCGGCGGCCATCACCCAGGCCGGTGGCCCGGACGAACGTTGCCGCGGCGTGTCCGGCTCCGTCCCGTCCGTGGCGGTGGCCTCCGTGGCGGCAGCGCGGTCGGCCCGGCCGCGGCCCCGGGCCAGCGCCGACCCCGGCCACAGCGCGAACCGGCTGCCACGGGCCCCGGCATATTCGCGGCGCTCCGCGTCGTACCGGCCGATGTGCGACAGCAGGCCGGTCAGCAGCGCCTGATGCACCACCCGCGGATCGGCCGCACCCCCGCCCCCACCGTTGCCCCCGCCGCCACTGTTGCCGGCACCGTTGTCGGTGCGGTCGCCGGAGCGGGCTTCGGCGTTCAGGCCCAGGCCGCGGGCCACGGCGGCGAGCTGGCCGTGGACGTCCTGCCACTCGCGAATGCGCAGGTAGTTGAGGAACTCGGTCCGGCACATCCGGCGGAACTGGTTCGCGGACAGTTCGCCGCGAGCATCACGCAGGTAGTTCCACAGATTCAGGTAGGTGAGGAAGTCCGAGGTCGGGTCGGCGAACCGGGCGTGCCGCTCGTCGGCGGCCTGCTGGTGTTCGACCGGGCGATCCCGCGGATCCTGGATGGCCAGCGCCGCCGCGATGACCAGCACCTCCCGCAGGCAGCCCTGCTCATCGCCGGCGAGGACCATACGGGCCAACCGGGGATCCACCGGGATCTGCGCGAGGCGCCGCCCGATCGGCGTGATCCGCCGGCCCGATGCGGTCCGGCTCGAGCCGGTTGCGCCTGTGTCGGCGCTGCCTGTGTCCGTGCCGCCTGCGTCGAACGCCCCGAGCTCGGTGAGCAGCAGCTCGCCGTCGCTGATCTGGCGCGGGTCGGGCGGGTCGAGGAAGCCGAAGGTGGCCATGTCGCCCAGCCCCAGATCGGCCATCCGTAGGATCACCGAGGCCAGGTTCGTCCGCAGGATCTCCGGATCGGTGAACTCGGGTCGGCCGGCGAAGTCCTCCTCGCTGTAGAGCCGGATGCAGATGCCGTCCGCGGTGCGCCCACACCGGCCTTTGCGCTGGTTCGCGGATGCCTGCGAGACCGGCTCGATCGGCAGGCGTTGCACCTTCGTCCGATGGCTGTACCGGGAGATGCGCGCGGTGCCGGGGTCGATGACGTAACGGATGCCGGGAACCGTCAGCGAGGTCTCCGCGACGTTGGTCGCCAGCACCACCCGCCGCCCGGTGTGCGGCTGGAAGACCCGGTGTTGCTCGCCGGCGGAGAGCCGGGCGTAGAGCGGCACGATCTCCGTGTTCGGCCGCTGTTCGCGGGCGAGCGCCTCGGCGGTGTCCCGGATCTCCCGTTCCCCGCTGAGGAACACGAGGATGTCGCCGGGGCCCTCGGCGCACAGCTCGTCGACGGCGTCGCTGATCGCCTGGGTCTGATCCCGTTCGGTCTCGGCCGGCTGGCCACGCCGGCCGCTCGGGCCGCCGTTCCCGCCGCTTCCGCTGTTCCCGCCGTTCCTACCGCTTCCGCCGTCGCGTGCCCGACCGGCCCCGCGACCGCCGCCCGATTTCTCGGTGGGTGGCGACGCGGCCGGGTCGGCGTCGCGGGCGCCCGGCACCAGCGGGTGGTAGCGCACCTCGACCGGGTAGGTGCGCCCGGAGACCTCGATGACGGGGGCGTCGCCGAAATGCGCGGAGAACCGGGCCGTCTCGATCGTCGCGGAGGTGATGATGATCTTAAGGTCCGGCCGGCGGGGGAGCAGCGAGCGTACGTAGCCGAGGATGAAATCGATGTTGAGGCTGCGTTCGTGGGCCTCATCGATGATGAGCGTGTCGTAGCGGCGCAGCGACCGGTCCGTGGAGATCTCGGCCAGCAGGATGCCATCGGTCATCAGCTTGACGAGGGTGTCGTCATGCACCTGGTCGGTGAACCGGGTCTGGTAGCCCACGCCCCCGCCCGCCTGCGGCGATGGGGTGCCAAGCTCCTCGGCGATGCGGTCGGCGACCGTGCGCGCGGCGATCCGCCGCGGTTGGGTGTGACCGATCATCCCGCGTACCCCGCGGCCGAGCTCCAGGCAGATCTTCGGCAGCTGGGTGGTCTTGCCGGAGCCGGTCTCCCCGGCAATGATCACGACCTGGTGGTCGCGGATCGCGGCGAGGATCTCGTCCTTGCGCTGCGTCACCGGCAGGATGTCGGGGTAGCTCAGCGCCGGCACCTTCGCCCGGCGCCGGGCCACCCGTGCGGCGGCTCGCTCGACGTCGGCGGCGATAGCCCGCAGGGCGCGTCGGCGCGCCGCGGGCTCCCGGGTACGCCGGCTGTCGGCGAGCCGCCGGCCGAGCCGGTGGGCGTCGCCGGGCCCCAGCTCCGCCAGCCGGGCGGAGAGGTCCTCGACCCGCACCGTTCCCTCCTGGCCGGCCCGCCGGCGGTCGGCTGATTCCGGGGCGACGCGGGCCGGGGCGACGCGGGCCGGGTCCGCGGCCGGCGTGGGGCGCTCGGAGGCGGGCGCCTCCCGGGCGGGGGTCTCGTCCGTCACAGTCAGGTTCCGTGGGGTGGTCGGGTCCGCCGCGGGGGCGATGCCAGGGCCGGGCGGCGGAGGGGGATGGAGGTCCTCGGCGCGGCGGGAGAGCGCGGCGGGGACGCGAACGGCGGAGGTTTCAAGGGCTGTCCTTCCGCACGCCGTCAAGCCTAGGGCACCGCGGGCACGGGGCTACCCGCTCACGGGGAACCACCGGCCACCGGCCGGCTGATTCCGCCGCTACGAACCGCCCGATGCCCGGTTCGTAGCGATGAGCCGCCGCAGGCGTCCTTCGCAGGCGGCAACGGGTGAGTGGCCTGTAGCCTGCGACCAGCGTGCCCGGGGGCCTCGGGTCGGAAGCGATGCCACTATGGCGGAACTGTCGGACCAGGATGGAACTGTCGAATCATGATGGAACCACCGACCAGGACGGAACCACGGTGGTGACCCGTGGCACTGCTCCCACCATGGGGACGGCGGAGGGCACCGAATCCGGGGGTACCGGCCGCCATCGTAGGCCGCCGCCGGGCGGGCTGAGGGCCGCCGATGGGATCACCGACACCGCCTTCGGCGCCGCCGTGCTGGAGCTGGGCCGCGCGTCGGTCGAGTTGGGTGCCGCCTACCGGGCGCTGGAGCGGGTCATGGCCGCGGTGCTCGTCGCGCTGCGCGCCGTCGCCATCCTGCTGACCCTGTTCTACCTGGTCATCTGGCACTGGTACGCGGGCCAGCCGTCGTGGCGCTCAGCGTCGGGTGGGGCGTGTTCTTCTGCGTGATGGGCCTGCGCCGCGGGGTGGATCGCCCGCTGGCCGCCGCGAGTGTCGTCGTCGCGCTGGCGCTGACGGCCGAGCGCTGGCTGCCGCCGGAGTCGGTGGGGGACAGCGGCAACTTCGTGTTCCTGACCGCCGTCAACGTCGCGATCGTCGCCGTGTGGGCCTTCCCGCCGCTGCTGGCCGCGCCGGGTGTGCTGCTGCTCGGCGCCGGCGTTCTGGTGGGGGGCTGGGGGCACAACCCGCAGGTCATCGTCGAGTCGGCCATGCTGGTGCTGGTGCTGGTGCTGGTGCTGGTGCTGGTGCCGGTGCCGGGGCTGCTGGGCTTCGCGATCGGCCGGCTGCGTCAGATCGCCCGTACCGCCGACCGGCGCTGGGCGAACGTCGTGGCGCGCCACCGCGGTGAGGCGGTGGTCCACGCGGTCACCCGGGACCGTCGAGAGCGCGAGCGGATCATCCACGACACGGTCCTCAACACGCTGACCGGCATCGCCTGGGGCGGGGGGCGGGATGTGGCGCTGGCACGCCGGCGCTGCGCGCAGAGCCTCGCCGCCGTGCAGGGCCTGTTTGACCCGGAGGAGGCGACCGGGCCGGCCATCGACGAGCGCCTCGCCGAGGTCGTCCGCAACGCCACCAGCCCGCGGCTGCGGGTCACCTTCGACAATCATCTGCGCGGCGCCGCCCGTGGGGCGGTCCTCACCGAGCTGCCGGCCGTCGTCGGCGCCGCATTCGCCGGAGCCGTCGGCGAGGCGCTGGCGAACGTGGAGCGCCACGCCGGCACTCGCCGGGCGCGGGTCCGCATCGACGGCGGGTCGGGCGTCGTCACCGTGCGGGTGTCCGACGCCGGCCGCGGCTTCGAGCCGGGTCGACCCGGCCCGGCCCGGCCTGCGCCGCTCGATCGTTGGCCGGCTCGAGGACGTCGCCGGGACGGTCGACATCGTCTCGGCGCCGGGGCGCGGCACGACCGTGCAGCTCCAGTGGCGCACGTCGCGGGATACGCCGATGATCCCTGGCGGGGCGCGGGGTGGTCCGCCTGCCGGCCGTCGGGGTGCGGCCGCGGTTGCCGCGGACCGCCATGGGGTCGTCGCCGATCGTCGTGGGGTTACCGCGATCGCCGACGACCTCGCCAGCGCCTACGCCGCCGGGCTGCGCCGTGCCGTCGGGCAGGTCGCCGGTCTCTGGCTGATCATCATGCTGGTGCCGATGGTCGCGACGCTCGGCTGGGTGCGGGCGCGCCCGGTCGCGGCGCTGCTGTGGGTGGTCCTCGCGCTGGTGGTCGCCGAGACCGCACGGCGGGTTCGGGACCGGCCGCTCGGGCGCGCCGAATCGGCTGTACTGCTGGTGGTGGGCTTGGCCGTGACCGTCGTCGGCACGGCGAACACCCGCGGGCCGGACATCGTTCGGATCGCCGACTGGCCGCTGTACATCCTGCCGCTGCTGCTGGCGTTCATCACCGCCTCCCGGCCGCGGCGGGAGTGGATCGCCGCCACGGTGGCGGCGATCCTGCTGCTGGTCGGGCTGGTTCTTGTCCGGGACACGGACAATTCGCTCGTGTTCGCCCGGCTGAGCTCGAGCATCTACGGGGCGTGCGGCGTCCAGATCGTCACCGCCATGCTCGGCCCGCTGCTGCGCGCCACCGCCGACATCACCGCGCGCACCCTGGCGGCAGAGGCGGAGGTCGCCGCGCGCATCGACGCCTTGCTGATGATCCGCCGCGAGCGCGTCCAGTGGTTGGGCACCGTAGAGGCGGACGTGCTGCCGCTGCTGGCGGGGATCGCCGACGGCCGGCTCGACCCGCGGGCGGCGGCTGTGCGCAGTCGCTGCGCGGTGCGGGCCGTCGTGATCCGCCGGATGCTGACCGGCGGCGGGCCGTCATCTGCGCTCGCGGACCTGGATCCGGTGCTCGCCGACGCCGAGAACGCGGGGATCAGCGTCGAGGTCCAGCTCGCCGGCGATCTGCGCTCGGCGCCGGCGCGGGTGGCATTGGCCGACCAGGTCGGCGCGGTGCTCGCCGCGGCCTCGGGCGGGCGGGCGATCGTCACGGTGCTATGGGCGCTGGACGGGGGGAGCGTCTTCGTCGCGTTGCCCTGGCCGGACGGGGTGCCGCCGCCCTGGTCCGACGGTGCCGGCGACACCTGGCCGGCCACCGGGCTCGAGGTGGGCGCCCCCGAAGTGGAGATCGGCGTCGATCTGGACGATCAGTGGGTGAGCCTGGAACTCACCTGGCCGCCGTCCACCCGAGCCGCGCCGACGGCCCGCGCCGGGGAGGCCCCCGCGGCAGGCCCGGCGCGGCGCGGGCTCAGTACTCGTTGACGATCCGCCGCAGCACCTCAGGGGTGGACGCCGGCGTCGTGCTGTCGACGCTGAGCCGGTTGTAGACCTCCATGTACCGGTCGACGTCCTCGCGCTTGTCCAGGTAGGTGGAGCCGGTGAGCTGCTCGAGGTAGACGACGTCGGGCAGGTCCATCTCCGGGAAGCGCAGGATGGTGAACGCGCAGCCCTCGGCGGCATGGCCCCCGAAGGCGAAGGGCATCACCTGCAGGGTGAGGTTCTGCAACGGCGTGAGGTTGATCAGATGTTCGATCTGCGCGCGCATCACCTTCGGGCCGCCGATCGGCCGGCGCAGCGCCGCCTCGTCAATGACCACCCACAGTCGCGGTGGGTTCTTGCGGTAAAGCAACTTCTGCCGGTTGATTCGGACGCTCACCCGCCGCTCGATCACGTCGACCGGCGCCCCGCTGCTACCTTGAGTGATGATGGCTCGCGCATAGTCTTCGGTCTGGAGCAGGCCCGGAATGAACTGCAGCTCGTAGGTGCGGATCAGCTGGGCGGACTCCTCGAGCCCGACGTATGGCTGGAACCAGGTGGGGAGAACGTCGTTGAAGTTTTGCCACCAGCCGGCGGTGTTCGCCTCGCGCACGAGCGACAGCAATGGAGCTCGCTCGGCTTCGTCCGTGACCTGATAGAAGGTCAGCAGGTCGGCGACGTCCCGCTCTTTGAAGCTGACTCGTCCCAGCTCCATCCGGCTGATCTTCGACTCGGAGGCGCGGATGTGGTATCCAGCGGTCTCCCGGCTGATGCCCTTCTCCTCGCGAAGTCGACGGAGCTGAGAGCCGAGCAGGATCCGACGCACGGTCGGCCCACTTCCCGGCTGAGCTGTCGTCACGGTCGGCCCCCTCGCCATCGGTCAACGCAAGAGTATGACATCTGATCTTCTGGATCCGGATATGTGGCTAGTTCTCTTGTCTGGGCGGCAGCTGCTTGTTTAGCGCAGCGAGGGTTATTTGTATACACGCTCACAGAGGGTGCTGGCGGTGGGCGTCCGCTGGCCTGGTGGTGTAGAGGCCCCCGAAGGTGTGGCCAAGGATCGATGGTAGCTCTCAGTGACGCGAACCCTCCGATTCGTTCCGAAGTTGCCGCATCGAGCCGCTTCCATTCCCCTCACCCCCTTCGGTCCTCCCGCTCGCACTCTCTCGCTCCACTCTCTCGCGTTCCCGCTCGCCCGCCCGGCCCGTGGTGTCCACGTTCCCCGGCGCTTCGCACTCGACGTCGCCCTGGTGCCCCTGGGCTGCCGGTCGCCTCCGCGCCGGCATGGGGCGCCGGTGCTGGCAGGGTTGCCTGTCGTCTGATTCCACTCGACCGCGGGGCCGGGTAGGACGGCCGACTCCCCACTCGGGTGAATTCCGCCGGGTTGACGGCCCGGTCGTGGTGCTCGCGTCGCCCACCGGTGGTGGCCGGCGAGGTTCCCACCCCAGCGGCGGCCGGAGATGTTCCGGCACCGAGACAGTGGAGCGCAGGTGCGACCGGTGAGACTTTGCGTGGTGCGAGGTCCCTCCTGATGGTCTGACGATGGGTTCCCATTGCGTTGTCCCCAGAGCGTTCACGCGGCTCCGGGACTCGGCCGTCACCGGCCGCATCCCGATGTCCGACCTGTCGGGGCTATGAACTTTTACACCGGCGGGCTCCCCCCGATCGGCGTCCCTCGCCGCGGGCGTCCCGGTGCCCTGCGGCGCTTGCGCGTCATTCCCGCAAGTCAGCGACCTCTATGTCGGCTACATCCCTTGATGCGCCGTTACGGAGCCACCGTCCGGTTGCGCGATTCATCACCTTGGGGATTAATTGGGGTGATTTGCTCGCTCTTTCGGGTCATCTCTGTCGACCCTGAACCAGTAGTGCTAGCACCGCCGGGGGGAGGCGGCCGCCGGGCGGGCGCCCCGTCCCGAGGCCCGCGACCGCGGCGGGCGCATGGACGGCCGCACGTGAGGCTGGGGTGCGCACATGCGACCCGCTTGATGCACGTGCACCTGACCGTGCTGTATCGTGAGCCGAAGTTCGTGCAGGCGCACACGCGGGTGCATCGGTAGGGGTTCTCGGGGGTGGACCCGTCCGGTGTGATCGGCGAGGTGTCCATCGCAGTGCGGCGGTGCGACGGGGCGGACTGCGTGGGGTGAGGGCCGTCGTGGCACGGCTACTCGGGTCTTCAGGAGATCGCGTGACCAAGATCTACAGTGGCATGTCGGCGGCGGCGCTGGAGCGCGTGACCTGGCAGAAGAGCCGACGCAGCAACTCGCAGGGCAACTGCGTCGAGATGGCGAAGCTGCCGGGCGACGAGGTGGCCGTCCGCAACTCCCGGCATCCGAACGGCCCAGCCCTTGTCTATACCCGAGCTGAGATAGAGGCTCTGATACTCGGGGCCAAGGATGGCGATTTCGACAACCTTCTCCAGTAGACGCCCGCCATCATGGTCCTGCTGACTCCGGTCGTCCCTTCCCGGCAGGCGCGCGCCACGGCCGTGCGGGCTCCGCTCGCTCGTAGCCCGCAGCACGCGTGGCTGGCCCAGACGTCGCAACGCGACGTCGCCCCGGCCGCTGACCTGCTGGATCGGACGGACATGCGGCGCAACGAGGCCCGTTCTGTCCCTTCCCGTACCGACCCGCCGCCGCGGCCGGCGATCGCCTTCGCGGTGCTTGCGGCCAACCGGACCGGAGACAGCATGCGCCCGCCCACCACGGAACGGATCTTCAGCTCGGGAGATCTTCCCCTGCTCTCACTGCCGGGTGCCGATGGGCTCATCACCTGTCAGTGGACCCACGAATCCCTCGGCGCGCCGGGCTCGTGGCAGGACGACGGCGACACGACCGCCGAGCGTCGGCGGGCGCAGGTGGGCTTCGTCCTGGTCGAGCCGGCGTGGCTGGTCCGGGCCGCCGCCGAGCAGGTGCGCTCGGCCGGCGTCGACGCCATCGTGCTGCACGCCCACCCAAGCCCGCCCGGGCGTAGCGCGCTGGCGCTGGCTTTCGCCTCCCACCTGCGCAACGTGCTGCGGCGCCCGGTAGCCGGTCTCGATCCCCGACTCCCCACCAACGTGGTGACCGCCGGGCTGCGGCCGGATCTCGCGGGTTTGCACGACCTGGTCCGGGTGCCCCACCTGGTGACGATCACCGACGGCACCGGCGCCGTGGCCGACACGATCGTGTGGGAGATCATGACCGGCGGGCAGTTCGACGCCTGGCTCGACGGCGCCCCCCCGACCCGACCAGCGCGCCATCGAGGCGCACCTGCCGGGTCTGCTGCGGCTGCGGGGCCTGTATCGGTCGGGCCGGCTGGACCACCGCCGGGTCGGCGCGTTGCTCGAGATGCTCGACGGCGGTCAGCTCACGACCCGGCTGATCCACCGCTTCCCCCGGGTCGTGCTCCCGCTGGCCGCGGCGGCCTGACCGGCCGAAGGCCACCCGAGCTCACCACGGCCGCCCGCAACGGCGCGGGTCGGTCGTGAGTGTCCCGCGCGGGCGGCGGCGACGTGGACCGCCGCCGCCAGCGCTCACCACCTCGGCGCAGGTGGCCCGCATGAGGCGGCGGTGATGGTCCGGCTGGGCCACCCGCCTGGCCCGGGCGGGCGACCCCGGCGGCGAGCCGGGCGCTGAGGTAGTCCCGGGCCCCCGTATCCCGCCGGCGGTGCTGCGCCGCCGGTGCCGCCGCCCGGTCCGCGTCCGCTACCTCACTGTTTCCCCGTGTCCCGCGCCCCTTCCGCCCAGGCGGCGGCATCAGCGCACCGGATGCGGGCAACATGTGTCCTTCTGCGTCCCGTCGCTCGCGTGCGGAACCGCTGTGAGCGAGGGTTGTTGTGCGGCGCGCCTTCCACCACCCGACAGCCGATCTGGGCCTATGGTCAGGCGCACCGGAACGCCGCTTTATGGGGAGAGTCGCGGATGACCGTATCGCTCGAGGATGCCCGTCGGATCATCGCCGCCGGGGAAAGGTATGCGATTCACCTCGGCCAACCGGTTAACCTCGCTGTCGTCGACTACGCAGGCATTCTGGTGGCCCATGTCCGGATGGGCAACGCCCGCCTGCAGACCGCCGACATCTCGGTCGACCGGGCCTGCGCGGCGCGGGCGCCCACCGTGCCGGCCCGCCTGGTGAACCACACCGGCGGCGAGGGCGGTTCCCTCGGGGACGAGGGGTTCGGCGGCTGGGATCGGCCCGAGCCCGAGCCTGGTTCGGGACTGACCGGCGCGCTGCCGCTGCGGCGGGACGGAAGGATCGTCGGCGCCGTCGGGGTCAGCGGTGCTCCCGCACCGCTGGACGAGGCCATCGCCCGCGCCGCCGCCGCCGCGTTCTGACCCGCCGCTTCCGGTGGCGGAGCTCAGGCGTCCGGGTCGGGCGTCGGCGCCTCCACATGGCCGAGGGGGCGTCCGGGCGCTACCTCGTCCCGCACGAGCCGCTTGACGGCGGACGGCTCAGGAAAGCCCTGCTCCCGCCGGTCCCAGAGCACCCGGTCACCGAGCCGGACGACGAACACCCCGCCCGTCGCGGGTACCAGGCAGACCTCGGCCAGATCACCCTCGAACGTGGTCAGCAGCTCCTGGGCGAGCCAGGCCGCCCGCGGCAGCGGGTGCAGTACTCGATCTTCAGGGTCGGTTTCGCCGCGGCCATCGCCCCATCCTCCCCCGCCGGTCAGATGGCACGGGTGGGTCGGCGAATATTTCGGCGGGCATCCAGCGTGACCCGCAGCCTAAACCCGCATAATCGGCGTTCTGGCGAATCTCACAAAATAATCGGAATGGCATCCGTGCATGACGCCGTGCTTCAAGCTTAGAGGAGTGAGCAGCGTCACGGTTGCGGCCGCTGGCCGCCGCCGACCGGAGGACGGGTTGCGGCGTCGGGTGCGGGGCCGCCGCCGCATCGTCGTCGGCCTGCTGGGCCTGGCGGTCGCGCTGGGGGCGGTCGGCTGCCGGGTGTCCGGCGACGAGAGACCGGCGGCGCCGCGCTGCGCCGAACCGGGCGTCACCCCGGACTCGGTGCGCCTCGGACTGCTCTACCCGGACACCGGCAATGCGGCGTCGCTGTTCGCGCCGTTCCGGGCTGGCGTCGACGCGCGGCTCGGGGTCGCCGACGAGGCCGGTGGGGTGGGCGGTCGCCAGGTCCAGTACACCTGGCGCGACGACGCCTCGAGCCCCGCGGGCAACGAGGCCGGTGCCCGTGAGCTGGTCCAGACCGACCGGGTCTTCGGCATCATCGAGTCGACCTCGGTCGCCAGCGGTTCCGCGACGTACCTGCACGGCGGGCGGATACCGGTGACGGGTACGTCGCTGGAGGCGGCCTGGACGCAGAACGACAACATGTTCAGCTACTCGAACATGATCTCGGATGGGCCGTCCGTCACCACCTGGGGCGCGTTCGTGGCCGAACGCGGCGGGCGCAACGCGATCATCGCGCAGTCGGCGTTCTCGGCGACGTCGGTGACGATGGCGGACAAGCTGGCGCTGAGCCTGCAGGCGGCGGGTATCCGGGTCGCCGGGCGGGTCGACGCGACCGGGCCGATCGATATCCCCGGCATCGGGGAGAAGGTGCGGGCCAGCGGCGCGGACGTCCTGGTCGGCGCGGTCACCGGCGCCGCCTTCGGCCAGGTGGTCGTCGGCGCCCGCGCCGCGCGTGCGAACCTGAGAGTGATCCTGTCGCCTGTCAGCTACGACCAGCGCCTGTTGAAGGTCTTCGGCCCGGTGCTCGCCGGCCTCTACACGTTCGTCGACTACCAGCCGTTCGAGCTGGGCACGCCCGCGCACCAACGCTTCCTGGCAGCCATGATCAAGTACGCCCCGCAGGTGTCACCGCCGGCCCAGCAGGCCGCCCTGTCCGGCTGGATCTCGGCCGACATGTTCCTGCGGGGGCTCACCGCGGCCGGGGCGTGCCCGAGCCGGGAGGCGTTCATCCGAGGGCTGCGCGGGCTGAAGGGCTACGACGCCGACAGCTTGCTGCCCGCCCCGATCGATTTTTCCGCGCATTTCGGGCAGATCAACCGCTGCTATACCTTTCTGCAGGTCGCCGCCGACGCGCAGCATTTCGAGCTCGTGCCGCTGGTACCCCGCTGCGGCGACGAGATCGGCCAGTAGGGGCCGGCACCGCCGGGGAGTCGCGGCTCGCCCGTCCCCCGCGGCGCCCGGCCCGCGCGGGCCGTCTCGCACGTCCGCGGGCCGACGTCGGCGCGCCCGCCGGCCGTGCCGACACGGTGTCGGGGGGGGGTGTGAGCCGCTCCGCCCCGCCAAGCTCCCCCTGTTGCAGGCGGTCGGACTAGCATCGTTGGGGCGGCATATAGACATCGCATTCTCGTGGGCCGGTCCACGATCGCCGTCGGTCGTCCCGGTCCGCCACCCGAGCTTCCGGACGACCTGCACCAGGAGATGCCAGTGAGTTCAACGCCCGTCAACGTCACCGTTACCGGCGCCGCCGGTCAGATCGGCTACGCGCTGCTGTTCCGCATCGCGTCGGGCCAGCTGCTGGGCGCGGACACGCCGGTGAAGCTGCGGCTGCTGGAGATCCCGCAGGCCGTCCGGGCGGCCGAGGGCACCGCCCTCGAGCTCGAGGACAGTGCGTTCCCGCTGCTGGCCGGGGTGGACGTGTTCGACGACGCCAAGCGGGCGTTCGAGGGCACCAACGTCGCCCTGCTCGTTGGCGCCCGCCCCCGGACCAAGGGCATGGAGCGCGGCGACCTGCTGTCCGCCAACGGTGGCATCTTCAAACCGCAGGGCGAGGCGATCAACAGCGGCGCGGCGGAGGACATCCGGGTCCTGGTCGTCGGCAACCCGGCGAACACGAACGCGCTCATCGCCCAGACGCATGCGCCGGACGTGCCCGCCGAGCGGTTCACCGCCATGACCCGCCTCGACCACAACCGTGCGATCGCGCAGCTGTCGAAGAAGCTTGGCGTCCCCAGCGCCGAGATCCGCAAGATCACCATCTGGGGCAACCACTCGGCCACCCAGTACCCGGACATCTTCCACGCCCAGGTGGGCGGCCGCAGCGGCGCCGAGGCCGTCGGCGACCAGAAGTGGATCGCCGAGGAGTTCATCCCGCGGGTGGCCAAGCGCGGCGCCGAGATCATCGAGGTCCGCGGCGCCTCCTCGGCCTCCTCGGCCGCCTCGGCTGCCATCGACCACGTCTATACCTGGACCAACGGCACCCCCGAGGGTGACTGGACCTCCGCGGCGATCCCGTCGGATGGCTCCTACGGCGTGCCCGAGGGGCTCATCTCCTCGTTCCCGGTGACCGCCGCCGGCGGGAAGTTCGAGATCGTGCAGGGTCTGGAGCTCGACGTCTTCTCCCGGGAGAAGATCGACGCCTCGGTGCGTGAGCTCGCCGAGGAGCGCGACGCCGTCCGCGCGCTCGGCCTCATCTGAGTTCTCCGGAGCGCAGCGCACCATCCGCGGAGCGCGCGGGCGGCACCCGACCGTCCGCGCGCCCCACCGGCGAAGATCTGCACCGGATTCTGTCGCGGATGTGACGCATCGGCCCGGTGCCGCCCACACCCAATAT
>NZ_CADCWT010000029.1 GCF_902806485.1 Candidatus Frankia alpina | reverse complement strand
GCCGTCCTTGCCGTCCTTGCCGTCCTTGCCGTCCTTGCCGTTCCAGCCGTCACGGCCGTCCTTGCCGTCACCGCCGTTCAGCTCATCGGCCTGAGGCAGCTTGCCGTTGTTCAAAACGTTGTTCAAGCCGTTGTTCAGACCGTCGCCGAAGCCGTCCTTGATGTTCTTACCGCCGTCGAAGCCATCCTTGCCGCCGACGCCGTCCTTGCCGTCACCGCCGTCCTTACTGCCGACGCCGTCCTTGCCACCGACGCAGCCGTCGCGGTCGTCGCGACGCTTGCCGTCGTGGTCGAACACCCAGTCGCCGATCCAGTTACCGATCCAGCTCGGGTTGAACGGCAGGCCCTCGATGCCGTCCTCACCGAACCCGATTACCAGCACGGAGGCGCTGACGACGCGGGTCTGCAACGCCTGCTTCGCAGGCGTGAGCGGAGCCGCCAGCCCGATGTTGATCGGGGGCAGGATCGGCTTGTCCTTGCCCGGCTCATAGCCGAGTGGGACGCCTGGTCTCCCCGGCCCGGCAACCAGACCCGGGTCAGCCGAAATGCTCTGATTGTCGAGCGACTCCGGGCCGCCGGGCACAGCCGGCGGGACCGGACCGCCCGGTGTGACGGCCGGCGCGACGGCCTGCGGTGGCGTGGCCGGCAGTGGAGCGATGATGCCTTCGCCGACCGCGGTGATGGTGTGCTGGCCGGTTTTGGGGAGGTTGACCGGCACGCTGAACCCACCCGTGCCGCCCGTTGACTGTGCGCGGTAGAGGTACTCCCCGTCGAGCGAGATCTCGACCTCGGTGCCCGGGAGGAATCCGCAACCACTGAACGTCACGGTCTCACCGACAGTGACGACGGAATCGTCGACGGTACCCGCCCCGATCGGACCGGCACACGCGACGCCCACCGGCGGATAGACGCCGCCCGGGTCACCCGGGTCGTCGGGACCGAAAATGGGCTTGTCGAACGCCGCGGCTGGAGAAGCCGGCAGGGCGGCGAGCGCCATGCCGCCGCTTGCCACCAGCGCGACTCCGAGGGATCGGAACTTCATACAGGCACTCTCCCTGCGGATCATCAGGTCAAGCAGTTGGATGATTGACTACACGGAGAGTATCGATGATTACTCTCAGTGTCTACAACCTTCCGTAGTCAGTTTTTGACTCTGCATGACCAAAGAGAAGTGACCGGCACCCCCTCGACGTCGAGGCGCTCGGGAACCGGCAACGGCTGGGGACGGACCGCGAGCGCGGGGCCCGCCTGTGGCTCCAGCACCTTGAGTTCCAGCGTCCTGGTCTGGCCGCGATCAACGGTCAGGTAAGTGGAGACGACGGGCAGGCCGTCCTCGACACCGCTGGTCAGCCCGACCGGCTGACCGTCGAGATGTGCGCCGGCGAACAGGCTGTCCCGACCCGTGTACACCGACAGCCAGAGGTTGTTCTGGGCCTGCGGGTTGCCGCCCGAACCCCGGATATCCTCGCGATTGCGGACGTACTCCGGCAGGCCTTCGGGTGCCACGTTGGTCAGTTGGACGGCGATCGTCACCGCGCCGGCTCCGTTCGGCAGCCGCTGCACGCGATAGCTGGTCCGGCGGCGAAGCCAGTAGTCGAGCTTGCTCGCCGTGGCGTTCTGCGTGACGACGGCGAGAAACGGGCCGGATTGCGCTGACAGCGCGCCACCCAGCGTGGTCGCCGAAAGAACGTCCTGCTCATCGGCATGGTTGCTTGACAGGCTGAGTCGCCCCTCACCGGCGGCCCTGGACATGGCAGAAAGCAGCTTCATCGTGTCTGCGCTACCCGATTCCACCGCCGCATAGACGGCCTGACCCACCTGGGCGAAGAAACGGTCTCGGGCAGCCACCGTCGGGATGCGGGCATACACCTTGGACTCGACGAGGTCGACCAGGTTTGCCGCGGTGACGACCTGGCCGTCGGGTAGCACCGCGGGCCGGCTGGCCGCCAACAGATAGGACAGCATGGTCGGGTCGACGCTGATGGTGCCGTCCGCGTCGATGCCGGTCCCGGCCTGGTAGAGGTGCGAGTAGAGCTTGCCGACCGTGGGGTAGTCGGGCGTCAGGTTGGCGTTGGCCCACACCCGGTCCGGCCAGAACGAGCCGTAACGCGCCGCGAACGGGCCCGGCAGCGCGGTGGTCGGGGTCTTCTGGGTGGGGCCGCCGGGCAGCGAGCCGTTGCCGGAGATGCCTTCGAGGGACAGGTGCCCCCGATCCGCGGTCAGCAGGCCGAAGCCACCGATGATCCCGCCGGTCGCCCGCGACTCGGCGGGGTTCTGGACGACCAGCAGATAGCGCCGCCGCTCAGAGGCGCCGAGCATGTCCGGCCCAATCCGGGCCGCCAGCGCCACGCTGTCCAACGCCCCGGACAGGGTCCGCCCGCGATCGATCACCTCCGCACGGGCGTCGTCGACGCCGCTGACCCGGCCCGGCCAGCCGCAGGTCTCGGTGCCCTCGGCGGCCACCGACAACGCCGACAGCGCCGCCGCGGCCCGCTGGGCCGGGACACGGGCCGCCGCCAACGCGGAGACGTTGATCGTCATCTGATGGCGCAGCCGGTCCGGACTGAGATCGCCGCCGAGATCCGCGACGGCCGGCAACCCGGCGTCGGACATCGTGTCGACGGCCCGCACGAGCTCCGCCGCCGAACGCAGCGGGCAGCCGGCCCACGGCAGCCGCCCGAACGCCGACCACACCGGGTCGCCGGTGAGCGACCGGGCGGCCCGGGCCCGCTCGGCGATCCCCGCCACCTGCGCCCGCAACTCCCCCTCAGCCGGGATGTCTCCGGCCAGAACCTGCCGCTGCAACGTCGCGATGCGCGTGCGGGCCTCGTCGAGCTGCGAGCGGGCCATCAGGCCGCGGACGGCCACCCAGCCGGCGAGGCCCACGATCACGGCGAACGCGACAGCAAGGCCCCCGACCAGCCAGCGGGCCCATCGGCCGCGTCGGCGGGACGACCCCGTTCCGCCCGCGGGCTGCCCGCCGCCCGCGCCGGCCACGGCCCGCTCGCCGGCCGCATCCGCCACACCCCTCGCCTCGGACGCGCCGATCGCCTCAGGCGCGCCAACCTCACCGGGGGCAGCGATGACAGTCCCGGGCGCAAGAGCCGCCGAACCCCGGTCCGCCGACCCGCCCGCCGAGGACGCCGAGCGCACCCCAGCCCGGCGCGGCGCGGCGTCCGGGGCGGATTCCACGCCGAGCTGGCGCGGAATGGCCTGCCCTGCGTCCGGGCGCCCGCCCGCACTGCTGTTCCCGGATCCTTTCGCCCCCGAATTCCCAGCCGTCACCGGTTGGACGGCGGTCGGGCGGAGTCGCGCCCGACCGCCGCCGCGGTGGAGCCGGTACCACCCGGGCTGTCCGTACCACCCGGACTGCCGGTGCCGGCCGAGCCGTCGGGCCGGGCGTCGGGCGTCGGGCGATCCGCGGACGGCTTCCTCCCCGACCTGCCGGCCTCTCCCGGCTGAGTCTCACCCCGACGGGTACGGGCCCGTCCCGGGGCAGCGGAGCCGGCCAGGTCGCCCACCTCGCCGGATTCCGCCGACGCGGGCGGGTCCGCGTCGATCGGTTCCCGCGCGGCCGGCACGGAGACGGCCTCACGCCCACGGTCCCCGCCCGCGGGCCGGGTGCCGCCAGAACGTCCCGACGCGGCGGCCGACGATGTGCCCGCCGACACGGGCGCCCCGATCGGTCGGGCGGGCCCGACGCCGACGTCCGGCGCGGGGATGCCGGCTGCCCGGACCGTCGCCGCGCGGGCGTGTCGGCCCCGCGGCGCGTAGTTGCTGTACTGGCCGAAGTAGTAGGCGTCCGGCCCCTTCGTCGGGACCATGTTCAGCACCGTGCCGACCATCCGGGCGTCGACCGCGCGCAACGCCTCGGCGGCACGGCGAAGCTGCTCGCGGCTGGTCCGGCCGACTCGGGCCACCAGCAGGACCCCCTCGGCCCGGGTCGCGAGCACCGCGGCGTCGGTCACCGGCAGCAGGGGCGGGGCGTCGATCAGCACGATGTCGAACCGAGCCTGCAGCAGCTCGATGAGGTCGGCCATGCCCTTGGAACCCAGCAGTTCGCTGGGGTTCGGGGGGACCGGCCCGGAGGCGAGCACCTCGACCCGGCCCTCTCCCACCCGGCCTTCGCCCCATGGCTGCAGCACGTCGTCGAGGTCGGCGGCGCCGATGAGGACGGAGGTCAGACCGGCCGCGGACTCGACGCCGAGGTATTCACCGAACGACGGCCGGCGCAGGTCGCCGTCGATCAGGCAGACCCGGGCACCGCCCTGGGCCAGGCTGATCGCCAGGTTGCAGATCGTGGTGGTCTTGCCCTCGCCCGGCACAGAGCTGCTGACGAGGATCGACCGGGGGCCGGCGTCGACGTCGACGAACTGCAGGTTGGTGCGCAGCTGGCGGAAGGCCTCCGCGCGGGCGGAGTGCGGCCGGGCGTTGATGATGAGCGGCCGGCGGACCGCGTCGGCATCGTAGGCGATCATGGCAAGGTTGGGCAGATCCGTCGATTCCCGGGCGTCCTCCTCCCCGGAGATGCTGGTGTCCAGGCGGAAGCGGACAAGCGCCGCCGCGATGCCGGCGATCAGCCCGAGCAGCACGCCGAGAGCCAGGTTGCGGGTCGGTTGCGGCGAGATCGGCGTGACCGGCAACTTGGCGCGTTCCCAGACACTCACCCGCACGGACGGCGGTTCGTCGTCCGTGGGCGCCTCGATCTGCGCGACGGCGAGGGAGAACGACTCGCCGACCGCGTCGGCGATCGACTGGGCCCTTCTCGGCACCCGGTCACGGACGGTGGCCCGCAACAGCACGGTGTCCGGGACCGCCTGCGCGGAGATCTGCCCCCGCAGCATCTCCGGGGTCGTCTTCAGGTGGAGCCGGTCGATGACCGAGGCCGCCACCCGCTCGCTGGCCACGAGGTTCGCGTACGACTTCACCCGCTGCTGTGAGAGCAGGCTGCCCTGGTAAGCCGATGCGGCGCCCTCGGCGTTGTCGGGCGAGGAGACGACCATGGTCACGGAGGCGGCGTACTCCTTCGTCGTCCGCCAGGTCGTGGTGGCGGCAAGCAGGCCGCCGAGCACCATGCAGGCCACCATGAGCATCCAGCTGCGGCGAAGGACGCGGACATAGTCACGCAGTTCCACTCGTCGACCACCCTCCCGGGATGTATATGACGACCACTGACCGTCATCGAGGACTACCTCAACATACTCGATGGGTAGCGATTCTTTTACTCTCCGTCATGCTTACTCTATGGCATCATGTGGAGACGTAGAGTAGACGGAACGGTCGGCGACCGACGGACAGCTCACCTCGCGCGGCGCGTCTCGCGGCTCAACCTCCGCCAGCGAGTCGAGCTACAGATCGCCCTCGACAGCGCGGCGGTGATCATCGGTCTCACCGCCGCCCAGCTCGGAAGGTTTGACTTCGCCCGCGATGTCCTGGCCGACCTCGACTTCTGGGTGATTTG
This sequence comes from Candidatus Frankia alpina, assembly GCF_902806485.1. GTDB lineage: Bacteria > Actinomycetota > Actinomycetes > Frankiales > Frankiaceae > Frankia > Frankia alpina. The sequence continues at coordinate 27,020 of NZ_CADCWT010000029.1, read as the reverse complement.
CGCCCTGGCGGTCTGCCTGCTCCACTTCCTGGGCACGGCGCTACACCTCTATCTGGGGCGCTACCGGTTCGGTGGCTTCGAGGAGGTCCTCGGGCTGCTCGTAGCGGTGCTGCTGACGATCATCGGTGTGCTCGTCGTCATCGTCGCGTTCGGTTCGCCGCGCCCGATGCCGCTGAGCGTGCCGCCGCTCGGCGGCGCAGTGACCCTGGTCGTGATGTTCGGCGTGCGCTACCTGTGGCGGCTGCTGGAGGAACAACTGCGCCGGCCGAACAGGGACAGCGCCGAGCCGGTGCTGATCTTCGGCGCCGGCCACGGAGCCGAAGGAGTCCTCTCGGCGATGCTGCGCACCCAGGACAGCCCCTATTACCCCGTCGCACTGCTCGACGACGACCCGAACCTGCACAACCTGCGGCTTTTCGGGGTGCGGGTACTCGGCGGACGGGAGGCGATCGGCAGGGTCGCGGCAACCACCGGCGCCAGGACCCTGCTGGTGGCCATCCCGAGCGCGGAGGCCGGACTACTCCGGGAGATCAGCAGAATCGCCGAGAGCGCGGGCCTCAGGGTAAAAGTCCTACCCAAGGTCGGCGATCTGATCGAAGGGCGGGTCGGCGTCGGCGACATCCGCGACCTGGATCTCGCCGACCTACTGGGCCGCCGCCAGGTCCGCACCGACGTCGCCGCCGCCGCGAGTTACCTGGTGGGCCGCCGGGTCCTGGTGACCGGCGCGGGCGGGTCGATCGGCTCGGAGCTGTGCCGGCAGATCGCCGGCTACGGCCCGGAAGAACTGATCATGATGGATCGGGACGAGTCCGCGCTGCGGGCGGTGCAGCTGTCGATCTCGGGCCGCGCGATGCTCGACGACGACACGATCGTGCTCGGCGACATCCGCGACCTCGACCTCGTCACCACCCTGTTCATGGAGCGTCGCCCGCAGGTCGTGTTCCACGCCGCGGCCCTCAAACACCTCCCGTTGCTCGAACGCTTCCCCGGTGAGTCGGTGAAGACCAACGTCTGGGGCACCCTGGCGATCCTGCAGACGGCCGTGGCCTGCGGCGTCGAGCGGCTGGTGAACATCTCGACGGACAAGGCCGCCAACCCGGTCAGCGCGCTGGGCTACTCCAAGCGGATCACCGAACGGCTCACCGCTCAGCTGGCCCGCGAGACCACCGGGACGCTGGTCAGCGTGCGGTTCGGCAACGTGCTGGGCAGCAACGGCTCCGTGCTCACCGTCTTCGCCGGCCAGCTCGCCGTGGGCGGGCCGATCACGGTGACCCATCCCGACGTGACCCGGTACTTCATGACCATCCCCGAGGCCGTGCAGCTTGTGCTGCAGGCCGGCGCCCTCGGCTCCGCCGGCGAGGCCCTCGTCCTCGACATGGGCGAACCGGTGCGGATCGCGGATGTCGCCGCGCGGCTCGCGGCCCGCGAGAACCGGCCGATCGAGATCATCTACACCGGGCTGGGCCGCGGGGAGAAGCTGCACGAGGAGCTGTTCGGCGCCGGCGAGACCGACCAGCGCCCGCGCCATCCCCTGATCTCTCACGTCGCCGTGCCCCCGCTGGACCCGACCCGGGTACTCGCCCTCGACCCCTGGGCCGCGCCGGCGGAGATCATGGCCGAGCTCGCCACTCTGGCCGGCGAGGACGCCCTCGTCCCGACCACCCTGGCCCCCGACGTCACAGCCGCCCGCGCCGCCGTGCCCTGGACCGGGGCTGGGGCTGGGGCTGCTGGGGCCGGCCAGCGATCGGCGGCCGGACTGATTCCCCGTCAGCCGACGGCGGATCGCGCCGACGCCGCCCGGCCGGCCACGCCATGACCCTGGCGGATTCGGCGGGGGATTCGGTCACGAGGTCGGTCGCGAGATCGGTCGCGAGATCGGTCGCGAGATCGGTCGCGAGATCGGTCGCGAGATCGGACCCCAGCCGGGTCTCGGTGGAGGCGCCGCGATAACCGTAGCGGCCAACGCGGCGGCGGTCATCGCCGCTCGGATGCCGCCGTTCCGGGCACCGCTGCGGGCACCGCTGCGGGGCTGACGCCCGGTGCGGTGCCGGTCCGGTCGGCGTACCAGGCGACCGTCGCCGCCAGCGCGGCGGGGAGGTCCAGGCCGGCCGCGTCGGGGAAAAGCGCCCGCATCGTCGCCGTGTCCGCCTGGGAGTCGCGGATGTCGCCGGTGCGGGGCGCGCCGTGCTGCACGCTCAACCTGCGTCCGACGATCCGCTCCAGCTCGCTGATGACGGCGAGCAGGTCCGTGCGGGTACCGAAGGCGATGTTGACCGGCCGTGGGTGGCTCACCCGGCGCATCGCCGCGTCGCACAGCAGGCCGGCGACGCCCGCCACGTAGGTGAAGTCCCGGGTCTGGCGACCGTCGCCGTGCACCGTCAGCGGCCTTCCCGCGAGCGCGGCGTCGATGAAGGTGGGGACGACGGCGGCGTAGGCGTGCCCCACCGACTGGTATGGGCCGAACACGTTGAACAGCCTGGCGGCGAGCACCGGTAGGCCGAATCCCGACTGATAGGCCAGCGCGTAGCTCTCCGCGGCGAGCTTCGAGGCCGCGTACGGGCTACGCGGCAGCGTGGGGGTGTCCTCCGCGCGGGGCAGCGGGCCCGTCCCGCCGTAGACGGACGAGGAGGACGCGACGACGACGTGCGTCTCGGCGCGCTGGGCAACGCCGAGCACCGTCAGGGTGCCCGTCGCGTTGACCGTGTGGGTGGCCATAGGGTCGAGCAGCGAACGCTCCACCGACGGCCGGGCGGCCAGGTGCACGATGCTGCCCGCCCCCGTGCACGCCTCCTCGACCAGGGAGCAGTCGGTAACGCTGCCGATCACCAATCTCACGGGCAGCCCCGCGAGGTTCGACACCGCCCCGGCGCTGAGATCGTCGATCACTACCACCTCGGCCCCGGCGGCGAGCAGCGCTCTGGTCAGGTGGGCACCGATGAAGCCAGCACCGCCTGTCACGACTACCTTCACCGATTCATCACCCTTCGAGTCCAGAAGGATGCTCATAGTAGTAGAGCCGACTCGATCCGCCGACCATTCCGCGCGGAACGCAGCCGAGAGTCTCGCCAGATCGTCACTGTGAGTGTCAGGTTGAACTCGTAGAGACGTGGGCTTACGGTCACCGCGTGCCCGACCACCCGCGCTCGCTGGTCATCGTCGGCGCCGGCGGTCACGGTCGGGAGTTGCTCGACGTGGTCGAGGCGGTCAACACGGTCGACAGCCAGCTCCGCTACGCCTTCCTCGGCTTCCTCGACGACGGATCGGCGGACCCCGACCCGGTCGCCCGCCGCGGAGCGCCCCTGCTCGGCGGGCTGGACCTGCTCGGCCGTCTCGACGCCGACTACCTGATCGGCATCAGTGACGCCGCGGGCCGCCTGCGCGTCGACCGGTACGCCAGCGTCCACGGCCGGCGCCCGGCGACTCTCGTCCACCCGCGCGCCAACCTCGGCGGCGACGTCCGCCTCGGGCCCGGCACCGTGATCTGCGCGTTGGCCAGCATCACGACGAACGTCCGCACCGGCCGGCACGTAGTGGTCAACGTCGGCGCCAGTGTGGCCCACGACTGCCGCATCGGCGACTACGTGACGATCGCGCCGGGCGCGCGGATCTCCGGCGGGGTGGCGGTCGGCGCCCAGGCGTGGATCGGCGCCCAGGCGAACATCGTCGCCCGCCGCAGCGTCGGCGACGGCGCGGTCGTCGGTGCCGGCGCCGTCGTCACCGACGACATCCGCGCCGCCCAGGTCGTCGCGGGCGTACCGGCCCGGCCGATCGACGCCGCCCCTGACCGGCCCCGGCTGCCCGGCGACCGCGCCGGTCTCCCGCCCGGCCAGCGCGACGCCCCGACACCGCGCTGAGAGCGCGCCACCGCCCAGTGCATCGGGGGCCGGGGGCCACGGCCTGACCACACCCGTCCTCGGCCTGCTCCGCACTCACCGCCGGCCCCGATTCCCCCATATCGGCCCCGGCCGGTGCCGCCTGTGGTCCTAGGATTGCCTTGTGGAGCGCTGGTTCAACCTCTCGGGCTGCGACAACGTACGCGATCTCGGTGGGCTGCCCACCCTCGACGGAGCAGCCACCCGGCACGGGGTGTTCCTACGGGCCGATTCGGTGCAGACCCTGACCGACACCGATGTCATCCTGCTGCGGGAGACCTTCGGCCTGCGGACGATCATCGATCTGCGAGCCAGGGAGGAGGCGGCGCGGGAAGGCCGGGGGCCCCTCGCCGAGGAACCCATCGACTATCACAACCTGTCGTTTCTGCCCGGCGAGTGGGTGATGCCGGACGACCCGCGGTTTCCCGCGATCGTCCGGGACCTCGACTCGGCCGACCGCATCGAGCACTACCTGGACTATCTGCGCCTCGCCGGCCCCGCCGTCGCCCAGGCGCTACGGGTACTGGCCCAGCCGACCACGGGCCCCGCGCTGTTCCACTGCGCGGCCGGCAAGGACCGCACCGGCGTCCTCGCGGCCCTGCTGCTGAGCATCGCCGGGGTCGACCGCGAGGCGATCGTCGCCGACTACGCCCAGACCAACGAGCGGATCCACCTGGTCAACGCCCGCTTGGCGCAGCGTCCCTCCTACAACCGACCGACCGCCCCGCTCACCCCCGACCAGCTGTCCTGCCGTCCGGAGGTCATGAGGGGCTTCCTCGCCGGCATCGACGCCAGCTGGGGCGGTCCCGCCGCCTGGGCCCGCGATGCTGGGCTCACCGAGTCGGACCTGGGCACGCTGCGCCGGTCCCTGGTCGGCTAGCCACAGCACGGATCGTCCGGACCGGCCCTGACCTGACCGGACCACGCAGACGGCGCCGACGGCGCCGCCGGCGGAGATGGAAGATGCGCACATGATCCACCGGTTGCCCCCGCGGGCACTCCTGGCCGCCCTGCTCGCGGTCACGCTCGTGGCGGGCTGCGGCGTCCTGCGGCGGATCCACCGCGTGCCGGACGACCTGATCCCGGTGTTCCAGGCGGCCGCCACCGCCTACGGCATCCTGACCCCCGCCCAGCTCGCCGCGCAGGCACGCGTCGAGAGCAAGTTCAACCCGAAGGCGGTGTCGAACGCCGGCGCCCGCGGCATCATGCAGTTCCTCCCGACCACCTGGAAGGACTTCGGGCTCGACGGCAACGACGACGGCGTGGCCGACCCCCTGAACCCCCGCGACGCCATCCTGTCGGCCGCGTACTACGAGTCGCGGCTCGCCGAACTGCTCGCGCACCTGCCGGGGGACCGGGTCTCCCTGGTCCTCGCCGCGTACAACGCGGGGCCGGACACCGTGCGCCTCGCGGGCGGCATCCCCGACATCGGGGAGACCCGGGCATACGTGACGAAGGTCCGGGACTGGGCGGACGCCTTCTCCGACCAGCTCTGACCAGACCAACCAGCTCCAACCAGACCGCCCGACTCCAGCCGGACGGGCCGCCTCTCAGCCCACCCGCAGCCGATCTCCCGGCACCACGACCTCATCGCCCGGGACGAGCTGGCGCCCGCGGCGACTCTCCACCTCTCCGTTGACCCGCACCATGCCACCCATCAGCAGCCCCTTCACGTCCGACCCGACGTCGACGACGTCGGCGAGCTTGAGGAACTGGCCCAGCCGGATCGCGTCACCCTGGATGCTCACGTCACGCATGCCCTCAAGCATCGCCGGTCCCCGCGGCCGGGCGCGCGGCGCCTCCCGGATGTACCCGCCCGGTCCGCCACTCTTGAGCCGGACACGCCGAACAGCGGCCCGTTCGCGGCTGACGCCCCGCTCCGGCACCCTCGGGCCGGGCCCGCGCGACCCTGAACACACCCGTCCACCCGGGTCATCGGCCCTGTGGCCCGCCATTCGGGAACGACAATCCACATCCTCGGCAGAGAGCTGAGGCATGCTGGCGGACGTGGCAGGTTTCCCCTCGGACCCGTCGGACGGGACGGGCAGGCGCGTCAGCGCGTCCCCGCGACCAGCGAAAACATCTGGCAGCAGCCCGCCGGCGCCGCGCGCCGCGCCCCCGCCTGCCGCGCCGGACGGCCGGCCCGACTCCCTCACCGGCACATCCGCCTCGCTCACCGACCCGACCGTTCCACCAGCCGACCCGCACGCCTCCCCGAAGCGGCCTTCTGCCTCACCCGAGGAGCCCTTCGCCTCGCCTGACCGGGACGGCGACCCCACCCCGGCCGAGGCCGATCGGGCGGCGGCGCGACGCCGCATCGCCGCCCGTGGGCGAGCAAGGCGCGGCGTGCGCACCCCCGCGCTCGGCACCGCGGCCCCCGGCGAGCTGCCCGCCCTCGACGACTACCCGGACCAACGCATCCCTCCGCTGGACACCCAGCGGACGGGCGGCGAGGCCGGCGACGGTGCGGGTTCGGCCGCGACCGTCGGCGGCACGGGCGAGGACGTCGTCCGTCGAGTCGAACGCTCCAGTGGGATGCTCGCCTCCCGGGCCGCGGCGCGGATGAGCGAGGTCCTGCCGTGGTTTTCGGCGATGTCGGCGAGCCATCGGGCCGGGATCCAGCTTGTGGTGCAGGCCGGCATCTCCTCGTTCGTCGAATGGTGCCGGCGGCCCGAGCATGCCCGCCAGCTGTCGGAGGACGTCTTCCGGGTCGCCCCGCGAGAGCTCGTGCGGGCGGTGACCTTCCGCCGCCTGGTCGATCTGGTCCGGGTCGCGGTGGAGGCGATCGAGGCCGAGGTGCCGAACCTGGCCAGTCCGGAGGACGAGCTGCGGCTGCTTGCCGACGTCCTGCGCTACTCCCGCGACATCGCCTTCGCCGGGGCGGTCGTCTACGCCCGCGCCGCCGAGGAACGCGGCGCCTGGGACGCCCGGCTGGAGGCGCTGGTCGTCGATCACGTGGTGCGCGGCGAGGTGGACCGGGCGCTGCCATCGCGGGCGGCAGCGGTGGGCTGGCGTAACCCCCCGGCGGTGACGGTCATCGTCGGCGGTGCCGAGGGCAACGCGCCGGAGGCGGTGGTCGACGAGGTGCACCGGCTGGCCCGGATGGCCCAGCTGGAGGTGCTCGCCGGGGTTCACCACAACCGGCTGGTCATGGTGGTCGGCGGCCAGTTCGCCACCGGCTCCGACGGCATCGGCCGTCCAGACGGGGTGACGACCCCCGCCGGGGACGCCGCGGCCGCCGGCGGTCCGAGCGGCGTCGGCGCCCAGGGCGGGGCGGCGCCGGACCGGCTGCTCGCCGGCGAGGTGCACACCGCCCTCGACGCCGCCCGGGTGCTGCTGCCCGCCTGCGGGCCCGGCCCGGTCGTCGTCGGCCCAGTCGTCGCCGACCTGACCGGTGCGCCGCGCGCAGCCCGGATGGCACTCGCCGCGACCGACGTCGTCGCCGCCTGGCCGGCGGCGCCCCGGCCGGTCCAGGCCCGGGCGCTGCTGCCGGAGCTGGCGCTGGCCGGGAACGCCGACGCCCGGCGGGCGCTCATCGAGGAGGTCTACCTTCCGCTACGCGACGCGGGCACGCCGCTGCTGGAGACCGCCGGGGCATACCTCGACTTCGGTTCGTCTCTGGAAGCCACGGCCCGAGCCCTTTATCTCCATACCAACACGGTCCGTTACCGGCTGCGAAAAGCCGCGGAGGTCTGCGGTCTCGACCCGGCGGATCATCGGGAGCGTTTCATCCTGCATGTTGCGCTCGTCCTGGGACGCCTCGACGGTGTGTTATCTACAGGGAAAACATGATCGACTATATCGCTCCGGAGTCATTGCACCCCGGTGCGAGAACGGTCACATCGGGCCACTCTGCTGGTCTGTCACGCGAATCCAGCCCGATGACCACAGCACGAACGAATCCACGGTCGCGGCAGATCGGTTTGTAGACCACCTACAACGCCCGGTCGGGACATCGGTGAGTGGCCGCCAGCGACAAGTAGTCCTCCCGAAGGGTTAGGTAGTTACGTGCTCGCGATCCTCGCACCCGGTCAGGGTGCACAGACCCCCGGACAGCTCCGTGCCTGGCGCGGTCTCCCCGGGGCGGAGGAAAGGCTGCGCTGGTGGTCGGCTGCGGCCGGCATCGATCTGCTGGAGGTCGGGTGTGAGGCGCCCGCCGAGACGATCCGGGACACGGCGATCGCCCAGCCGCTGATCGTCGCCAGCGGCCTCGTCGCCGCCGAACAGCTCGGGCTGCCGGTCGCCGCCCCGGTCGGGACCGCCTCGCTCGTCGTGGCGGGCCACAGCGTCGGTGAGATCACCGCCGCGGCCCTCACCGGCATCCTCTCGGCGGAGGAGGCACTCGTCCTAGTCGCGCTGCGCGGCCGCGCGATGGCCGAGGCATCCGCGCGGACCGCGACCGGGATGACGGCGATACTCGGAGGAGAGCCGGAGGCGGTGCTCGTCCGGCTGGCCGAGCTCGGCCTGACCGCCGCGAATCGCAACGGCGCCGGCCAGATCGTCGCCGCCGGCACAACGGAGGACCTCGCCCGGCTCGCGGCGGAACCGCCCGCGGGCGTCCGGCTGCGCTCGCTGTCCGTCGCGGGCGCCTTCCACACCCACCACATGTCCTCGGCGCGCGACGCGCTCGGCGCCGTCGCCGGCGGCATCCGGCCTGCCCCGGCCCGAGCCGCGACCTTGTCCAACGCCGACGGCACGATCGTCACGGATCCGGCCGATCTCGTCGCCCGGCTCGTCGCCCAGGTCGCCGCGCCGGTGCGGTGGGACCTGTGCCTGGCGGAACTGCGCGAGCTCGGCGTCACCGCGGTCATCGAACTGCCCCCGGCCGGCACACTGGCCGGAATCGCCCGCCGCGAGCTGCCCGGCGTGAAGATCCTCGCCGTGAAGAGCCCGGACGATCTGCCCGCCGCACGCGAGCTGATTGCCGAACACATCGCCGCCGACCGCCTCGGCGAGGTACCGGCGACCCCAGCGCCACGCACGCCGCCGGACGGGCGAGCTGGCGACGCGGCCCTCGTCGGAGCGCAGGCGTGAGCCCCCTGAGCGGAGCCGGGATGCTCGGGCTCGGTGTCTACCGCCCGGCGCGGGTCGTCACCAACGACGAAATCGCCCAGCGGGTGGACACCTCGGACGAGTGGGTCCGCAGCCGCACCGGCATCGCCACCCGGCGGATCGCCGATGAGGAGGAGACGACTGTCGCCATGGGCGCCGCCGCCGCGGAGAAGGCGCTCGCGGCCGCCGGCCTGACGGCGGACACCATCGACCTCGTCATCGGGGCGACCTGCACCTCGCCGTCGCAGATCCCCGGTGCCGGGCCGCAGATCGCCCACCGCATCGGGGCCGGCCGGGCCGGCGCGTTCGACATCAACGGCGCCTGCGCCGGGTTCAGCTACGCGGTGTCGACCGCCGCCGACATGGTCCGCGCCGGCAGCGCACGGCACGTCCTCGTCGTCGCCACCGAACGACTGTCGGACTACACGGACTGGGATGACCGCGGCACCTGCATCCTGCTCGCCGACGGCGCCGGTGCCACCGTGATCGGCCCGGCCGAGACCGACGAGATCGGCCCCGCAGTCTGGGGTCACGACGGCTCCCGGCCGGAGGTGATCCGCGTCCCCGGTTACGGGGACAACATGTTCCGCATGGAGGGCCAGGCGGTCTTCCGCTGGGCGATCTCCCTGGTGCCGACCGTGCGGCAGATTTGCGAACGGGCCGGCGTGGCGCCCGACGAGCTCGCGGGTATCGTTCCGCATCAGGCGAACCTGCGGATCGTCGAGGCACTCGCGACGGGTATCGGCGCCACGAAGGCCGCCGTCGCCCGCGACGTCGTCGACTCTGGCAACACCTCCGCCGCGAGCATTCCGCTGGGGCTCGCCCGACTGCTCGACACCGGCGTGATCCGCCGGGGTGACCCGGTGCTGTTGTTCGGTTTCGGCGCCGGCCTGACCTACTGCGGGCAGGTCGTGCGATGCCCGTGACCCTGCTTGACCTTGCGGCATGGTTGCCTGCGCACCGTGCCGCGCCCATGGCGGGCCGATGATCGGGCCTGCCACGCCCCTGCCCCAGGTACCAGCTCTCCGGCGCATGCCCGCGACGATCGCCTGATCGCGCGCAGCCACCGCCACCAGCCCAGATCCCACAGGAGGAACTACCGTGTCCCAGGATGTTCTCGCCGGTCTTGCCGTCATCCTCGAAGAGGTCGCCGGTGTCGACCCCGCCGATGTCACCCCTGAGAAGACCTTCATCGATGACCTAGACGTGGACTCGCTGTCCATGGTCGAGGTGGTCGTCGCCGCCGAGGAGAAGTTCTCGGTGAAGATCCCGGACGACGACGTGAAGTCCCTCAAGACCGTCGGTGACGCTGTCTCGTACATCCAGCGGGCCGGTGTGGCGGCGTGACCACAACCCCTAGGCAGGTCGTCGTCACCGGCCTCGGGGCAACCACTCCCCTCGGTGGCGATGTCGCCTCGACGTGGGAGGGTCTACTCGCGGGCCGCTCCGGCGCCCGGCGGCTCACCGAGGAATGGATCGAGCAACTCCCGGTCCAGATCGGCGCGCCGCTCGCGACGGAGCTTCCGCTGGCCCGGGTCGAGGCACGTACCCTCGACCGCAGCCAGCAGATGGCGCTGGTCGCCGCGCGCGAGGCGTGGGCCGACGCGGGCTCGCCCGAGGTCGACCAGGAGCGCCTCGCGGCCTGCGTCGCCTCCGGGATCGGCGGGGTGATCACCCTTCTCACTCAGCACGACGTGCTGCGCGAGAAGGGTGCCCGGCGTGTTTCCCCGCACGTGGTGCCCATGCTCATGCCCAACGGCCCGGCGAGCACGGTCGGCCTGGAGTTCAAGGCGAAGGCTGGCGTACACGCGCCGGTCAGCGCCTGCGCGTCCGGCTCGGAGGCCATCGCCCTCGGACTGGACATCATCCGGGCCGGCCGGGCGGACGTCGTCATCGCTGGTGGGACCGAGGCCGCGATCGCGGCCCTGCCCATCGCCGGTTTCGCGCAGATGCAGGCGCTGTCCCGCCGCAACGACTCGCCGGAGTCGGCGTCCCGCCCGTTCGACAAGGGGCGGGATGGATTCGTTCTCGGCGAAGGCGCGGCGATCCTGGTCCTGGAGGCCGCCGAGCACGCCGCCGCCCGCGGCGCTCGGGTCTACGGCGCACTGGCAGGCGCCGGGATCAGCTCGGACGCTTACCACGTGGCCGCCCCGGACCCCACCGGTGCCGGCGCCGCACGGGCCGTGCGGGCCGCGCTGCGCTCGGCGTTGCTGGAGCCGAGCGACATCGTCCACATCAACGCGCATGCCACCTCGACCCCCGCGGGTGATCTGGCCGAGGCGGTAGCGTTGCGCACCGCCCTGGGCGACCACATTGACGCGGTCGCGGTGACGTCGACCAAGTCGATGACCGGTCACCTGCTCGGGGCGGCCGGCGCGCTGGAAGCGGTGGTCAGCATCCTGGCCCTGCGCGAGCGGATCGTCCCGGCGACCCGCAACCTCGACGCCCTCGACGACGAGATCGCTCTCGACGTCGTAAGCACCGACAACCGCAAGATCGGCACGGGCGCGGCCCTGTCGAACTCGTTCGGATTCGGCGGCCACGACGTCTGTCTGGCTTTCACCGTCTGACGACCCTATCCCGGGGATGGCGCATGCCGCCCCGCATCCGGCCGTCGCCGTCGGGACGCCGGCGGAACTGCATCCCGCGCCCAGCCGGGCGTAGATCCGGATCCGCCGGCCGTCACAAAGACAGTGGTCCACCGAGCGGGTGCCCGGACTGCTCAGCACCACCCCAGCACCGTCGCCAAGTTCCGCACCAGATCTGCACATCGCAGTCATCACACGTCGCCGTGACGCCGACCGCCCCACCGCCGCCACGGCAACGCCCGCCGGTGCGGCGGGCGCCCATCGTCGCCGGACCGAGTGTTTCGCGGGTCCCGGCGCGTATCCCAGGTGGTCGCGCGTCGGCCGACAGACCGGTCCGGCGCCGTTCAGGCAAGGAGACGCACGGTGAGTCTGTCCACGATCGACCGAGTTGACCCCCGCACGCCCGAGGCCCGGCTCGCCCGATTTTTCGACGCCGGCACGGTGTCCCTGTTCGCCGCCGGCGACGCATCCGGTGTGATCGCTGGCCAGGGCCTGGTCGACGGGAACGAAGTCGTCGCATTCGCCACCGACCCGGTCGTACAGGGTGGAGCCATGGGGCGCAACGGATGCGCCCGCGTCGTCCACGCCATCGAGTCCGCCGTCCGACTGGGCTGCCCGGTCGTCGGCATATGGCACTCCGGTGGCGCCCGGCTCCAAGAGGGCGTCGCCTCGCTGGACGGCGTCGGGCGGATCTTCACCGCGACCGTTCGGGCCTCCGGACGCATCCCCCAGCTCTCGCTGGTGCTCGGCGCGGCGGCGGGCGGCGCCGCCTATGGCCCCGCGCTGACCGACATCGTCATCATGGGGCCGGAGGCGAAGGTCTTCGTCACCGGCCCGGACGTGGTGCGGTCGGTGACCGGCGAGGAGTGCACGGCCACCAGCCTCGGCGGCCCTGAGGTCCACTCCAAGCGCAGCGGAGTCGTGCACGTGACGTGCAACTCCGAGGACGAGGCGATGGAGCGCACCCGCACGCTCGCGACCCTGCTCGCCGACCAGCGCGACATCGGCCAGGTCGCCGGGCGCGAGCTCGCCGAGCTGCTGCCCGAGAACCCACGGCGCGCCTACGACGTGCGGCCGTTGGTGAACGCCGTGCTGGACGACGAAGGCATCGAGCTGCACCCGAAGTGGGCCCCGAACATCGTGACTTCGCTCGGCCGGCTCGGCGGGCGCACCGTCGGCGTGGTCGCGAACAACCCGTTGCGCCGCGGCGGCTGCCTCGACGCCACCTCCGCCGAGAAGGCGGCACGCTTCGTACGCATGTGCGACTCGTTCGGCGTGCCGCTGGTCGTCCTGGTCGATGTCCCCGGCTACCTGCCGGGCGTCGGGCAGGAGTGGGAGGGCGTCGTCCGCCGGGGGGCGAAGCTGCTCTATGCCTTCGCCGAGTGCACCGTGCCCCGGGTCACCGTCGTGACGCACAAGGCGTACGGCGGCGCGTATATCGCGATGAACGCCAGCTCGCTCAGGGCGACGGCCGTGTTCGCCTGGCCGACGGCGCAGATCGCCGTCATGGGTGCGGAGGCCGCCGTCGGCATCCTGCACCGGCGCACGCTTGCCGACGTCCCGGTCCAGCTCCGGCCGGACGTGCTGGCGGAACTCGCCGAAGAACACGTCCGCACCGTCGGCGGCATCGACCGGGCCGTCGAGCTGGGTGTGGTCGACGCGGTCGTCACCCCGGCCGCGACCCGAGGCGCCGTCGCCTCCGCGCTGGCCAGCGCGCTCACCGACGCCCGCGCGGACAAGAACGTCCACGGCAACATTCCGCTGTAGCGGCCACCGGGGCCACCACGCCCCACCTCCCAGTGCCCTCGGACCCCACTGACCCGGGGTCCGAGCCGGAGACGCCTGCGCGCCGGGCCGTCTCTCCCTGCGCATCCGCCAATCGATCGCGGCGATCATCCATGCCAACTGCATCCAGGTGCGCACGACGTTGCTCATCTGGCGCGAGTTCATCCAGAGTGCGGCTCGCGCGAAGATCGGGTCGGCCCGCAACGCGGCCTCGCGCCGTTCCGGTGCGGCGGCGGGTGCAATCGCCCGCATGTGCTCGAAACTGATGGTGCCCGCGCGGAAGGCCGCGCCGGAGGCCGGCAGCGCCTCGGTGGCATGCGCGACCACCAGCGCCGTGGCCGTCGTGGGGTGCACCAGCCGGCATTCCCGACGCAGCCAGGCCGCAGCCGACCGGGCGCCGTCGAGCCGCCGCAGGCCGCGCCGGTCGAACTCGGCCAGCAGCCGGATCCACAGCGCGTCGGTGGCGTCGACCAGCCGACGGACGTCAACGACCAGCAACGCGACCTCCGCATCGGGCAAATCACATGCGTCGACGGTGACGACCCCGCCCAGCAGCGCCTCGACATCGATCACGACCACCAACCCCTCCTGCACCGATGCGCCCGGGCTCCAGCGGGACTCCGTGGGATCCACAGCGCATTAATCGAACGTCTGTTCGCATAGTAGATCGGGACGCGGCGAAAGCCAATCGGCGACTCGACTCCGTCACCATCGGGCAAGATGTTTACCTGCTGCGAAATAACGATCTGGCCCCAGGCGTTGATGCGCGCGGAGGTGCGTGCATGTCCCTGCAGGTCGACAGTCCCGGCTGGCCCCCGGCGACGAAGCCGGACCGGTCGGACACCGGTGCCAGTGCCACGACCGCCCCGCTCGCCACCACGGTCGAGCTCCCCACGAACGAACCGGCGGTGGCCAAGCCCGCCACGAACGAGGCCGCCACGAACGAGCCCGCCGTGGTGGCCTCGCCCAGCGGCGGCACCTTCGCCGCGTTGCGGATACCGAACTTCCGCCTCTTCCTGTCCGGGCAGATCGTCTCGCTGTGCGGGACCTGGATGCAGACCATCGCCCTGGGCTGGCTGGTGCTCTCGCTGGGCGCCTCGGGCACCGCCCTCGTCTGGTGACGGCCGCGCAGTTCCTGCCGGTGCTGCTATTCGGGCCCTACGGTGGCCTGATCGCCGACCGGACGAACCGACGGCATCTGCTGATGGTCACCCAGAGCGGTTCCGGGCTCGCCGCGCTGGCGCTGGGTGTGCTGGACCTGACGGGCACCGCCCGGCTGTGGATGGTCGCGGTGGCCGCGGCGCTCATCGGCCTGTGCAGCGCCATCGACAACCCGGCCCGGCAGAGCTTCGTGCAGGAGATGGTCGACTCCGACTATCTCCCGAACGCCATCACCCTGAACTCGGTGACAGTGAACGCGGCCCGCATCGTCGGACCGGCCATCGCGGGCCTGGTCATCCTGGCGATCGGCACGGCCGGGTGCTTTCTGTTCAACGCGGCGTCGTTCGGTGCGGTGCTGGTCGCCCTGCACCGGATGGACACCACGGCGTTGCAGGAGCAGCCGCCGGTGCATCGGGCACCCAGGCAGCTACGAGCCGGCTTCGCCTACGTACGACACACCTCGGCGCTGCGGATCCCACTGATCATGATGGTGATCATCGGCACGCTGTCCTACGAGTTTCCGGTCGTGCTGCCACTGGTGGCGAAGGAGACCTTCGGCGGTAGCGCGGCGACCTACAGCATGATGACCTCCGCGATGGGGGCCGGCGCGGTCGCCGGTGGGCTGCTGGTCGCCCGCCGACGACGCATCGGCGTCCGGTCGCTCGGGTTCATCACCAGCGCCTTCGGGGCCGTCCTCCTGCTCGCTGCCGCCGCGCCCAACCTCGAGCTGGAGCTGGCCGCGCTGGTGCTAGTGGGCGGGACGAGCGTCGCCTTCATCTCGACGGGGAACGCGACCGTGCAGCTGTCCGCCGACCCGGCCCTGCGCGGACGGGTGTTGGCGCTCTGGTCGGTGGCCTTCCTCGGCACGACCCCGTTCGGCGGGCCGATCGCCGGCTGGATCGCGCAGACCTTCGGCGCGCGCTCCGGCCTGGTACTCGCCGGCGTCGCGGCCCTCGTCGCGGCCGTGTTCGCCTTCGCCTCACTACCCCGCGACCGGCAGAGCGGCCCTGGGACGAGTGATTCCGAAGCGTTCGCATGACCCCGGGCAATCGCTGATCAACCCTGCTGGCGCCGCCTCGGCCGCCTGCCCACCAGCTCGATTTCCGGCCAGATTGCGGCCAGATTGCGGCCAGATCGTGCCGAAGCTTACGTGCGGTTTTGCGGTCGAAAACCGTGGCTAAACCTCGGCACGATTCCGCGCACAGATGATTACGAAAAGATACGAAGAGTGCGGAGGCCGGGGCAGGGCGCACCGAACCCCGACGCGATCCCTGTCACCGATCCGATCCGATCCGGCCACCAACCCGCTCAGGGACTCATTCATCTAGCCTGCCACCGGTTCATCTAGCCTGCCGCCGGGCCCCCTGGCCCTGGTCCGCGGCCGGCGGCCGGGCAGTGGGCGACGGCGGGCCAGCCGCGGACGAGGGCCCGGGCGCCTCGGCGGGGCTGCTCGCCGCCACGCGACCCAGCTCGGGCAGCTTGCGTAGCTCGTGGACCTGGCCTCGGTGCGCACGCACGGCGTCGGAGTGATAGCGCTCGGCGACACCGAGAAAGTCTGGCTCGTGGTAACGGCGGCCATCGACGGTGGGCCCCGTGCGCCCCTCCATGATGGCCTCCACATCCTCGCCGGTGATCGTCTTGTGCGTCTCCAACGCGTGGGTCAGGGCGAGGATCTCCCGACGGTTCACGCCCAGCACCGCCTCGGTGCGCTCGTAGAGCTCGCGCAGCTTGACCTCGACCTGTTCGCCGAAGGGCCGGTCGGCGTCGATGGAGGCGTTGCCCATCTGCTGTTCGAGCATGGACAGCCGGGAGGACAGGGTCTCCCCCATCGCCGCCGAGGAGATGAAGTTCGCGACGAGCAGGGTGGCGCTGCGCAGGTCGCCGCCGACCCCGACGGTGTTGTCCCCCTCGAAGAACATCCGCTCCCCGGCGAGCGAGGCCAGCGAGACCATCACCTGGATCTCGATCTCGGACTTCCACATGAACATCCGGTCCTCGACGGCGACGTGGGCCACGAAGCCGCCGACGCCGCCGCGCCGCTCGATGGTGGCCAGGTCGATCACGCGACCGCGCTGCATCCGGTAGGCGACGACCGCATGGCACGCCTCGTGCAGGGCGATGCTGTGCCGTTCCCGGTCGATGTGCTCATGGTCGTCGGCGAGGCCGTACTCCTTGATCACCCGGGCCCGGAGCATGTCCAGCCAGGTGATGACCTCGCGGCCGTCCTTGACCGCCTGTACCAGCGCCTCGTTGACGGTGTCCTTGATGGTCGCGCCGGTGGACTCCGGGCTCATGATTGCCAGCCGGTCGATCTGCTCCGGGGTGAGCTCGTGGCGCACCCTCGCGAGGTACCCCTCGAAGGTGCGGATCCGGCCCTCCTTGCTCGGATAGCCGACCTTGTACTGACGGTCGATACGGCCGGGGCGCAGCAGCGCCTCGTCCAGCGACTGCGGCATGTTCGTCGCCATCATCACCAGGATGCGGTACTTCGGCGGTGGCTTCGGGCGCATGCCGAGGGTGCGGCGCACCACCCGGTTGAGGAACCCGCGCGGCTTCTTCAGCCCGGACATCTCGGTGAGCAGCGCCTGCAGGGTGCCGTCGAACCCACCGCCACCGCCGCCCATCACGAACTGCTCCCGCGCCTGCTCCCGGGTGATCTCCGAGCGGGCGGCGGAGCTGAGGTAGGACAGGCCGTTGCACAGGTCGCCCGACCCGCCGTCGCCCCGCGCACCGAACGGATCGGCGCGGCGGCCCGCCGGGCCCGATCCAGCCAGGCCCGACGCCGTGCCGGACGCCGCGGCCACGGGCGCGCCCTGACGGGCGAACCATGAGCGCGCTCCGTTGCCCATCCCACCGAAGCCGCTGCCCAGCGCGCCGCGGCTGCCCAGCGTGTCGGCCTCGTCGAAGAAGACGATCACCCCACCGTAACGTAGCGAGAGCTTACGCAGCTTGCGGAACAGCGACTTCACCTTGAGAATGCCGACGCCCATGAACATCGCCGAGAAGGCACCCGGGTCGACGAACACGAAGGGCTTGCCGGTCTCGCCGGCCACCGCCTCCGCGATGAGCGTCTTGCCGGTGCCGGGCGGCCCCCACAGCAGGATGCCGCCGGGCACGTGCCCGCCGCGACTCTCGATCTCCTCCGGTCGTTCCAGGTAGAAGACGTTCTCCTGCACCCGGCTGACGACGTGGTCCTGGCCCCATACGTCGGCGAAGCGGGTGGTGATGTCCTCCGGAAAGTAGGTGTCGACGCCGCCCTTGGACAGAAACCAGAACATGACGACGAACTGGCCGACGACGAGCACCATCAGCAGCACGATCTGGAGCACGAACGGGATGGCGTCCCACAGCGCGCCGGGCACCTGCACGAGGGCGTCGAACACGGAGGTGTGGGACAGCCGGGCGTAGATGAACAGGGCGAGCGCGAGACCCACGATCCACTTCGCCGCGCGGCTGAGCCGGTACCGGTTCCAGTCGTTGAGCCGCAGCATCCGGCGTTCCGCCCGGCCGAAGACGCGTTCGGTCCAGAACACGTGGTACGCCGACCACCGCTCGGCGATGAGCATGTGCAGCTGGTGCAGCACCTCAAGGCCGACCAGGACGAGCACCCAGGCGCTCTTCCTGGCCTGGATCCGGAATGCGTCGGCCCAGGTCATCAACGGGTCGCCGGAGACGTCCGCGGCCACCACGAATCCGAACACGGCGCCGAGCATGATCAAGAACTTGACCCGGTCCCACAGCGGGAGCGGTCGGCGGCGCGGCTTTCCGTCGCCCGGCGCAGTCTTCGCCGGCTGCGCCGTCCCGGTCGATGCCGTCGACGCCGTGGACCCACCGGGTGACTCAGGCACGTCCGGCCCGGCCGCGTCGACGCCGCGCATCCCCGGGTCGAGGCCGTCCACGGTCCCGTCCGCGTGGGTCCGGTCTGCGTGGTCCATCGCGCCCATTCCTACTGCCCTCGGTCCGTCGGCTCGATCGTGAAGGACTTGGCCACATCGCCGATCTGGTCTGCGTGTTGCGCGTAGCACAGCGACGAACACGCGAGGATGAGCTGGTAGAGAACCGTCTGCCCGTTGTCGAGCAGACTCGTCTGGTCGATGGTGACCAGGCCGGCGTCGGTCTGCACCTGGTAGACAAGGTGCACCCCGTGCACGCCGTCCTTCTTGTGCACGACCTCATCCGCCAGCAGCAGGAAGTCAGGCGTCAGCCGGGCTCCGTAGGGGTCCTGACGCACGGCCTTCTCCTGCGCGGCCACAGCGTCGTCCACGGACAGGACGAAGTTGCGCAGGTCGTTGGTCGACACCGCGTTCGCCTCCGCCGGCAACAGGTGGCGAACCTGCGCGAAGCCCTTGGGCAGAGTGGCGTCCGGGATGAGCAGGCGCGAGTCGTCGAATCGCTGGGCCGCGTCGAGGCCGACGACCCATTCCCTCGACATCAGCCCCTGCAGCATCTCGGGAGAGACGTTCCGGGCGTCGATACCGAACAGGGCCGGGCCGGGCATCTCCTGGTGATTCCACCCGTTTGGAACCCGCAGGAACGCGCCATCCTTCTTGTTCGTCACATAATCGTAACTCGGCGAGCCACAGCCGCCGGCCAGTAGCATCGTTGCCGCTACCGTGAGCAGTAGCAGGGTGCCTGGAAGGGACTTTCGGCGCGGACAGGTCGTCCGACGTCGAGTCGCCACGGCAAACCTCCCGCCTCGCAAGGTCGAACGCATGGTGTGGCGCCGGGCCATGGGTCCTTATCGCTTTCTCCGAAAAGTGTGGCCCAGAAGCCGCCCGACGTGCACAACCTTCACCAAAAAGGGTGAGGCTCCATACCCTCCGCTGTCGGGTGTCGACCGGCGACACCACTGTCACGAGCAACCCCTCCACCTGCCCACCAAGAGCCCGCGGCGGCCGATCCGCCGCCCCGCGGCCGACGTTTCGGGCGGCCAGAATCACCGTCCCGTGCCGGCCCGGTCGTCGACTCGGGCACGCCGGACATCGCCGTCGCGGCCGCGTGAACCGGTCAGGTTCATCCGGCATACCCGGCGGGCCTCGACCGAAATCCGGGGGACGGGTTCCACGCCCCCCTCTCACCCACACCGGGTCTCTCTCTCTTCCCCCCCCCCGCACGACCCACCCGCCGCACCACCGCACCGCACGGGCGTGCCTGCGCTCTTCCCTACCTACGCCGACCCCATACCCTGCGGGTATCGACCGACCACACGGGGACACCCCGACCGTGGGGCACACTGTCGGTATGGCGCACTATCGGCGTGGCCGGAAGGTTCCCGCGCTTCGTCCCACTCGACGCCACCTCGTCGGCGGGCTGACGGTGGTCGCGGTGTTCGCCCTGGTGGGGCTGACGGCGTGGAACCCGATCGCGGCCGTGCCCGCGTTGGCAGCGATCATCGTGCTCGGCGTGATCGACTGGGCTGTCGTGACGGCCGCACCCGGCACAGGCGACCTGTCCTCCGGCCCGGCGGCCTTCAGCGGCGACGAGCCCGAGTGGGCCGATGACCTCGACACACCGACGCAGGTGCTCCCGCGGCTGACCTTCGGCTACGCCCGGGCGACGAGCAACGGCGAGCAGTACGAGGAGCCCGACCAGGACGCGGTGCGCACCATGGCGATCGACATGCGCGGCTACCTCGACGAGGCGGGCCCCGGTCGGATGGGCTGAGCGGCCCCGCCCGCCGGGCGAGCAGACCGAGTACGGCCTCCGTCGCCGCGCGCACCGCCGCCGCCTCGTCGGTGCCGTCGGCGGCGGCGTCGCGACCGGCCGCGAAGCCGACCAGGAACGCGGTGAGCGGCGCCGCCGGACGCGCGACCCCGTGAGCGACCTCCCGGGTGAGATCGAGCAGCGCGGCCACGTCGACGCCCGCCATCGCCAGGCGGAGCTCGGCGCTGACCTGCGCGACCCAGCGGTCGACGACGTCGCCGTCACCGGCGGGTCGCGGGGTGGAGGCCGGCTGCGGGGTTTCCTCGGGCTGCGGGGTGTGGGCGGGGGTCACCGTTCCATCGTGCCCGGCCGGACCCGGCCGGCCCACCGGCGCGCGCGGGCCACATCGGCGGGTGCGTCGCAGTCCAGGCAGGCGAGGGCGTCCGCACGCACCGCGGTCACCGCTTGGTCGGTGAACAGGCCGCGCACCGGCCGGCCGACCGGGTCGGTGGGCAGCACCGCCCGCAGCTGCGCGGTGCGCCAGACCGCGGCGAGGTACTGGCGCCGCCCGCCCGGGTCGACCAGGACGGCGGCGTCCGCCGCGGGTTCCTCCGCACCACGGCGCAGCAGCTCGATCTCCCGGCCGGTGAGGAACGGCAGGTCCGCCGCGAGGACGGCGACGAACGGGGTGCTGACGGCCGCCAGCCCCGCCGCGATCGCCGCGACCGGGCCGCCGCCCGGCGGGTTCTCCCGGCACCACGCCACCTCGTCCTCGGGGAGCTCCGCGAGCTCGCGCCGGGGGCCGACGACGACGATGCGCTCGGCCCCGGCGACGGCGGCGAGCACCCGGTCGAGCAGGGTGGCGCCGCCAACGATGACGGCCGGCTTGTCCCGGCCGCCGAGGCGGCGGGCGGCGCCGCCGGCGAGCACGAGCGCGCTGCAGCCGGCCCGCGGGGCGGTCATCCGCCGATCGCCGACATGGGCCGGTCCGGCTGCTGGAAACCGAGCTCGTCGATCCCATGGCCGGCCCTCTTGCCGAGTACCGCCGCCCGCCACAGCGCGGCGAGCCGCTCGTCGTCCGCGCCGGCGCGGAGGGCCGCGCGCAGGTCGCTCTCCTGCCGAGCGAACAGGCAGTTGCGCACCTGACCGTCGGCGGTCAGCCGGACCCGGTCGCATTCTGCGCAGAAGGGCGCGGACACGGAGCCGATCACCCCGACCCGGCCCGGCCCGCCGTCGACCTCGAACAGCTCGGCGGGCGCGCTGCCCCGCCCCGGCAAGGGCCGCAGGGTGAACTCGGCTCGCAGGGCGGTGAGGATCTCCGCCGCGGTGACCATCGCCGATCGCTGCCAGCCGTGCTGGGCATCCAGTGGCATCTGCTCGATGAACCGCAACTCGTACTCCTCGGCCAGCGACCAGTGCAGCAGCCGGGCGGCCTCGTCGTCGTTGATGCCACGAACGAGAACACTGTTGATCTTGACAGGGGTGAGACCGGTCGCCGCCGCGGCCCGCAGCCCCGCGAGCACGTCGCTGAGCCTGTTGCGGCGGGTGATCCGGGCGAAGCGGGTCGGCTTCAGGGTGTCCAGGGAGACGTTGACCCGGTCCAGACCGGCGGCGCGCAACGGCCCGGCCAGCCGGACGAGCGACAGGCCGTTCGTGGTGAGCGAGAGCTCCGGCCGTGGCCGCAGGGACGCGAGCCGGGCCACCAGGGCCGCGAGACCGGGCCGCAGCGTGGGCTCGCCGCCTGCGAGCCGGACCTCGGTCACGCCGAGCAGCCGCACCGCGACGCCAACCAGCCGGACGACCTCGTCGTCC
The DNA here is from genome assembly GCF_902806485.1 of Candidatus Frankia alpina. Lineage (GTDB taxonomy): Bacteria > Actinomycetota > Actinomycetes > Frankiales > Frankiaceae > Frankia > Frankia alpina. Next base: position 5,107 of record NZ_CADCWT010000029.1, on the reverse strand, counting down.
GTCAGCAGGCGCGCCGACGGTAGCCAGGGCAGACCCTCCGCGGGCATGCAGTAGACGCGCCGCAGGTTACACCGGTCGGTCAGCGACACCCGCAGGTCCGAAGCGACGCGACCATGGGTGTCGACAAGTCTCACCGGTCCAGCGTATAGAGCCCAAGCGCCCGAACCCACCGGGCCCTTCGGCCAGGGTGGACGGCCATGCGGACCGACCGGTGATGCCGGCGAGGCACGTCCGATCGGGCCGGGCGAACCCCCGCTCCGGTGGACCGCGGGCAGCGCTGGGCGGCCAGGCCGGGGCGGGTCGCGCCAGGCCGGCCGCCGCGGCCCGGGGGCGCTGGTGGGCGGGCAGGCGGCGCCCGCGGTCACCGGGCCTGCGAGACTTACCTTCCAGCGGTCGATGGACCGGCCCACCCGGTCGCGCGTGCGCGGCGGACGGGCCGGCCGCGCACGCGACCGTGGGGCCGGCGCCGCCGGCCCCACAGGCGGGAACATCGGCGCGGGGAGGGCTCGGCAATGCAGGTCTTCGGGGTTGACGTCGGAGGAAGCGGGATCAAGGGCGCTCCGGTCAACGTCGAGGACGGCACGCTGGCCGCGCCCCGGTTCCGGCTCCCGACCCCGCAGCCGGCCGAGCCCGCCGCCGTCGCGGCGACCATCGCCGACGTCGTCAACCACTTCGACTGGTCCGGCCCGGTGGGGGTGGCCCTGCCGTCGGTGGTCAAGAACGGCGTGGCGCTGACGGCAGCAAACATCGCACCGTCCTGGATCGGCACCGACATCGTCGGCGTGCTCGCCGACGCCCTCGGCCGAGCCGACGCGGATGCCACCTCGGTGCCGGCTCAGTCGGCTGGATCCGGCACTGCGGCGGAGATCACCACGGTGAACGACGCGGACGCGGCGGGGATCGCCGAGATGACCTTCGGCGCCGGCCGCGACACCGCCGGCCTGGTCATCGTGACGACGTTCGGCACCGGCATCGGGACCGCGTTGTTCCTGCACGGACAGCTGGTCCCGAACACCGAGCTCGGACACCTGGAGATCCACGGACATGACGCGGAGACAAAGGCCTCCGACGCGGCCCGCGAGCGTGAGGACCTGTCGTGGGAGAAGTGGGCCAAGCGGGTCACCCAGTATCTGAACACCCTCGAGGCGCTGCTCTGGCCCGATCTCATCATCATCGGCGGCGGGGTCAGCAAGAAGGCCGACAAGTTCCTCGACCAGTTGGAGCTGCGCACCCGGGTGGTTCCGGCGCAGCTGCAGAACGAGGCGGGCATCGTCGGCGCCGCCCTGTCCGGCCTGGCCGATCAGAGCCGCCCTCGCCCGCCGGCGCGCCCGGCGCGCCGGCGGGGTCCGGCGACCCGGCCGCCCGGCGGGCGGCGACCGTAGGATCATCCGACCGGCTTGCGGCCCGCACGGACGGGTCCGACACGGTCAGACTGTGCGTGTCGTCCGCCGTCAGCCCACCAGCCGGCCGTATCGATGGCAGGCTGTCACCTACCGGGACGCACATGCCGAAGGTGGGTTCAGGTGCGTCATGCCGATCTGCCTGCAGGCTCGTCGGCCGACGGGCGCGATGTGCGCCGCAGCACGCCGACCGACCGGGCACGGTACGGCTTCGAGTGAACAGGGGGGCGCCATGCGTGAGCTGAGGGCGGTCGCACTCAGCGAGGACGGCGGCTACCTCGTACTCGCGGACGCGGGCGGCAGGACCGATGGAGAGCAGTTCCGAGTGCCGGTGGACGACCGGCTCCGGGCTGCCCTGCGCGGGATGCGCCGCAGCGAGGTGCGCACCGAAAGCGCGCTGACCCCGCGGGAGATCCAGGCCCGGCTGCGTGCCGGGGAGACCGCCGCGGAGGTCGCCAGGGCCGCCGGCATACCCGTGGAACGCGTGGAGCGTTACGAGGGTCCCGTGCTGGCCGAGCGCGCCCGCGTCGTGCAGGAGGCCCGGGCCGCGCTGCTACCCAAGGACCCCGGCGGGGTGCCCGGCCGGCCGCTCGGCGAGGTCGTCGACGCAAGGTTGATCGTCGCGCAGGACAACCCCGCCGCGGCCCAGTGGGACGCCTGGCGCCGCGTCGACGGCATCTGGCTTGTCCAGCTCACCTCGGATAGCCGCTGCGCCCGCTGGACGTGGGATCCGGTCGTGCGCCGGGTGCGCCCCCACGACGACGCCGCCCGGGCTCTGGTCGCTCCGGAGAGCGCCGAGCAGGCGCCCCCGCCCGCACCGCCCGTGCTGCGGGCCGCGGGTCCGGCGCTGACGCTCGTGTCCGACCAGGGGCTGCCGGCCACGCCGGTCCAGCCGGCGGTCGCCGCCCCGTCCCCGGCGGCGCCACCGGAGCCCGTCGCTCGCCCCTATGCCCAGCCCACCAGCTTTCCCGCCGCCCCGCCGGCCGCCGCCTACCCGCCCGAGGACCAGCCACTGGATGGCGGCGTGACGGCCTCGCCGCGCCCCGCGACCCCGGCCGCCGGGGTCGCACTTCGGCACCCCGCGGCCCGCACTGACGGCCGCTGGCAGCCGCCCCCCCGGGAGCACTGGGACGAGCCGGTGCGGCCCGAAACCTTCCGCGCTGTGCCGGAGTCGGAATCCACCGGTGGTCGGGTCGACCCGACCACCACCTACTACGCCCCGGCAGGGCCTGCACCGCAACCCGCTGGTGCGGCTTCCGGCCGGTCGGCGTTCGAGGCCGAACTGAGCACGGCCTCCCCCGCGGGTGGCGAGGCGCCCGGCGATGCCTCGGACCTGTCCGCGCCCGCCGAGGAAGCTGTTTCGCGCCGCCCCGAGCCACAGACACCGCGCCGGACGGCAGCGACCCGCGTCGGCTCGTTGCCGCGCGGGGCCGGCCGCCGGGTCGCCGAGCCGGGCAGCGCCCGGGCCGGCGGCGCGGCGCCGGCGGCCGCCGCCGAGCGCGCGACGCCGGCCGCCCGGTCCCGCCCGGCCGCGGCCGGATCCGGACGAACGGGAAGAACACCCCGGGCCGCGGTCGCTCAGGCCGCCGCGGCGGCCGTGACTTCCGCCACGTCGCCGACCAAGTCCGCCTCGGTGTCCGCGGTGGCGGGTGCCACGGGCACCGCCGCCGGGGGCGCCGCCGGCCCGTCCACGTCAGTCGCCACCCCCCTGGACGGGCACGCGCCACAGGGCGGCGATGCCGCCGCAGCAGTGCCATCCGCGGGCGGCGGCCCCGCCGTCGAGGAGTCGAGCCGGGCACCCGCAGTGACCCCAACGGCGGCCACGGGTGCGGCGGGAGAGGCCCCCGCCGCCGTCGGCGGGCAACGCCGAGGCGCGTCGGCGTCGGCGGCAAAGGACGAGCCGACATCTGCCGATCCCGAGGATTCGGCGACGGAGAGTGCCGGAGAGGCAGCCACAGAGAAGTCGAGCGCACCCGCTGTGTCACGAGGCCGCCAAAACAACGGCACCCGTGGGGGGGAACGTCCCGCAGGCGGTCGACGCGGGCGCAAGTCAGTGCCAGCATGGGACGACATCGTCTTCGGTGCCCGACGGCCCTGATCAGGCCGCAGAGCCCCGGGGGCGGGGTAACCGTCCGCGGGTCCGAAGCTCCGCGGACACCACGCCGCTCTGGATGCAATGACGCCGCGAGAGCCGGCTGTGAGTAAACCGTCACATGGTCAGCAGGAACGTCTGACCGCCTAACACAGTTGGAGTAGATGTGACAGGGACTACCACGAAGCCGACGCTAACCAACCTCGATCGTTGCGACCGGTGCGGTGCCCAGGCATACGTGCGGGTGGTGCTGCCTGGCGGCGGGGATCTCCTTTTCTGCCGGCATCATGCGAAGTCGCACGACTCCAAGCTGCGTGAGATGGCCGTCGAATACCACGACGAGACCGATAAGCTCAGCGTGTCCTGAGCCTTACGCTCAGGTATCAAAGGGGCATGCCACGACCACGTGGTGTGCCCCTTTCGCCGCTCCTCGCCGCGGCGAGAGGCGGGCGCCGTGACTATGGACGGCGCGTTTCCCCGTCGGGGCCCCCCAGTTAGGGGATCGGCCCCGGCACCGCTTGGGTGCTGTTGACCTCCAGGCGCTCCACCAGGCCATACGGTGGGGCCGTGTCCGTCATGGGGAAGGAGACATCCACCCCCATGGTTCGCAGCCAGCCGCGACGGCGCTGGTCTGTGCTGCTCCGCCGGGTCGTCCTCGAGGTCAACCCGGAGCTGACGGCGCACGCCCGCCAGGGCCACACGGTGGCCGAGGCACGTGTCCGCCGCAGCGCGATGTTCCGCCGCCTTGACCGCCAGCAGCGCCGGGTCCCCCGGGGTCCGCTGCGTCTGGCCCGCACGACGCTCGCCAACGCCTGGCGCCACCGGGTGCTGGGCCTGGCCGCGGAGGCGGGATTCTGGCAGCTGCTGTCCCTGCCGCCACTGCTGCTGTCCCTGCTCGGCGCGCTCGGCTACGTCGCCGATGCCATCGGCGGGGATGCCCTGAGCAACATCCGGGACAGCATTCTGCGCGGTGCCGGCGACCTGCTGACCGAATCAGTGGTCGACGACGCGGTGCGGCCCACCGTGGATGAGATCCTTTCCCGCGGCCGGCCGGACGTGATCTCCATAGGCTTCATCCTGTCGCTGTGGACCGGCTCGACGGCGATGGCGACCTTCGTCAACACCATCACCATCGCCTACGGCCAGCGCGACCTACGTTCCGCGGTGCGTAGCCGGCTGGTAGCGCTGTGGCTGTTCCTCGCCCAGCTCACCAGCGGCGTCATCATTCTGCCGGCGTTGATCCTGGGACCCGGGATGATCTCCCGGATTTTCGACGCCGACCGGCACCCGTCGGTCGACCATCTACTGACCCTGCTGTTCTGGCCGGTCGTCGGGCTGGTCGCGCTCACGATGTTGACGTCGCTGTACCACCTCTCCCTGCCGGTGCGCAGGCCGTGGTGGCGAGCGCTTCCCGGGGCGACCCTGGCATTGGTGTGCTGGCTGGTCGGCAGCGACCTACTCCGGCTGTATCTGGAGATCGTGTTCAGCCACGAGCTGGTCTACGGTTCGCTGGGCGCACCCGTGGCGGCGCTGCTGTTCTTCTACATCACCGCGCTGGCGGTCCTGTTCGGCGCCGAACTCAACGCGGCACTGGACGAGCAGTTCTCCCGCCGGT
>NZ_CADCWT010000028.1 GCF_902806485.1 Candidatus Frankia alpina | reverse complement strand
CGTGTTCAAAGGAATCTCTCACAACCATCAGCCGGCCACCCCCCCACACCCCGGAAAAACCAGAGCAAGAAGAACAACCAGCCAGGCCATGAACGATGTAAAACAATTGGCACTGACAATCGGCACGCTGTTGAGTTCTCAAGGAGCAGGCGCTACCAGACTTTTGCCCTTTCGGGCTTCGTTCTGGTGCTTCTTTAGCTTACCGGCCTCTTCGTCCGGTGTCAAATCACTTCATTTTAAGCGGAATGACCCTCTTCGAACAGGCAGTGCATTTTGTAGCACACTCTAGACAATCTGCCTTGCGGTGATTGGATCGAGCGATGTTTCTAGGTTACGAGCTTTAGCTGGTTTGTGTCAAATCGCTCCGGCTTTCGATGATTTCCACCGAGCTGCCGGCGATTGCCACTTTCACACCTTATCGCACCGTCCGCGGCCCGTTTCCTCGGGGGGTCGGTGCCCCCTCGGAGGAGATTTGGTCCTGCGCGACATCGACATCGACATCAAGCTCTTTGCGGAGCTCATTGGGCGACGAAGGAGAACTATACACGAGGAGAGCCACTGTGAGCGAACCCGGGGGCATAACTTTCTGACACCGCCGATCGACGGTGTGCTAGCCCTTGCCGCCGGCCTGGTGCCGTCTGTCCTGGTCAACGCATCGCGCCCCGACCAGGTTCCCAGCCCGCCAACTCTCGCCGTCGGCTGGTCCTGTACCGCATGATTCCCGCATCGCCACAGCCCAAACCTCGTCGCGCAGATCGACGTCGATCGGTATGCCGGCCGCGGGCGGGACCGGGCCGCTCGACGGCGATGGGTCCCCCACCCCGGTCGGGGCGCCCTGGAGCCGGCCGGCGCATCGGGGTGCCACGAGACCGCGCCGAGACAGCGTTCCGGTCGCATCCAGATGCCGAGCCCCAGCGCACCGGTCGACCGTGGGTGACCCCGCATGCTGGGATGGAATCCGATGCGGGCGTCATGTCTCGATCGCCCGGATCTCGTCGACAGCCAGACCTGGCCGAGTCGGGCCAGGGAGCGGAGTCGGGCCAGGGGGCGGATCTCCGGCCAGGTGTCCGACTCTGCGGCATCGGATCGAGGACGCGGGGGCCGCCAAGCAGGCTCTGGCCAGGCGATGGCGGTGCTTTGTCAGCCGGGTCCGGGCCACGGGTGCAGGGCCCCGTGCGTCCCGATCGGATCCACCGGCGTCCCGGCCGGCGCGGGACGGCCGCGGGTCTGGCAGAGGAGGAACACGGTGTCGATGCTCGGCCGGGCCACCTGGCGGGAGCTCATGAACGATCGCCCACTACTGGTGCTGCCGTTGGGCAGTACCGAGCAGCATGGACCGCACCTCCCGCTCGACACCGACACCCGGGTCGCGTCCGCCGTCGCCCGCGGTCTCGCCGACCGGCTGGACCCCGTGCTCCTCGGGCCGGCCATGCCGTATGGGGCCAGCGGGGAGCACGCCGGGTTCCCCGGCACGGTCTCCCTGGGCACACAGGTACTCGAGCGGGTGATCGTCGAGCTCGTCCGCTCGGTCGATGACACCGCCCGCGCCGTCATGGTGGTCAACGGACACGGTGGGAACGCCGCCGCCCTGATGTCGGCGCGGCGGATCCTCGCCGGCGAGGGTCGCCCGGTGCATCTGTGGGCCCCGACCAGGGCCCTGGCCCGGACCGCGGGCATCCCGGCGGCGGACCACGACCTGCACGCAGGTCGCACGGAGACCTCGCTGCTGCACCTGGCGCCGGACCTGGTGCGGCTGAACCTGGCGACGGCCGGTCCCAGCCCGTCGCTCGACGAGCTCGGCGCCCAGGGCGTTGCCGCGCTCAGCCCCACCGGAGTGCTGGGAGATCCGGCGGGTGCGTCGGCGGCCGAGGACGCCCGCCTGCTCGACGCCTACGTCGACGACGCCGTCGAGCGATTGCTGAGCTGGGCGCGGCGCCAGGGCATCACACCCCCCGCCGCGCAGTCCATGGACCGATCCGCTTGACGCCCGGCAATGGCGGCGCGGCCTCGTCGTCGGCACCCGTCGCGCTGATCACCGGGGCGGCCCGCGGCCTCGGTGCCGCTGTCGCCGACGCCCTCGACGCCGCTGCTTACCGACTCGTCCTCGCCGATCTGGCGGCGCCGGGGCCGCCGACAGAGGGCTACCCGTACGCGACCGGACGAGATCTCGACGCGGTTGCCACCCGCTGCCGCGACGCGGTCGCGGTCCGCGCGGACGTCCGCCGGCAGGCCGACGTCGACGCGGCCGTCGCCGTCGCCGTCGAGCGCTACGGCCGGCTCGACGCAGCCATCGCCGTCGCCGGCATCATCGCCGGCGGACCCCCGATCTGGCAGACCGACGACGACTCCTGGCAGACGCTGCTCGGCGTGAACCTCACGGGTGTGTTCCACGTCATCCGGGCGACGGTTCCAGCGCTGCTCGAGGCCCCCGCCGACCGGTTCGTCGCGGTCTCCTCCGCGGCGGGGACCCGACCGCTGGCCCGCCTGGCCGCTTACTCCGCCAGCAAGCACGGCGTCGTCGGGCTCGTGCGCAGCCTCGCCGCGGACCTCTCCGGGACGGCGGTGACGGCGAACGTCGTCTGCCCCGGTTCGATGGACACCACGATGTTGGCCGAGTCGGCCAGGATCTACGACCTGCCCGACCCCGGCGAGTTCGCCGACCATGCCTACCTGCGCCGCCTGCTGCGACCCGAGGAGGTCGCCGCTGCGGTGGCCTTCCTCTGCTCACCCGCGGCAGGCGGGATGACCGGTTCCGTGCTGGCCGCGGACGGAGGCTTCACCGGCTGACGGGGATCCCAGGAGGACCGATCCCAAGGGGGAAGGATCCCAAGAGGGAAGGATCCCAAGAGGGAAGGATCCCAAGAGGGAAGGATCCACGACCCGCACCGCGCCGAGGTGTGGGCGGCGGGTCAGTCGGGTCAGTCGGGCCAGCCGTAGCGATGCGGCGCCAGTACGAAGGCGGCGACGCCTCGCAGCGCGATCCGGCCCGGATCGTCGCTGCGCTCGATGCGCAGCCGCCGGACGAAGGCCAAGCCGGCATGGCGCCCGAAGCCGGCAAGCAGGGCATCCCAGAAGATCGGGCCGGACTGCGCGAATCCGCCGGCCACCACAGCCACCTCCAGGTCCAGCAGGCTGGCGCTGGAGGCGAGGCCTGCGCCGACGGCGGTTCCGGCCCGGGCGAGCTCCCGGCAGGCGATCTCGTCACCGGCAGCGGCCGCGGCGGCGAGGGTGTGGCCGTCGGCCGGCTGACCGGCGGCGGGAGCCCAACCGGCCGCCCGTGCCCGGTGCACCGTCCGCGGACCGGAGGCCAGGGCCTCGACGCAGCCGCGCCCGCCGCACGGGCAGTCCGGTCCGTCTACGTCCACGACAAGGTGGCCGATGTGCCCGGCGTTGCCGGAGGTGCCGTGGAACAGCCGGTCGCCCAGCACAAGCCCGCCGCCGACGCCGGTCGAGACGGTCACCGCGAGCAGGTTGCGCACACCGCGCCCCGCCCCGGCCCAGTGCTCACCGGCGGCGAGTGCGACGCCGTCGTTGTGGACCAGTACGGGCCGCCCGGGGAACAGCTCCCGCAGCCGGGCGCGCAGCGGGAACGCCCGCCAGGACGGGATGTTCAGCGGCGACACCGCGCCCGCCGGCCATTCCATGGGGCCTGCGCACCCGCAGCCGACCCCGGCGATCGCATCCGCCGCGATCCCGGCGGACGCGATCGCTTCGCCGACGCAGTCCCGTAGCCCTCCTCGGCGAGCCCGCCTTCACCCGGCTCGCGCCCGCCTGGCGGGGCCTCGGACGGACGGCTGGCAGGCACCGGGCGGCGGGCGGTCGCGTGGATGGTGCCGTCCACGTCGACGACTGCTGCTACGATCTTGGTGCCGCCGATGTCCACGGCGAGCGCGGGCCCGGCACCGAGGTCCCCGGTTGCGAGGCCCGATCTCTCCACTCGGCCCGATCCCTCCACTCGGCGGGTGCACGCCTGCCGCGACCGTGGCCCGGCCTCACCGTAGGGCTCAAGGGGAGGAAGAGGGAACAACAACGGCCGGGCTCCAGCCTCGTCGGGGACGGGTGGAGGCCCGGCCGTTCCGGTCCGGGAAACCGATCAGCCAGCCTTGCGCTTCTCGATCGCCTCGGTGAGCTGCGGGACGACGTTGAAAAGGTCGCCGACCAGCCCGTAGTCCGCGAACTCGAAGATCGGCGCCTCGGGGTCCTTGTTGACGGCGACGATCGTCTTGGACGTCTGCATCCCAGCCCGGTGCTGGATGGCACCGGAGATGCCGACCGCGATGTAGAGCTGCGGCGACACCGTCTTGCCGGTCTGGCCGACCTGGTTCTGGTGCGGGTACCAGCCGGCGTCGGTCGCGGCACGCGAAGCGCCGACGGCCGCGCCGAGGGTGTCGGCCAGCTTCTCCACCAGCGCGAAGTGCTCGGCGGCACCGAGACCACGACCACCGGAGACGACGACCTGGGCCTCGGTCAGGTCCGGCCGACCGGACTTGGCCTCGACCACCCGGTCGATGATCTTCGCGCCCTTAGCGGCGTCGGAGATCGTGACGTCCACGGTCTGCTCGGCCGGCGTCGACGGCGCAGCCTCGGGAGCCGTGGAGTTCCGCCGGACGACGATCACCGGCACGCCCTTGATGACCTTCGAGGTGACGATCGTCGAACCGCCGAAGATCCCCTGGGTGGCGACCAGGTCCGTGGACAGCGCGGTGGCGTCCCAGATCAGGCCGGACTCGGTCTTGGCGGCGAGCCGGGCCGCGACCTCACGGGAGTCCGCGGTGGCCGCGACCAGCACGGCCACGGGCGACGCCTCGGCGACCAGCTTGGCCAGCACCTCCGCCACCGGTCCGCCGATGTAGCTCGCGATGTCGTCCGACTCCGCGACATACACCTTGGCGGCGCCATACTGGGCGAGGTACTCCTTGGCCTTCGCGTAGGTGCCCGGGGCACCGAGGAACACCGCGGACGGCTCGCCGAGCGTACGGGCGAGCGTCAGCAGCTCGGCGGTGACCTTCTTGGGTTCACCGTCGGCGTGCTCGACGAGTACGAGAACTTCAGCCATCGAACAAACCCCTCAGATGAGCTTCTGCGCGGCGAGGAACTCCGCGACCTTCGTTCCGCCGTCGCCCTCGTCCTTGACGACCGTCCCGCTCGAACGCGGCGGGGCGGCCTCGGACGTGACGACCGCCGAGGCGGCGCCCGCGAGGCCGACCGTGGCGCCGTCGAGCCCGGCGTCGGCGGCGGACAGCGTCGTCAGCGGCTTCTTCTTGGCCGCCATGATGCCCTTGAACGAGGGATAACGCGGCTGGTTGATCTTTTCGACGACGCCGACCACGACCGGCAGGCTCGCCTCGACGAGGGCGTAGCCGTTGTCGGCCAGCCGCTCGATCGTCACCTTGCTCGCGCCCGGGTCCACCGTGACCTTGCGGGCCTGGGTGAGCTGGGGCAGCCCGAGGCGCTCCGCCAGCAGCGCACCGATGACGCCGCCACGGGCGTCCGACGCCTCGGAGGAGGTGATGACGATGTCCGGAGACAGCGTCGAGATCACCTTCGCGAGCGCCGCGGAGGTCGCCAGCGCGTCCGACCCGTGCAGCGAGTCGTCCGTGAGGTGAACGGCCTTGTCCGCGCCCATCGACAGGGCCTTGCGGATCGTCTCGACCGCCTTGGCGGGCCCCATCGTCACGACGGTGACCTCACCCCCGTGCGCTTCCTTGATCTTCAGGGCCTCTTCGACCCCGTACTCGTCCATCTCGTTCATGACGTTGTCGACGCTCTTGCGGTCGACGGTCTTGTCCGCGGCGTCGAGCTTCTTCTCCGCCCAGGTATCGGGAACCTGCTTGACGGTAACGACGATGTTCACGCCTTGGGGCCTCCGTAGCCAACATCCGATGTCAGTGCTCTTGACATCGTCGCATCTGGGACGCTCACACGCCCGATGATCGGCGGCGTGACGCGGACCGCACTGTGCCCCTGACCTGGACAACCGGATCAGGACGGGTAGCGACTACACGCCGTCACCGAGACTAGTCCGTGCGCCCCGCTGCAGCCATACCCCGCGCTGGGCGCATCACGCCCGGCCAGTTCGCCACAGAGCGGGGCAAGGTCTCCCTCGATGGACATCACTTTCCGGATTATTTGTCCGACGAGTCCGATATGCACGCGCATAAGTTCCATGCAGGTGGATGTGCAGATGACTGGCCATCCACATTCCGTGGCCTTGTCCCGGAGTGATCCCCTCCCGCCGACGAAGAGCCAGAGGCATCAGTCCCGGACAGGCGTGCAATTGCGCCAGGTTGTGCACGCCCTCTTCCCTTGACAGTGACTGTCCCACTACTTTCTGCCCCAGGCGGTGCGCACGGCCGAGCAACCGCGCCTTAGGTCGACCTAACTTCGACGGGGGACAGATGTCGAATACGCCGTCCGACAATTCCGTACTCACCAACCCCTTCACGCGTCTGCTGCGCGAAGCCGGGGGTATCAGACACCAGGTTCGCCCACCAGGTGAACGCCCGCGCCCGCCTGCAGCGCCAGATCGAGCTGGGCCTGGCCAGGATGACTGTCGGTCACTGGCGCCGAGGGATGCGCCCGCGCGACCCGATGGTCGCCGAGCTGGCGGCCGCCGAGATGTCGGCTGCCCTGGGCTACCCCGTCCTGCCGGCCGACCTCGGCTGGCGCGGGGAGTCCTACCGCAACGACGACCTGGGGTTGTGCGGGGCGAACGCGCCCGTCGAGACCCTGCGCACCCTTGCCGGACTATCGGGACGAGACATGCGGCGACGTGACCTCCTGCAGGACGGATCTGCCTTCATCGCGTCCGCCTTCGCAGATCCGGTGCTCTCCAGCCTCACCGGCGTCGTCGATCGGATCGTCGGCGCGCTGATCCGCGACGTGACCGCCACCTTCCGCAAACTGGACGCCAAGTTCGGCAGCAGCGAGATTCGCCCCCAGGCGGTCGGCTTCCTGCACGACCAGACCAGGGCCGCCCGCGACAACCACCCGAACCCGGACCTGTTCAGCGCCCTGGCGGAGCTGACCCAGTTCTGCGGCTGGCTCGCCCAGGACAGCAATCGCGAGGCACTCGCCCAGCGCTACTACATCCAGGCCCTCAGCCTCGCCGAGCACGCAGACGACGCCATGCTCGCCGGGCGGGTGCTGACCGGCATTAGCGACCAGGCCGCCCAGCTCGGCCATCCGCGCCAGAGCCTGGCGTTGGCGCGAGCCGCGCTGCGCCGCTCGGTGAAGCACTCCACCAGCGCGGTGCAGGCCATGCTGTACGACAAGAACGCCTGGGCGCTGGCGCGCAACGGCGACGAGGCCGGATGCCGGCGCGCCCTGGACCGGATGGACGCGGCCATCGCCCGCGACGACGGCGACGGGCCGCCCTGGGCCGGCCACTACAACGCCGGCGACGCCGCCGAATGCCGCGGTCACTGCCTGCTGCTGGGCCAGGCCCGAGAGGCGGAGGAGAGGCTGGAGCAGGCGCGTGCGCTGCAGGGGACGGCCCGCACCCGCAGCTACGCCGAGGCCGACCTGGCGCTGTCCCGCCTGCGCCGGCCGGCGCCGGAGCTGGAGCTGGAGGGCGCCCTGGAGGCGGCCCACCAGGCGGTCGCCGTCGCCGGGCAGGTCTCCTCGCAACGGATCGTGAAGAAACTGGCCGAACTCGACGGGGCCCTCGGCGAGCACCCGACCGTCGCGGTTCGGGAGTGGCGCGAGCAGGTCCGGCCGCTACTGCAGTCCACCGTCGCGTAGCCGCGCACCCGTCGAGCCGCGGTGGCCCGGCGCTCCCGCCGGCTCACCGCGGGGGTCCCCGCCCGGTCATGAGGGTCACCCACCGCTCGGGTGCCCCGGCAAGCCGGGCACTCTGGGATGGTGACAGCCGCGCAGGAGTCCGGACGTACGGCGCCGGACGGCAAGACCGCCACCGGACCGGGCGACATCCCCGTCGCCGCCCCCGAGCCCAAGGCCCGGCCTACCATCCCGATCTCCACCGTCATCACGGTGATCGCCTGGGTGATCGCGGCCGGCCTCGCCCTGCTCGCCCTCGGCCGGCTCGTCCACCTCGACGACGGTCTGGACTGGCCCTACTCGGCGATCAACGCCGTGACCCCACTGCTCTACCTGCCGGCCTACGCGACGCTGGCCGTGGCCTTCGCCCTGCGCCGCAACCTGCTGCTGATCATGTCGGTCGTGTTGGTCGCCGTCCATCTGTTCTGGGCGGTGCCCGAGGTGCTCCCGGGCGGCGCCGAGGACGCGCCCCAGGGGTCAGCCAGGCTGCGGATCATGTCGGCGAACCTGCTCTACCGCAACGCCCACGCCGACCGGCTCGGGGCACAGATCCGCTCGGCCAACCCCGACGTGCTCGTCCTCGTCGAGCTCTCGCCGCTGACGCTGTCCCGGGTGAACGCCTCCGGGGCGCTGCGCGGCTTCCCGTACCGGGAGGTGCACCCGGACGCCGGCGCGTTCGGCGCGGCGATCTACTCCCGGTTCCCGCTGCGCGACGCCGCCACCCCCAGGGTCGGCGGGTCGATGTCGCTGCGGGCCACCGTCGAGGTCGACGAGAACCGCCGTTTCGTGATGTACGCGGTGCACACCATCTCGCCGACGTCCGGCACGTACACCAACCGGTGGCGCACCCAGCTCACCGCGCTGCGCCACGAGGCCCAGCACGCCACCCTGCCGGTGGTCATGGCCGGCGACTTCAACGCCACCCGCGACCACCGGCCGTTGCGCAGGCTCGACAGCGCCGGGGTCCGCGACGCGCACGACGTCGTCGGCGGCGGGTGGGAACCGACGTGGAGCGCCCGCTCGGTGCTGCTGCCGCCGGTGCTGCGCATCGACCACGTGCTGGCCTCGCCCGCCTTCGCGGTCACCGGTTTCCAGGTCGGCCACGACTTCGGCAGCGACCACTTCCCGGTGATCGCCGACCTCGCCATGCGGTAGGGGTCAGCGGCCGGTGAAGTCGGCCTTGCCGGGGCCGTGAGCGATGAAGGACTCCATGCCGATCCGGCGGTCCTCCGTGGCGAACAGGCCCGCGAACAGGGCGGCCTCCAGGCGCAGGGCCTCGGCGAGGGCCAGTTCCGAACCGTCGTCGACGGCCTGCTTCGCCGCCGCCAGCGCCATCGCGGGTCCGTTCGTGTACCGCCCGGCGATCTCCCGGGCCCGCTCGTACACCTCTGTCGCGGGAACGACGACGTCGGCCAGCCCGATCTGGGCGGCCTCGTCGGCGCGCACCTGCCGGCCGCTGAAGATGAGGTCCTTGGCCCGCGCCGGGCCGATCAGCCGCGGCAGGCGCTGCGTCCCGCCGGCCCCCGGGATCACCCCGAGCAGGATCTCCGGCTGGCCGACCTTCGCGTTGTCGGCGAACACCCGGACGTCGGCGCAGAGCGCGAGCTCCAGCCCACCTCCGAGGGCGAAGCCGGTGACCGCCGCGACCACCGGCTTCGGGATGCGGGCCACCACCTCGAAAGTCGAGTTGAGGTCGCCGACCCAGGCCGACGCCTCGGCGTACCCCATCGGCGCCATCTGCTTGATGTCCGCGCCGGCGGCGAAGACCTTCTCACCCCCGTAGATGACCACTGACCGGACCGCCGGGTTGCGGGTCGCCTCGACGGCGGCCGCCCGCAGCTCGGCGGCGACACCGGAGTCCAGCGCGTTCATCGGCGGCCGATCCAGCCGGATGGTGCCGATTCCGCCGTCGACCTCGAGCCGCACGACACTCATCCACGGTCCTCCCGACTTTGGCCCGCGCTGAGGAAGCCGGGCATCCAACACTCGGCCGGCCCCGCAGACCGTGCCGGAGCCGACGGTGACCCCGCCTGGTCATCGGACATACCAGGATGGATCGCGCCGGCCGGCCGGGGCGGATCGTGCGGGTCGGTGGGTGGTCGGAAGTCACGATAGGCCGACCAATGCTGATCTTCATGCGATCGCGGCGGCGGGCTCCGAGCGCAGCGGAGGTGCCCGATCGGCCGCCCGAGGGCGAAGGCGTCCGTTAACCTCACCGAGGTGTCCGACACAGGCGGCAAACACCGCACATCCGACGTGTCTCTCCGCTCGGGCGGCGGTCTGCTCCCCGGCCAGCCCGGCCCGCTCGGGGTGCTTTGGGACGGCGCCGGGGTCAACATCGCCGTCGCCGCCCCCGGCGCGGAGGCGGTGGAGTTCTGCCTGTTCGACGACGCCGGCCGGGAGACCCGCCATCGCCTGCCGGAACGCGACGGCGAAGTGTGGCATGGCTACCTGCCCGGCATCGAGCCGGGGCAACGCTACGGCCTGCGCGCGCACGGCCCGTACGATCCCAGCCGCGGCCAGCGTTACAACCCGGCGAAGCTGCTGGTCGACCCGTACGCCCGGCTGCTGACCGGGGCACTGCGGCCGGATCCGGCGATCTACGGATTCGGCGGCGGTGATCCCTACGGCTACGAGCCGGACGCACGGGACTCCGCCCCGTTCGTGCCCCGCTGCGTCATCGCCGGCCCGGCCCGTCGGGAGGGCGCCCGGCGCCGCAGTCGGCGCCGGCACCCGGCGGACAACCGGCCGGCGATCCCGTGGTCGCAGACCGTTCTGTACGAGGCGCATGTGCGTGGCTTCACCCGCCTCCATCCGGGCCTGCCGGCGCGGCTGCGCGGCACCTACGCGGGGCTGGCCCATCCGGCCGTGATCGACCACCTGCAGCGGGTGGGCATCACCGCACTCGAGCTGCTGCCGGTGCAGGCCTCGGTCTCCGAGCCGGCGCTGCTCGAACGCTCAAAGATCAACTACTGGGGTTACAACACCCTGGGTTTCTTCGCGCCGCACGCCGCGTACGCGGCGACCGGCGACCCGATCGGCGAGTTCCAGGCGATGGTGGCGACGCTGCACGCCGCCGGCATCGAGGTGATCCTCGACGTCGTCTACAACCACAGCGCCGAGGGCAGCGAGCGCGGCCCGACGCTGTCCCTGCGCGGCCTGGACAACGCGGCCTACTACCGGGTCGAACCCACCGACCGGCGGCGCTACCGCGACGTGACCGGCTGCGGCAACGCCCTGAACATGACGTCGCCGCAGGTGGTGAAGCTGATCTGCGACTCCCTGCGCTACTGGGTGAGCGAGATGGGCGTCGACGGCTTCCGTTTCGACCTCGCCACCGCGCTCGCCCGCAACCCCGACGCCTTCGATCCCGCCGCCGGCCTGCTGGCG
Organism: Candidatus Frankia alpina; assembly: GCF_902806485.1. Lineage (GTDB taxonomy): Bacteria > Actinomycetota > Actinomycetes > Frankiales > Frankiaceae > Frankia > Frankia alpina. Next base: position 21,631 of record NZ_CADCWT010000028.1, on the reverse strand, counting down.
GCGATCCACGCCGACCCGCTGCTGTCATCGGTGAAGCTGATCGCCGAGCCGTGGGATGTCGGCTGGGGCGGCTATCAGGTGGGGGCGTTCCCGGCGCCGTGGGCGGAGTGGAACGGGCGCTTCCGCGACACTGTCCGAGACGTGTGGAACGGCCGGACCAGCGGGGTCGCGGACCTCGGCTATCGGGTGACGGGCTCGTCCGACCTGTTCGAACACGGGGGGCGACGGCCGTGGGCGTCGGTGAACTTCGTCACCGCCCACGACGGCTTCCCACTGGCCGACCTGATCTCCTACACGCAGAAGCACAACGATGCCAACGGCGAGGGCAACCGGGACGGAGAATCGGACAACCGCTCGTCGAACTACGGCGCGGAGGGTCCTACCGACGATCCGACGATCCTCGCCACCCGCCGCCGGGTGCGCCGCGGCCTGCTGGCCACGCTGCTGCTGTCGGCCGGGGTGCCGATGCTGCTCGCCGGCGACGAGCTGGGTCGGTCCCAGGGCGGCAACAACAACGCCTACTGCCAGGACAACCCGGTGTCCTGGCAGGCCTGGCCGGGCTCCGCGCCCCGGACCGGCCCCGACGCCGGGGCCGGCGGGCGTGACCCGGCCGGACCGGACCCGGCCCTGCTACGCCTGGTCAGCGGGCTGATCTCGCTGCGCAGCCTCGAGCCGGCGCTGCGCCGCGAGGTGTTCTTCCACGGCGGTGAGTCGACCCCCGGACGGCTGGCGGACATCACCTGGTTCCGCGCCGACGGGCAGGTGATGTCCCCGGCGGACTGGAACGCGCCGAGGGTCGTCACGCTGGTCGCCCACATCGTCGCGGGCGCCGAGGCCGCGGGGGCGGCGGGGGCGGGGGACGGCGGCGAGACCGTGCCGGGCCTGCTGGCCGTGATCCACCCCGACGGCGCGGACACGGCCGTCACCCTGCCCGCGGCGCCGTGGGCGCAACGCTACGACCTGCTACTTGACACCGCCGACGAGGACCTCGCGGGTTTCCCTGCGACCCTCGCCGACCCCCGCCGGATGCTGCCGCCCGGCACGGTCATGCCCGTCTGCGCCCGCAGCGTCCTGCTGCTACGGGCGCATCCCCCGACCTCCTGATCGGCCGCCGGCTACCACCACCGGCTACGGCCGCCGGCTACCACCACACCGGCTACCACCACCGCGGCCGCTGCGGCTACGGATTGGCGACAAGGCCCAGCTCGGCGACGCTGGCGGTGAGGTGGTGGCGGGGCAGCACCCGCACGGTGTAGCCGAACGGGCCGGTGCAGCCGAGGGGGATCGTGCCCTCGAAGCGGTGCCCGCCCTCGCCCTCGCCGACGAGCTGCAACGACAGCACCTTGGGGGCGAGGATCCGGTCGGTCTGGTCGATCCGCCCGAAGGAGGCGAGGACGTCGACGTCGCCGGGGGCGAGCCCGCCGAGGTCCACCGTGGCCCGCACCACCAGCGACTGGCCCACCTGGGGGGTGTCACCGAGCCCGGCGGAGTCGACGTTGAGCACCCGCACCCTCGGCCAGGCGGCGCGCACCCGGCTCTTCCAGCCGGCGAGGTCCCGGGCGCCCGCCAGGCCGTCGGCGGCGGCGGCCCGAGCGGAGACGCCGGCCGGCACGTAGTACCGCTCGACATACTCCTGCACCATCCGGCTGGCCAGCACCTGCGGGCCGAGGCTGGACAGGGTGTGCTTGACCATCGCCGTCCAGCGCTGCGGCGGGCCGTCACCGGCGTCACGATCGTAGAACCGCGGGGTGACGGTGTTCTCCAGCAGGTCGTACAGGGCGGCGGACTCGATGTCGTCGCGCCGGTCGGGGTCCTCGACGCCGTCGGCGGTCGGGATCGCCCAGCCGTTCTGGCCGTCGAACATCTCGTCCCACCAGCCGTCCCGGATGGACAGGTTGAGGCAGCCGTTGAGCGCCGCCTTCATCCCGGACGTGCCGCACGCCTCCAACGGGCGCAGCGGGTTGTTCAGCCAGACGTCCGAACCGGAGTACAGGAACCGCGCCATGCCGATGTCGTAGTCGGGCAGGAACACGATGCGCGCGCGCACGGCCGGGTCGTCGGCGAACTGGACGATCTGCTGGACGAGCTGCTTGCCGCCGTCGTCCGCGGGGTGGGCCTTGCCGGCGATGACCATCTGGATCGGCCGCTGCGGGTGCAGCAGCAGCCGGCGCAGCCGGTCGGAGTCGCGCAGCATCAGCGTAAGCCGCTTGTAGGACGGCACCCGGCGGGCGAAGCCGATGGTGAGCACGTCGGGGTCGAAGACGGACTCGACCCAGTCGAGCTCGCCGGGGGCGGCGCCGCGTTCCAGCCAGGAGGCGCGCACCCGGCGGCGGACCTCGGCGACAAGCCGTTCCCGAAGCTGGCGGCGGGTGGCCCAGACGACCTCGTCGGGCAGGGTGGAGATCTTGGCGAAGCCGGCCGCGTCGTCGGCGAGCAGGCCGGGGCCGGGCTGGCGGTCGGCCAGCTCGATGACGGCCCGCGACACCCAGGTCGGGGCGTGCACGCCGTTGGTCACCGAGCCGATCGGCACCTCGGCGGAGTCGAACCCGGACCACAGGTCCGCGAACATCTCCCGGCTGACGATGCCGTGCAGCTTGCTGACGCCGTTGGAGCGCTGGGCGAGGCGCAGGCCCATGTGCGCCATGTTGAACACGTTCGGGTCGGACTCGACTCCGAGTTCCAGGATCCGTTCCGCCGGCACGCCGGGCCAGGAGTTGTCCCCGCCGAAGTGGCGGGCGACGAGGTCGCGGGGGAAGCGGTCGATGCCGGCGGCCACCGGGGTGTGCGTGGTAAACAGGGTGCCGGCGCGGGCGGCCTCCAGCGCCTCGTCGAAGCTGAGCCCGGTCTCGACGAGCTCGCGGATCCGCTCGAGGCCGAGGAAGCCGGCGTGGCCCTCGTTGGTGTGGTAGACCTCCGGCGTGGGCGTGCCGGTGACCGCCGCGTAGGCCCGCAGCGCCCGCACACCGCCGATGCCCAGCAGCATCTCCTGCAGCAGCCGGTGGTCGGTACCGCCGCCGTAGAGCCGGTCGGTCACCCCCCGCTCGGCCGGCTGGTTGTCCTCGACGTCCGAGTCGAGCAGCAGCAGCGGTACCCGACCGACCTGCGCCTTCCAGATCTGCGCGTGCAGGGTGCGGCCCTCGGGCAGCCCGACGGCCACCTTCACCGGGGTGCCGGCGGCGTCGGTGAGCTGGGTCAGCGGCAGCCCGTGCGGGTCGATGCCCGGGTAGCGCTCCTGCTGCCAGCCGTCGCGCGACAGCGACTGGACGAAGTAGCCGGCCCGGTACAGCAGCCCCACGCCGATGATCGGCACACCGAGGTCGCTGGCGGTCTTGAGGTGGTCGCCGGCGAGGATGCCCAGGCCGCCGGAGTACTGCGGCAGCACCTCGGTGATGCCGAACTCCGGCGAGAAGTACGCGATCGCCGCCGGCGCGCCCGGCAGCTGCTGGCGCTGGTACCACAGGTCGGCCGAGAGGTAGTCCTGGAGATCGTCCGCGACGTCGGTGAGCCGACGCACGAAGCGGCGGTCCGCGGCGAGGGCGACGAGCCGGTCGTGATCGACCTCGCCGAGCAGGCGGACCGGGTCCCCCTTGGTGGCCCGCCAGAGCTCGGGGTCGACCGACTCGAACAGATCCAGCGTCTCGGGGTGCCAGGACCAGCGAAGATTCAGGACAAGTTCCCCCAGTGGAGCAAGCTGCTCGGGGAGCTGCGCACGGACGGTGAACCGTCGTAGGGCTCTCACGAAGACGTGAGCCTAGAGGAGTGCCAGTGACGTGGCCGCACCCGGGTTCGACCTGCGGGTTACGTTCTCCGAACGACTCACCGCCCGGCCGGGCGATCGGCCGGAATCCTCCGCAGTTGCGGTCCCGGGACGAGCCGGTTCTGCTACTCCTCGTCGGACGCGGCGGCCACCTTCACGGCAAGGGCCGACATGACCGTGGGATCCCGCAGAGTCGTGACGTCGCCGAGCTCCCGGCCTTCGGCGACATCCCGCAGCAACCGGCGCATGATCTTGCCGGAGCGGGTCTTCGGTAGATCGTCGGCCCAGACGATCCGCCGCAGCCGGGCCAGCTTGCCGATGCGCCGCGCGACGTGCTCGCGCAGCTCGGCCTCGACGGCGGAGTCGCCGACCCGCTCACCCGCCAGCGTCACGAACGCGACGATCGCCTGGCCGGTCTGCTCGTCGGCCTGCGCGACGACGGCGGCCTCGGCGACGGCCTCGTGCGCGACGATCGCCGACTCGACCTCGGCGGTGGACAGGCGGTGCCCCGAGACGTTGATGACGTCGTCGATCCGGCCGATGATCCAGAAGTAGCTGTCGGCGTCGAGCCGGGCCGCGTCCCCGACCACGTACGTCGTCGGGCCGAAGCGGGAGAAGTACGTCTCGACGAAGCGCTCATCGTCCTTGTACAGGGTGCGCAGCATCGACGGCCACGGCTGGGTGATCACCAGGATGCCGGTGCCCTCGGTGACGGGCCGGCCGTCCTCGTCCAGCAGCGCCGGGCTGATCCCGGGCAGTGGCTTCGCCGCCGACCCCGGCTTCGTCGGGGTAGCCCCCGCCAGCGGCGAGATGAGCACCGACCCGGTCTCGGTCTGCCACCAGGTGTCGACGATCGGGCAGCGCCCGCCCCCGATCACCAGGTGATACCACAGCCACGCCTTCGGGTTGATCGGCTCGCCGACCGTGCCAAGCACCCGCAGCGAGGACAGGTCGTGGCGAGCGGGGTGATGCGCGCCCCACTTGATGCAGGTGCGGATCGCGGTCGGCGCCGTGTAGAAGACGGTGACCTTGTACTCCTCGACGATCCGCCACCAGATGTCGTGGTCGGGATAGCCCGGGGCGCCCTCGAACATCACGCTGGTCACGCCGTTGGACAGCGGTCCGTACACGATGTAGGAGTGCCCGGTGATCCAGCCGACGTCGGCGGAGCACCAGTAGACGTCCGTCGCCGGGTCGAGGTCGAACACCGTCCGCAGGGTGTAGGTGGCGCCGAGCAGGTAGCCCGCGGTGGTATGCAGGATGCCCTTCGGCTTCGCCGTCGACCCGGAGCTGTACAGGATGAACAGCGGATGTTCCGCCGGCAGGCCGACCGCCGGGCACACCGGGTCGGCGGCGGCGAGCAGCTCGTCGTACCAGACGTCGCGCCCGGCGGTCATCGGTACCTGCGCGGCGTTCTCCCCCGGGCCGCGGACCACCACGATGTGCTTCAGCGCAGGCAGGTCGCCGAGCTCGGCGTCGACGGCGGCCTTCACCGGCGTCCGCCGGCCCTTGCGCCGCGCCCCGTCGACGGTGATGAGCACCTTGGCGTCGGAGACCTCCATCCGCTCCCGGACCGCGGACGGCGCGAAGCCACCGAAGACCACATTGTGGACCGCGCCGATCCGGGCGCACGCCAGCATCGCGGCGGCCACCTCGGGAATCATCGGCAGGAAGATGCCGACGACGTCCCCGGCGCGCACGCCGAGCGACAGCAGCCCGTTCGCCAACCGCTCGGTCTCGGCCAGCAGGTCGGCGTAGGTGACCTCGCGCTGCTCGCCCTCCTCGCCGCGCCAGTGGAACGCGACCCGCTCGCCCAGGCCGGCCGCTATGTGGCGGTCCAGACAGTTGGCCGACAGGTTCAGCTCACCGTCGGCGAACCAGGTGTAGAAGGGCGGGTTCGTGTCGTCGAGCACCTGGGTGAACGGCTTGTCCCACCTCAGCAGCTCGCGGGCCGCGGCGGCCCAGAACGCCTGCGGGTCCGCCTCGGCCGCCGCCCGGTCGGCGTCCACGGGGCGGCGCCGGGTGAACCCCGCCGGTGGATCGAAGCTCTCCACCGACAGCAGGCTCTCCAGCGTGGCCTCCAGGCCGGTCGTGGCGCTCACGCCGGTCGTGGCACTCAGGCCGGTATCGGTCACGGTTCCTCCTGGACGAAACGGTGTGCGGTGGGACACGTACTCGGTTTACCGCGAAGACCGGTCGCCGCCCAGGATCACGCCGGGGCGGCGGGAGCCTGATCAGGCCGGTCCCGCGCGCACCCGGTCCAGCAGCGCCGCCAGCACCTGTTCGCCCGCGAGCGCGCCCGCACCGGCGGTGACGGCGACGTTCGGCGCCGACCAGCCGAGTTCGTGCAGCTCGCCGTGGGCGGGCCGGATGGCGGCGTCGGCGGCCAGCAGCATCGGGATGTCCAGGACCGAGTCCCCGGCGGCCAGCAGCGTCGCCGTCCCGGCCCGGCGGACCACCTCGTCGACGGTTCGCTGCTTGGTCAGCACCGTCGGCACCAGATACACCTTGCGGCCCTGCGCCGACACCGACCAGCCGCCTGCGCGGGCCGCCGCGGTGACGCCGGACAGGTCCGGGATGGCGGGCCGGTCGTGGGCGACGAGGTAGACGAACAGGTCGTCGGCGGCGCGGACCGTCCGGGCCCAGCCGCCGGCGGCGAACCGTTCGGCGAGCGCCAGCATCTCGGCCAGCGGCGCGCAGGCGGCGGCCACCTGCGCCGCGATCCCAGCCGCCCAGGCCGGGTCGGGGGCGCCGTCGACGAGCAGGTGCCCACCGTTGGCCGCGATCGCGTACCGCGGCCGGATCCCGAGATCCACCCGGCGGTACTGGGCGAGCGTGCGGGTGGTGACGGGGACGACGACAGCCCGGCGGTGCAGCTCGGCCAGCAGCGCGAGCTCCCGAGCCGTCGCGAAGGACAGCGGGGCGCCGTCGAGCCGCTCGACCTCGACCAGCTCGGGCTCGACCAGCTCGGGCTCGGCGGTACCGGCCGGCAGCAGCATCGAGCGCCGAGAGAAGATCAGCGTCTTGTCCAGGTCGAGGGCCACCAGGTGGCCGCCGCTCCCCGCCGTCACGAAGCGTCCGGGATGTTCCGAACGCCCGGGACATCTGGAACACCCGAAGCATTCGGAAGATCAGTAACATCCGGGACATCCGGGACATCCGGGCGCCAGCGTGCGTTCGGCGTGTGGAACACCGGCGCCGCGCCGACCGGGCGCACCAGCCCGACGCACGAGAACGGCAGATCGGTCATCTCCTCGACCGGGACGCCGCGGTCGGCGGCAAGCGCCAGGACGTGCCCCAGCTCGTCGACGCAGTCCGGGTCGACGAGGATGCGCCACGGCACGCGGCGCAGCAGCACCCGGGTGGTCTCGCCGACCCCCGGCTTCACCATGATCACATCCGGGATGTCGTAGGCGGCGGCGATCCGCTCCACCGCCGCCCAGCCGGCCCAGGTCGGCCGCCGGTCGGCCGCCCACAGCCGCGGCCAGGTCTCGGCGACCTCGTCCGCGACCGCGTCGAACTGCGCGACGACCGTGGAGATGAAGTGGCGGGACAGGTCGTGCGGCGCGAGCTCGCCGTAGAACTTCGCGCCGTGGAAGTCGTCCGGGCCGATGTGCTCGGCGTTGAGGACGGTCCGGCTGACCAGCCCGCTGACCGTGGAGTTCAGGCAGGCGCTCGGGATGAGGAAGTCGTCGCGGGTGCCGTACAGCGGCACGCAGCGCGCCGGGTCGGCGAGCACGGCGAGGGTGTCGTCGAGCCCCAGGCCCGCGACCGCGTCGCTGAGCACCCGCGTCATCACCCCCTTGCCGGTCCAGCCATCGACGAACTGCATCGCCCCGCGGTCGAACCGGTCGGTCAGGTAGCGCACGGCGTTCATGTCCATCCCGCGATCCTTGATCACGGAGATGGCGTGGTGTGGGGTGTCCAGGCCGTGCCGCCAGCCGTACCAGCGGCGCATCAGGATCCCGACCGGCGTCCCGGCCCGGGCGATCGAGACCAGGACCGGCTCGGGCTTCGAGACCCGCACGAGCTCGGCGACCACCCCCGTGGCCAGCGCCACCCGCCGGGCCGAGCGCTCCAGCGCCTGGTGGTAGAGACGCAGGTAACCGGCGTCGGGCTGGTATTCGACGGGCAGATCCTCGGAGTAGTGCCGACCGGCCTGCATCGCCTCCTCGCGGTCCTCGGTGGGCCGTTCGAGGTCGACGGCGCTCAGATCGGTGAGCAGGAAAGTCACGTCGGCCGGGTCGTACGAGCCCGAACCGATCGTCCTCGCGGGGGTGCGGTCGCCCGCCCGGCCGGCCACCGGGGTAGCCGGCCCGGAACCCGAGGCGCTCATCGGGCCCGCTCCGACAGGGCCCGCTCCGGCAGGACCCCCTCCGGCAGGGCCAGCGCGGCGGCGGCGTCCGGTGGTGGTCCGGCGGATCGGGAGGCCGGCCGGTAGGCGGGCAGGGTGAGCACGGCGACCGGGGCGCAGCGGCGCAGCTCGGCGACGAGCCCCGCCGGGTCCGCGACCGCGGCGGGCGAGGCCGCGTCCGCGCCGGAGTCGACGATCAGGACGATGTCATCGTAGGCGCCGGGACGGACGTTGTAGACGTGGCTGACCCGGCTCGGGTCGTCCGGCGCTGGGAAGGTGAGCGCCGTCCGGATGGCGTAGCCCTCGACATCGACGGGATGGACCGGCGAGCGGGTCGTCGACTGGTAACGGACCTCGCCGGAGCCGCCGGCGGCGAGCGTGTCCGCGATCCGCATCGGGGTGTACATCAATTCCTCCGTCCCCAGAACGAGTGTGCGGCCGCCCGGTCGAGTCAGTGCCGCGCGCACGGCGGCGGCGACCGGCGCCAGGACGTCGTCGAGCCGGCGCCGGTGGGCCGGCGACCAGCCGTACCGGCCGCCCTCGGGCAGGTCCGCCGGCCAGTCGGCGGTCAGCCACCGGACCGGATGGCCGGCCGCGGCGGGCCGGGACTTCTCGGCAGACGGGAGCTTCTCGGCAGACGGCACGGACGCGGAGAAGCGGGCGCGGATACTCGCCGCCCGGTCGGCGATCTCGGGCGGCACCGTGACAGTGGCCGCGATCAGGGCGACGACGTCGATCCGGACGCCGAGTTCGGCGGCGAGGTCGGCGAACGCGGTGCGCGCGGCGGCCGGGCGGGCGTCGACGAGGGTCGCCACCACGTAGCGCGAGCGGGGGACGTGAGCGTGCAGGATGCGGATGGTGCCGAGGGCGGTCCGTCCGGTGGACAGTTCGTCGTCGACCAGCACGATCGGCTCGTCGCCGCGCAGGACCGCCGGATCCTGTGGGACCAGCCAGTGGTGGGAGGCGTGCGAGTGCGACTCGGTGAACTCCAGCACCGGCGGCACCCCGGGCAGGTCCCGCCGAGTGGTGTGCAGGTAATGGCTGCCCGCCAGCCCGTCGGCGACGACGTGGCCGAGCGCCGTCGCCGTCTCGCAGTAACCGATGACGAGCGGCCCTGTCCGGGCACCGTCGGCGGCTTCGTCGGCGGTGGGGAAGTCGGGTAGGGCCCGGACCTGGGCTGCGAGGTCCGCCCCGGCGGCCAGGCCCGCGCCCGGCGCGACCGGCAGGTGTTTGCCGAGCACCCGGCTGACCAGCAGGTGAGCCCGGCGTGGGTTGCGGCGCAGGGCCAGCCCCACCAGCGCGTCCAGGCCACCGCCGCGCACGTCCGCGCTCACCTCGACGGCGAGCCCCAGCTCCACCCACAGCCAGCCCGGGGCCGCGGGCACCGACGACGTCGTCGTGGGCATGGTCATCGGGCGGTCTCCACCCGACCGTGGCCATGGGTCGCCGCCAGCACCTCGACGAAGGTGTCGCCCTCGCGTAGGACCCCGAACGCCCTGGCCCGACGCAGCACCGCCTCGGCCCAGGCTCGGTGCGGGCGCAGCTCGTTCATCTTGTTCGCGTAGCTGCTCGCACGGACCCCGCCGGCGTCCCCGGCGAGGATCGCCTCGGCGTCGGTGAACTCCTCCTGGCTGACGACGTGCAGCGCGTGCACGGCCGGGATGTGGCTGGGATGGATCACAGTCTTGCCGATCAGCCCGTTAGCCCGGTCCAGGACGACCTCCCGGATCAGGCGGTCGAGGTCGGCCGAGACCAGTGCACTGCGCATCCGGATCGCCTCCTGGCTGCCGTCGGCCAGGTCGGCCTGCTCGAACGGGGTTACCCGCAGCGAGCTGACGAACAGCCGCTCCGGCTGGGCGAAGTACTCCCACACTGGGCCGGTGACGATGTGGTCGCCGCCGCGGGCGCAGATGTTCACGATGTCGGCGATGCAGTCGCGGACCACGGCGATGTCGTAGATCGTCAGGTCGCGGCCGCGGCGCAACCCGAACAGCCCGCACAGGTCGGTGGCGCCGAGCCGGATCGCGAGCACCTGTTCGGCGTGCTTGTCGACCAGTCGCCGCACGGCCATGAGCGCCTCGACGCGGGTCTCCCGATTGATCACCGGGGGACTTTCGAGCACCGGCATGGCCCACAGCGATCGGCCGATGATGTCGGACACCCGCAGCACCGCTTCCAGCGCCGCCTCGCCGCCATCCTCGGCGAACTTGGGCAGGACGAAGCCCGCCAGGCAGCGGGCGCCGGCCGCACCTAGTCGCGCGATCAGGTCGGGGATCTGCCCGACGGCGCGCACCCGGACGAACAACAGCGGCATGCCCTCGCCGGAACGCGGCGGGTCGTCGGCGAGCAAACGCAGCGCCGCGACCACGTTGGCCTCGGCCGCGGCCACCTCGGTGTCGGCGATCGAATCCTCGAGGCAGAGCACCATCGAGTTCGCCCCGGCCGCGGTCTGCCGGCGCACGTCGGACGCCAGCTGGGGCCGCGTGCCCGGTGCATACAGCGTCGCGCCGAGCGCGGTGGCCAGCAGCCGGCGGTCCCCGTCGATGGCGATCTCCTCCGGCGGCCGGTGAAACAGGGCCTCGATCGTCTCCGTGTCGAGGAAGGCGAAGTGGCGCAAGCGACGTTCCCCTCGTCAAAGGCGGCGGCGTCGCTCGACCAAGGTCCCCGGTTCGGTATGCGCCGCGACCGGACCGACAAGATCGTCAAACGTCGCCTTTCGGGTGACGGTACCTGCCCGAGGGCTTCTGACAACAGACAACGACAACCGTCAGCCAGCCGACATTCGGCCGTCACCCTGAGGTCATCGACGATCAGCCGACCTGCAACTCAGTGGTTAGCGCACCCGCCGGACGATCCAGGCGTTGGCGTGGCCGCCCGCCTCGCCACCACCAACCTCACCTGACCACAGGTGACCACACCTGACCACCGGACCTCTCAACCCGGCGATGTACCAACCCCCGACGAACCTCCAGCGCTAACCACTTAGCGCGGTCGCGAGGGTCACCGCGACGACGGCGATCGCGAGGATCGAGGATCAAGGCCGCGACGTCCTGGTTGACCGCCTGGTCGAGGAGCCCCAGGGCCAGGGTCGGAACGATCCGTGCCAGCGTACGCGGCGAGAAAGTCCGTCGAGAGCAGATCCGCCCTGCGTTCCGGAATCGAACACGACGGCGCTTCCTCTCGCAGCCGGAGACCACGTCGCTCACCGTAGCCGTCTTTGACCGATCAATTCAATATAACCAATATTTGACCGATCGATCCAGGATGTTGATAAGGTCACAGGTGACCACGGGACACGGGAGGTGCGGCGTGTCGGGCCGCAAGCAGTTCGATGTCGATGCGGCGCTGGACCGGGCGATGCGGGTGTTCTGGCAGCAGGGGTACGCAGATGCCTCGCTGGATCTACTCGGCACCGCCACCGGGCTTGGCCGGGGGTCGCTCTACGGAGCCTTTGGCAGCAAGGACGCCTTGTTCCGCACGTGCCTCGACCGCTACGCCTCGATCTACGGCGCTCAGTACGAGCGGGCGCTCGCCGCGTATCCGGACAATCCGGCGCGCGCGGTGGAGGCGTTCTTCGGTGTCGCGCTGGACCGCATCGCCGACCCGGCGGTACCGGGCGGATGCCTCCTCGCGCAGTCGGCCTCGCAGTCGCCGACCCTGAACGCGGACAGCCGTACCCGGGTGCGGGCTCTGCTCGACAAGCAGCGCGAGCGCGTACGTGCGGCGCTGTCGATCCCTGAGCTCGACGCGAAAGCGCTGGATGACCTGGCCACGTACGTCTTCGCGGTCAATCAGTCGCTGGCGGTGCTGAGCCGTGCCGGCACGACGGGCGCCGACCTGCACTCCGTTGTCCGGATCACCTGCACCACCGTGGCGGAGACGCTCGCACGAGCAAAAGCCAAGAGCACTCGCGGACGCTGACCGGTGCCGGTCTCATCGCCTCAACCTAGTGTCCCGCGTTCAAAGTCCGCTGATTAAATATGGTCGGTCTGCGGCGAGGACAGCACAGCCGAAGGCCGAGTTGGTGCTGACGGACGAGGTGCTGGTGTCCACGCTGGAGGCGACTCCGGGAAATGCGACGCACTGGTCGCGGGCTCCGCTGGCGAAGAAGTCCGGCTTGTCGAAGTCGACCATCGGCCGATAGCTGGCGGGATTTCGGCGTTGAACCGCACCTGACCGATACCTTCAAGTTGTCCACCGACCCGCCGTTCGCCGAGAAGGTCGTCGGCCCTTATCGTAACCCGCCGGTCACCGCCTTCAACATCGCCGATGGGACCGTCATCGGCGAGAAACACCGCAGGCGCCGCGCCGCCGAATTCAAGAAGTTCCTGATCACCATCGACATGACCACCCCGAAGGACTTCCAGCGCCAACCACTGAGCAACCCCTGGCGCTGGGCGGTGCGGACCGGGTGTGTCCCGCGAGTCCCGGCCACGGACGGCGCCGAGGCAACGACGCCGGGCCGGGACGGATCTCTCCGCCCCGGCCCGGCGACCTACCGCTGGCCCGCCATCCGGCGCCCGGTCAGCTCGATCCGGTACCGAACAGCTTCTTGTACACGGCGGCGGCCTTCGGGTTCTGCCCGCCGTTCGTGATCGTCGAGCAGACGTTCCCGGGAGTGGGGTCGCTAAAGTAGGCGTCGTAGCCCATCACATCGCCGGCCGCCTTGAACGTCTCGAACATCTTCTGGATGTAGAACGGGTTGTCGCCGCCACCGTCACCGCTGCAGGAGGCCACACCCCACTCACCGACCCCGACCTTCTTGCCGTGCTCCCGGGCGAACCGGATCACGTAGCACAGCCCGTTGACGTCCTCGCACTGCTTGTTCCACGTCGCGTCGTCCTTCGACGGCGGGAAGTGGTCGTAGGCGTCGATGCCGACGTAGTCGACGTACTGGTCGCCGGGGTAGGCGCCCCACGGGCTGTTGCCGGTGGGCACCGGCGAGTTGTGCGCGTTGAACGTCCAGTCGATCTTCACCTGCGGGTCGGTGGACTTGATGGCCGCCGAGATCTTCTGGAAGCAGGTGCGGAACGTCGCCGGGTCGGCATCGGTATGCCAGTACATGAACGTGCCGTTGAACTCCCAGCCGATCCGGACGATGGAGTCGCCCCGGCCGTGCTCGACCAGGAAGCTGCCCAGCTTCTTCCACTCGTTGTCGTACTCACCACGGGCGCAGGCGCCGTTGTCGCCCTGCCCCTTGGGGTAGGTCGGCTCGCTGATCAGCAGCTTGCCGGCGAAACCCTTGAACAGGTCAACCGGCCAGCTCGGCTGCACGAGCCCGCCCCAACCCGAGGTGCGGTCGGTATAGACGTGGACGAGGTCGTTGGGCCGCCCCCGCCAGTTGCCGAAATCCGTGAGCTGCGCGAGCTGGTGCGACTGGAACCCGGACAGCCAGGGCAGGCCCGACTTGGCCCCGCCGGCGTCGATGTCCGACGCGCCGCCGGCCGCCGGGGCGGGGGCGCCGGTCGTGCTGGTCGGGTCGGCGGACGGGACCGCCGGCAGCCCGGTGACCGACGGCGAGGCGGCCGGCACAGTGGTCGCCGGCAGGGCAGTCGCCGGCAGGGCGGCGGACGGCGAGGCGGAGCCGAATAGCCGGTGGCCGCGGCTGCCCGCAGCAGCGGACGATGCGGGGCTGGGAAGCGTGCCGGGCGACGCGGTGACGCCGACGGTGGGCGACTGCTGCGACGAGGCGCCTGGCGTCGGCGACCCCACGGCGGCCGGGCTCGGCGACGCGGTCGACGTTGCGGTACCGGCGGTACCGGCGGAGCGCTGCACGGGCAGGTCGGGCAGTGCCGGCGCGGTCTTGAACTCCTGCGCGGCCGCCTCGGGGCCGATCACGTCGAGGGTGCCGGCGGCGGCGGCGCCCTGGGTCGCCTTGACGTTGACCGTGCCCTTGAAGTCCGCCGGGACCCGGAAACCCAGGATGAAACGGCCGTCGCCATCCGTCTTGGTCAGCGCGCTGGCGCCCAGGCTGATGGTCTCGGCTGCGACGGTGACTTCGTCGCCGGCGGCGAAGTCACGCCCGCCGACGAGCACGATGTCCTCGTCGAACAGGACCAGCGTGATCCGGCTGCCGGCCTGCGGAGTCATCGTGGAGATCGGGACCCCGGGCTGGGCGGCGGTGCTTGCGGGCTCGGTCGAGGCCGCCGGGGTGGCGCTCGGCGAGGCCGCGCTCGGCAACGTCGGGGACGGCTGGGAGCTCGGCGTCTCCCCCGCCGCCTGCGCCAGCGGGGTGACCGCCTGCAGCAGCCCGAGGACGAACACCGAGACCAGACCCAGCCGGGCGCCGGTTCGAACCGGCCGGCGGGCCGGGCGATGGCCGGGGCCGGATCGGCCGGGTGCGCCACGAGGTCGATGGGACGGGGGGACCGAACGGCCGACCGGAGGGGACGGTCGGCAACGAGAGGTCGAGACCATGCTCGCGCGCTGCCTTTCGGAGTTGGCGTGAGACGCACCCGCCGAGCGCACTGCACACCGACAACGGAGCATGGCCGGATCACGACCGTTGATGGAACGTCCCCTCCGAGCGACCGCTTACGCGACCGCCCAGCGCGCCATCAGAGCTCGACGACACCGCGGCGGGTGCGTCGACCGGGCTGCCGCTGCGGCCCGTCCGTGATGCCGACCGCCTCCAGCCTTGGGGTCAGGACGGTTCGACAGGTGCTCCGACCGGGTGCCGAACACCCACCTGGCCGGTGCTGGAACTACGTGTGATGGACCCAATCGTAAGGGGCATACCGCCGACAAGGAATAGCACCGGGACGAATACTTTCCGTAGTAGTGCCATCATTGCAGATTTGGCGTGATACCTCCGCCCAGCGGCCACCAAAAGACAACTATTAATCAAACCGCAGCATGGAGGAACTCAATCCGGCCGAACGGATCAAGTCGAACGGATCAAGTCGAACGGATCAAGTCGATCAGCGGACGACCAGATCCTCGTCGTCCGGATGCGTGACCGTCCAGCCGGTGGGATGCACCAGGACCGGCAACAGCCGGACACCCCACGGCAGCTGCGCCCCGTCCAGGGTGACGTCGATGGTGCGGGTGACGGCCTGATCGACGGCGGCCAGCCGGGACAGCTCATGGGCCTCGGCGGCCGCCCGCGGCGGCGTTGTGCCCGGCCGCGCGAACAGGATCAGCTCGCCGGCCGGGCCGGAGGTACGCACCTGGACCCGCATGGTCCGCCGCCGCCACCCGGAGCGGCTCACGGTGTAGGTGACCGTCGGCTGGATCAGCGGGACGGGATGCCGCGCGAGCGGCATCGGCCCGGTCACCAGCGCATCGTCGGCCCCGGCCCCCTGGGCACCGGTTGGGGTCGAGGCCGGGGTCGGTGCCTCAGGACCGGAGGGGATATCGTCGCCGGGGCCACCGAGCCACCCCGAACCCCCGGGACCGTCGGGACCCCCAGGACCGTCGGGCCAGATTGGCCGCGCCGAGTGGGGACCGGGTCCCGTCGGTGCCGCGTCCCCGGGAACGACCGGGCCGGGTGCGAACCGCGCCTGCCATGCCTGCGCCGGGCCACCCGCGACCGGTTCGCCGGCACCTGCCGGCGGGAGCAGGGGCACCGGCAGGACACCGAACGGGTTCGTCGGCGGGTGCTCCCCATGCGCGGGCCCCCGGGCACCGCCTGGCTGGTGGCCCGCCATCGGTTGGCGGGCGCCGACCGGCACGGGCAGCGGGAGGGCGCCGGTGTGCGGCTGGGCCGGGCCGCCCAGCGGATGCGCAGCGGTGATCGGATCCGAGCCGGACGCAGCGGGCCCGGCGGCGGGCCGCCCCGCGAACGGACCACCGGGGATGCCCCCGGGCCCGCCCCCCGGGCCCCCGACGAGGTGACCGCCGGTGGCGGGTCCGGACGCGGTGGGAGGCGGCGGGTCGCTGCGGGTCGCGGGTCGGGCCAGCACCGCCACCCCGGCGGTCGCGACGCGGGCGATCCCGCCCGCCCGGTACATCGGATAGGCGGCCACGTGGTAAGCCCACCCGTCCGCCGGGGCGGCGAGATGCCAGCCGCCCTTGATCTCCAGGCTGGTGTTGATGACCTTGGCCCTGGCGGCATAGGGATCGTCCGGGCCGGTGGGGGTGCGGTCCCGCCGCCAGAGCACCCGCGCCTCGGTCACCCCGGGTGGCATCTGGAAGGACAGCACGATCGACTCGCCTCGGTCGTCGGCGCGCAGGTCGCGCACGGGTTCGATCACCACGTGTCGCACGGCCCGGCCGACGACAGCCGTCTCGCCGTGCACCGTCACCGGGGTGTAGATCACCTCGCCGACCGGGGCGGACTCCACGGCCTGCCCCGTGCGGCTCGCGCCGACCAGGCGGACCGGTCCGGTGATGGCGGCGAGCTGGACGTCGTCGCCCTCGGCGCCGAGCCCGCCGACGAGCAGCGGACCCGAACCGGCGCCGGGCAGCGGTAGCGGGCCCGAACCCGGCCCGAACCACGGCCCGGTGCCTCCCGGCCCGACACCGGCGCCGCCGGGGCCGCCGGGCGACGGCGTCGCGTAGATCCGCACCTCCCAGCCGGGCGGCGGCGTCCAGCGCAGCGTGGTGCGCCCGCTGGTGGTGACCGCGGCGAGATCCTGCACCGGCCTCGGGCGGGCGGTCACCTCGACCTCGGCCTCGGCGCCGGGCGTGCGAACGGGGTGCCCGGCCGCGTCGTGGTACTCGATGAAGACGCGGTAGCGGTACGTCGCGCCGACGACGACGTCCGTGTCGTGGAAGACGCCGCCGGTGACCCGGGCCCGCCGGGACGGCTGGCTGACCGGCGAGCCCGGCGCGACGATCCGCTCGACCGTGACCACCGCCAGGGCCCCGTCGAGCCGCCAGTTCAGCCGGATCCCGGCGGCGGTCCGCTCCGCGCGCAGCTCGGCGAGGTCACGGGTGCAGACCACAGGCTGCGTGGCGACCGGCTCGGAGCGGCGCTCGCCGCAGATCGCGGTGACCTCGTGGCGCACCGGCGTCCACGCCGGTGCGCCGGCGTCGTAGAGCTCGCTGGACCGGGTGGTACCCAGGCTGCGCCGGCCCAGCGTCGCCGCGGCACCCTCGACGAGCACGACGCGCTCCACCCGGTAGGAGACGGGCCCGCCGACCGACGGCGACGCCCGCCAGCGCAGCTGTACCGAGCCGTCGGGGCCGGCGACCGCGGCGAGGTCCGACGGCGACGACAGCGGCAGCGCCGCCAACGCCGCCAACGCCTCCCGGTTGTCCGCGGCAGTGGCGAGGACCGCGGCCAGGGCGGCCTCCTGGGCCTCGCGCGGCAGCGCCCGCGCGGCCTCCACCCGCCGACGGATCACCGCCTGGGCGGCGATGAGCTCGGCCAGCACCTCGGCCGGGCCGCGGCCGTCCGGGCCGGGCACGTCCGCTGCCTGCGCGGCGAGCCAGCGGGCGTCGTCAAGGGCGGCGTCGGCCCGGCTGGCCGCGCGGGCCTCGGACAGGGCCCGCCAGCCGGCATCGGCCGCGCCGAGCGCCGCGGAGACCCGGGCGCC
The DNA here is from genome assembly GCF_902806485.1 of Candidatus Frankia alpina. Lineage (GTDB taxonomy): Bacteria > Actinomycetota > Actinomycetes > Frankiales > Frankiaceae > Frankia > Frankia alpina. The sequence continues at coordinate 4,038 of NZ_CADCWT010000028.1, read as the reverse complement.
GAGCTCCTCGGCGGCGCCGGCGACCGGACCGCCAACGGCAACCAGCACCGGCTGCGCGGCGGCGAGCAGGTCGCCGGCCTCACGGGGGCGCCCGCCCTCCAGCGCGCGACGCACGACGGCCAGTGCCTCCGCTGCCTCCCGGGCCTGGCGCAGGCTGTGCCCGCAGTGTCGGCATACCACCGCGGCGGCCTCGGTCATCGAGCCGCAGGACGGGCAGGTCGCATAGAGGTCGGTGTCGCAGTACCGGCAGTGCCGGGCGGCGCCGGCCGCCTCCGGGCGCCCACAGCCGGGGCAGACGACGTAGTCGACGACCCCGCCGACGTTGACCGCGGCGCCGAGCTTGCGCGCCACCCCAAGAACCACGGACTTCGCCTGCGCCGCGGTGAGACCGCGCCCGGTGGCCAGCGCCGCGCGGACGAGACCTTCGAAGGCGACGGCGGTGAGCTCGCCGTCGAGGACGACGTGTTCCTCCACCGCGGGACGCAGCTCGTCGGCCGCGTCCGCCATCAGGCCGACCGTGTAGGCAGCCGGGTCGCCCTCGACGAGCCGGGTCGAGACGAGGGCCAGCAGGTCGGCGGTGACCGTCTTCTCCCGGTCGTGCGGACGGCGGCTGTTGGCAGCCGCCACCGCGGCGTAGGCGGCGGCGAACCGTTGCGGCGAGGCGTCGGGGGCGAGCCCGAGGAACGCCCACAGCGACGCGCTGGAGACCCGGTCCCCGCCACGCAGGGCGCGCAGTTCGGTGAGCCGCTCGGCGATCTGGCGGCGGACCTCGGGCGGCAGTGGCGCCACCCCGCCGCCGACGCCGTCCACGATGATCTGCTCCCGGCTGAGCCGGGCGTCGAACTCCTCGACGGTCACCCCGACGGCGGCGGCGAGCCGGCGCAGTCCGTCGACGCGGGAGGCGGGAATGCCGCCGAAACGATCCCGGACGGTGGCGAGGTAGCCGTTGACCTTGGCGAGGCGCTCCGCGTCACCGCTGCGCCGGGCGGCGAGGACGTGTACGCGGACCCGCTCGCGGGACTCCGCGTCGCGCAGCGGCTCCTCCCACTCCCCGCGGCGGCGTACCAGCTCGGTGGCGAGCGTGGCGTACTTGGCCGAGTTGCGCTCCCGCTGCAGGAAGGCGAGGACCCGGACAAGATGGGCCCAGATGTCGGAGTCGGTGTACGGGACGGTGGGGTCGAGGCCGGCGATAAGAAAGGGGTCGGCGGTGTCCAGGGAGGAGCCCGCCCGCAGCGGTGCGAGCACCCGCTGGCGGTAGCCGCTGCCATCGAACGCCGCGCTCAAGGATCCACCTTCGTCCCACGTGACCGCCGTGCCCGTCGAACAGACCGGCAACCGGCCCGTCTTCGGGCGCCGAACGCGGGGCGGCAGTTTACCGCCCCACATCCGACAGGCCCCACACTCGAGAGTACGAAGCGGCGCCCCGCCCCGGGTCCCGGACGCCGCAGACACTCAGCCTGATCCTTGTGGATCAAGGGCCGGTATCACCGTCTGGCAGCGATTCCCGACCCTGGCCGTGCGTCCCGGCTGACCTTACCGACTACAGGGCCGACACCCGGAAGCGCCTGCGTACGTGGGAAATTGGCAGCTCATAACACTTCTCGAACGGGTTTTTCCTGGACCGTGGGAGAAGTCCCTGGTCGCGGGATCGACCGGCTCAGTCTCGCTGCTTGAGCAGGCTGACCTTCGCCGACTCGATCGCGCGCATCTCCTCCGAACCGACCCCGGCACGCACCTGAAGGACCAGCGCGGTGGCGGCACCCTCGTGCGCCGCGGTAACCCGAATTGTCTGGTCCCCCGCCATCGAGAAGGTGACCTCGACCGGCGTGCCGCGCTGGTGACCCGGCGGAATCCCGGAGATCGCCCCGGCGACGATCACCTTGTTGTCGTCAATCGCCGTGGACTCGGCGGTCGTGCCCTGCTCGAAGACCCGGATGTCGACCTCGGCCTGATCGTCGGTCACGGTGTAGAAGGTGCGGGTGACCGAGATCGGCAGCGCATCGTTCTGGTGAGCGAGGAAGGCCGCGACCGGCACGCCGCGGTCCTCCGCGAAGATCCCGAAGCCGCGCGAGGTGACGTTCGTGACCTTGGTGCGGACGAGGTCGACCACCGACGCGGTCGCGAGCCCCGCGGCGCCGGCGCTGGCCGCCGCCGCCTTCTCCACCGCGGCGTCGTCGGCCGCGGTGAGATCCTGATCGGGCCGCAGTGCCCCGCTGGCCACCAGGTCCGAGTGGACCTCGCGTTCGAGCGCCTTCTTCTGCCCGTACACGGCGGCACCCTTGGCCACCGCCAGATCCGGGTCGACGAGCCGGGACGTGAGCCCGAAGGACTCCCCCAGCCGGCGGGCGACCGCCGGGGTCTTGCTCATGCCGCCGACCAGCAGGCACAGGTCGATCTTCTCGACGCCCTTCTCCCGGGCCCGTTCCAGCACGGAACCGGTCAGATCCAGGGTGCGCCGCAACAGCGGCCCGGTGATCTCCTCGAACGTCGCCCGGGTCACCGGCACGCTCACCCGCCTGCCCTTGTGCACGACGAGGACATCGACGCTGTCCCGCCCGGACAGCGCGAGCTTGGCGTCCTCGGCCGCGGTGAGCAGCTCCTGCTCGTCGTAGACGTCGTCGAGGGGGTCGCCCGCGTCGGGCTGCGCCTCGGTGAACTTCTGCGCCAGGTAGCGGACGAGCTCGTTGTCCCAGTCCGCACCGCCGAGCTCGTGGTCGCCGTCGGTGGCCACCACGGTGATCGCACCCTCGCTGAGCCGGATGACCGTGGTGTCGAACGTGCCGCCGCCGAGGTCGTAGACCAGGACGGTCGACTCCTCCGCGCCGTCCTGGCCGAAACCGTAGGCGAACGCGGCCGCCGTCGGCTCGTTGATGATGTCGACCACGTTCAGCCCGGCCAGCTCACCGGCAAGCTTGGTGGCCTTGCGCTCCTCGTCGCCGAAGTACGCCGGCACCGTGATGACCGCGTCCGTGACCGGCGTGCCGGTCGCCCGCTCCGCATCGGCGGCGAGCGCCTTGAGCACGAGGCTCGACACCGCCGAGGCGCTGTACTCCACGTCGTGCGCGACGAAACGCCAGTCGGACGCGCCCATGTGCCGCTTGACCAGCCGCGCGACGTCGTCGGGGCGGATGCGGGCCTGCCGCTTGGCCTGGGTGCCCACCACGAAGGACGTGGTGCCCTCGCCACTGCCGTCGAACAGCACGACCGACGGCGTCGTGGGCTGCGACTCGATGTTGCGGATCACGTCCGGCCGGCCGTACTCGTCGACCTGGGCGATACAGGAGTAGGTCGTGCCCAGGTCGATCCCGAACACCTTGGTACCCGCCACCGTCTGAACTCTTCCCTTCGCAATTGACATCCTCATCTCCCTGAAGGGAGATGATTCCCACATCTCGCGGTGCGGGTTCCTGCTTCCTAGACGGATGCCTCCTCGCTTCAGCAACGAGGCGGTCTCACTCCCTCTCCGCAGGCGGACACCGCAAGCCCTGCGGCCAGAAGGTTCTTCGCCGCGTTCACATCCCGATCGTGAACCGCCCCGCAGACACACTCCCACTCCCGGACGTGCAACGGCAGCTCCGCGACGACCACCCCACAGACCGAACACGTCTTCGACGACGGGTAGAACCGGTCGACCGCGATCACCGTCCGGCCGTACCAGCCGGCCTTGTACTCCACCATCCGCCGCAACTCCGACCAGGACGCATCGGAAATCGACCGTGCGAGGGAATGGTTGCGGAGCAGGTTGCGGACGGGCAGGTCCTCGAGGGCCACCGTGTGGTTCTCACGGACCAGCCTCGTGGACAGCGTGTGCAGACAGTCCCGGCACCGGTCGACGATCCGACCATGGATCCGGGCGACCCTCACCCGAGCCTTCGCCCGATTCCTCGAACCCTTCTGCTTGCGGGACAACTCCCGCTGGGCGCGGGCGAGCCGGACGCGGTCCCGTTCCTCATGCTTCGGGTTGGTGACCTTCTCCCCCGTCGACAGGGCCACCAGCGCGGTGATCCCCGCATCGACCCCCACCCGCACGTCCACCGA
>NZ_CADCWT010000027.1 GCF_902806485.1 Candidatus Frankia alpina | reverse complement strand
GGCCCGTCAGGCATGGCCCGATCCGGCCAGCTCTTCTACGGGCCCGGCCGGCGGGGCGGGGGCGCGGTACTCGTGGAGTCCGAACCGGTCATGCAGGATCCGCAGTGGGCGCGGCGCCCACCAGTTCGCGTTGCCCGCGACCCGCATGAACGCGGGGACGAGCACCCCCCGGATGAGCGTCGCGTCCAACACGATGGCCAGCGCCGTTCCGACCCCGAACATCTGCATGAAGCGGACCGACGAGGTCGCGAAGGCGAGGAAGGTGACCGCGAGCAGCGCCGCCGCGGTGGTCACGATTCGTCCGACCCGGGCGAGCCCGGTGGCGACAGCCTCGGAGTTGCCCGCCCCGGCATCGTGCGCCTCCTTGATCCGCGAGAGCAGGAAAACCTCGTAGTCCATCGACAGCCCGAAGGCGATGCAGAACAGCAGCACCGGCATGGACGTGTCCAGCGGGCCCGGGGTGAAGTCGAGCAGTCCCGCGAGGTGCCCGTCACTGAAGATCCACACGGATGCGCCGAACACCGCACACATGGCCAGGCCGTTGAGCACGATCGCCTTCACCGGTAGCAGCACGCTGCCGGTGAACAGGAACAGCAGGACGAAGGTCGCCAGCGCGATCAGGCCGAGTGCGAGGGGGAGCCGGTCCGCGACCGTGCTCTTGCCGTCCACCAGGACGGCGGGCGCCCCGCCGATCAGGGCGGAAGTCCCGGCGGGCGGCGGCACCGCGCGGGCGGTCCGGACGAGCTTCTGCGCTCGACCCGACGCGTAGTCCACCGAGGTCACCACCTGCAGCGAGTCCGCGCCGGCGGCCGCGAAGCGGCTGCTGGCCGGACCGGGGGGTACGGTGCGCCGACCCTGCACGTAGGTTCCCAGCGCACTGTCCACGCGGGCCACGTCGGGCAGCCGCGACAGCGTCGCCGCGTAGTCGGTCAGCGCCGGCCGGTCGACCGGGCCCCGTCCCGGCGGCCTGCACGACGACCTCCATCGCACCGCCGAGATCAGCCACGAAGTCCGCGCGCAGCGCGTCCCCGACCACCCGGCTGGAGCACCCGGTCGTCCGGCGTCCCGAAGTCCACGTGCAGGAACGGCGTCCCGAGCACGAGCAGCACCGCGACCACCGGCAGCCCGGTGAGCACCGGCCGGCGCATCACCGTCGCCGCCACCCGTCGCCAGAACGGGGATTCACCCGCCTCCCGCGCCCCGGTCGCCGCCCCCCCGTCCGCGCCGGACACCCCCACCGGCTCCGACCGGCTTGTCCGGCGTCGACGGACCAGTCCGATCAGGCCACCCACCCGCCAGGAGTTCACCCGCTCCCCGAGCACCATCAGCAGCGCCGGCAGCGACACGATCGCCGCCACGACCGCCACCAGCGTCACCGCGATGCCCGCATACGCCATGGACTTCAGGAAGTACGGCGGGAACAGCAGCATCACGGCCAACGCCACGATCACCGTGGCACCGCTGAACAGGATGGTCCGACCGGCGGCGTGAACGGTCACCGCCACCGCGTCGGCGCGCTCACGCCCGGCCGCCAGCTCCTCGCGGAACCGGCTGACCATCAGCAGGGAGTAGTCGATGCCGAGACCAAGGCCCATCGCCGTCGCGAGGTTCACAGCGAAGATCGATACGTCGGTGAGCCCACCGATCACGGACAGGGTCGCGAAGCCGCCGACGATGCCGAGCAGTCCGATGCCCAGCGGCAGCAGCGCGGCGACGACGCCGGCGAACGCCATCACCAGCAGCACCAGGGTGACGGGGATGGCGATCGACTCGGCCACGGCGAGGTCGGCGGAGACCTGGTGGCCGATGTCCTCGCCCACCGTCGCCCGACCACCCGGTTGGACGGTCACCGAGTCGGGCCAGCGTTTCGGTGACTCGTAGTGATCGACGATGTCCGAGGCCTCGTCATCGTCCCGCACGCTGGCCACGACCAGCGCCGATCGACCGTCCCGGGAGCGCAGCGACGGCCCCCCGCCGGGCAGTGACGAGAAAGAGCACGTTTGGACGGCCGCGAAAGCGGGCGTCCATCACATCGGCCGCCCGGGAGGACTCCGACGCCGGGTCGTCGAAGCCCGCGGTCTGCAGCTTGCCGAAGGCCGTGCTCGCAAGGACGCCGCCGCCGAGCAGGAGGACGACCGTGAGGACCAGTACCAGGCGGGGACGGCGCGTCACCAGCGCCACAAGGGACGAGAACATGGTTTCCTCCGCAGATGGGGCAACCTTGCAGAGAACAGTGTTCGCGAACGATGTTCTCGTCAAGGTCGGATTGACGCGTAGTTGACAGCGTTCACCGCGAGATCGACCATGACTGCCGTGAGTAGTCCAGTCCCGCGCCGGGAACGGCTACGGCGGGCCACCCTCGAGGAGATCAAGCGCACCGCGCACGCCCAGCTGGCGGAGCTCGGCCCCGCCGCACTGTCCCTTCGGGGGGTGGCACGCGCGATGGGCATGGCCCCCTCGGCCCTGTACCGCTATGTGGACAGCCGAGAGGTCCTGCTCGAGGAGCTGAACGGCCGACGGCTTCGCCTCGCTGGCCGACGCCCTGGAGGCGGCCTCCGCGGCAGGCGATCCGCACGACCATCTGGGTCGGTGGCTGGACGTCACCCGGGCGCACCGTCGCTGGGCGCTGAACCACCCGGTCGAGTACAGGTTGATCTTCGGTCCGCGGGTGTCGGAAGGCGGGTCCGTCGACAACCGGGTGGCCGCGGAGCTGAAGCGCTCGGTGGCCGTGCTTTTCCGCTGCATGACGGAGACGATCGGGGCCGGCCTGGTTGACACCAGCCAGGTCGACGCCGGACTCACCCCGACGATGCAGGCCAGGCTGCGGGCCTGGGCAGCTGACCACGAAGTGCCGATCGGCCCCGCTGGCATGACGGTGTGCCTGACGGCGTGGACCCAGCTGCACGGCTTCCTGTCACTGGAAACCTTCGGCCACCTCCCGCCGACCTGTTCGACCGGCAGATGACCGACGTGTTCGCCCAGGCCTGCCGGGTGATCGCCCGGCGGCCCCGCCGGACCGGATGACGTGCCCCGACCGGGCCGCTCAGCCCGGCCGGGGCGGAATTGGTCAGGCCGACGTGCGCATCCGGCGCTCCAATGCGTCCAGGGCGACCCGGCGGGCACTCTTGATCTCCGGAAGCCGGGCCTGATATGCGGGTGCCGTGGCCAGCGGCTGGTAGAAGCCCATGCGCGGGACGAAATCCGCCTCGTCGTAACCCGGCGGTCGGTGCAGTGCGTAGGTACGGCCCGGGAATAGCAGGTCGTAGTTGTCCGCGATCTGCCAGATGGCGACGTGCGGATCGACCCGGCGCCGCTGGAAGTACGCCTCCAGGACATCGATTGTGAAACTAATCTCATGGAACTGTTTCACGAGGCTATGGTAATGCTGGCCGACCTGATACTTGATCGGCAGCTCGACCTGCAGGCTGTCCGAGTAGTCGAGCAGGTCGAGAGCCAGCACCTTCAGCGAGGTCTCCACACCATACCCGCGCGAGAAGGCCAGCGCCGCGAAGACATCCGCGTCGATGACGAACTCCCCGATCAGGGGTTGGATAGTCCGCGTGATGGACGGCACATACCGGGCAAGCTGCTTCGACAGCAACGACCGCAGCATCTCGGTGGTACGCCCGCCAGGCCGACCGTCACCCGTCACCCTGCGCGAACTTCCGTTCACAAAAAGCGGAGCATTCCCGGCTGTCGTCGCCGCGGCGAGCACCCCAACCGTGTACGGATCGTAACTTTCGAGATCGGCGTCGTGGAAGATGAGCCGATTGCCGAACGCAAGGTAGGCGAGGCTGCGCATGGCGCCAGCCTTCCCGCCCGTCGCCGTCTCCTCCCGGCCGGCATGGCGTTGCAGGACGGACTGCCCGCGGACGACCCAGCTCGCGCCCGCGTCCGTCGCGATGCGCACGAGGTCGTGCTCGTCCCCGTCCGAGGACGGATCGACGACGACGCCGATCTCGTCCAGAACACTGCGTTCCTGCATCCACCGCTGCCGGTTCTGCGCGATGATCTCACCGATGGTCCGAGCCGCCTCCGGGCCGCGGGCCGGGATCAACAGGCTCAGGGTGATGCCCTTGGCAAGCTTGTCCACCTCGATCGTGTCGAGGTCGAGGCTGATGGGTTCGAGCGTTCGCACGGACGCCCCTCTCTCGTGACCTTTCTTGGGTACGGACAGCCCCCGTACCGGTGAAAACGTCCCGTCGGGATCTGCTACGGGCGTTGCGGGGTCGGTATCAGGCGGACCGGACGGTGATTTCCCCTCGTGCCGCTGTCCGCATGATTGCGTACCTCCGTTCGCAACGCCCCACCCGCCCGGGTCGATTCCGGTACCTCCCCCGCGCTCAGGTTCGCCGCATCCTCTTTGCGGTCTGGCGGAGCACGACCGATCCGACACATGTCAGGTGCTGGAGCGTCAAAGTATCGGTGTTGCGGCTCTATCCGTCACTCCCCTCTTTTTGGGCGGGTATCAACTGCCACTTTCGGGACCGAGCGCGAACACGCCGCGCCGTACCGGAACCGCACTACTGACCCGTATAGTTACGGTGAGTATCTGGCCAAGCGCCCGGAGCGGTTACTCTCGGACCGATCGGGAAAGAACTACCCGCTGCCGGGCCAGCCGATGCCAGGCCGGCATCGGCCCACCGCACCGTCGGCGCGGAAGTCGAAGGGAAGTCGCGCTCGGTCAGCCTCACAGCCGGGACAGTGGCGTGCGGTCGAGCGAGTCAAGCACCGGCCGGTCGGTCGCCCGCGCGGCCGGGGTGGTCGTAAGTCGGTCGCCCGGATGGGGCAGTCCGACTCGCCGGTCCGACTCCAGCGCGAGAAAGACGTCGACGACCACCGGGTCGAACTGGGTGGCGCGCCCCACCCGCAGCTGCTCGCGGGCGGCTGGCCCGCTCAGGGGATCCCGCCCGCCTCGCCCGCCGCGCATCGCCGCCCAGGCCGTGCAGACCGCCAAGGCTCGTGCCTCGATCCGGATCCCGGACCCGGCGATCCCGCTGGGGTAGCCACCCCCGCCGAACCACTCCCGCTGTTGGGCGATGATCTCCGCCTCGATCTGCAGACCCGGCACCTGGGCTAGCAGATTCGCGCCCATCAGCGGGTGCATCCGGATCAACCGCCACTCCTCTGCGTCCAGGGGGCCCGGTCGGGCCAGCACCTGCGGCGGAAGGAGGATCTTGCCCACGTTGTGCAGCCGCTCTGCCAGGCGGGCCCGGTGCCGCGTCACGGCGGCATGGCCGAGCACGGTGAGGACCTCGGTAAGCCAGCGCCCCACCGCCCGGCCGTCCGCTCGCGGTGCGTGGCAGGCGTCGACCTGCTCGGCGATCCGACGCAGGCACTCGATGCCGTCGGGCAGCCGCCCGGCCAGCTCCTGCGGCTCCGCGGCCAGTACCGCAGCCACCACGGTGGCGACCGCCGACGCGGCCGCGCCTGCCGCCGCGGGCTCGGTGGACGAGGCCGGTGCGCCGTTCGGATCGACGCTGGTTGCATGGCCCGATCGGGCTTGTTCGCCATCGTCACCGGCCCACCATCTGCCCTACCCGGACGCGGGCGCGCCGAGTGCACCAAACGGTGCACTCGGCCGGGGCGCGGGCGCCGATCCGAACGGATCAACGGCTGCCCGCAGAAGCAACGCCGGCGGACCGACGGCCGGGCGACCGACCACCGCCAGTCCGGCCGGCCGCGAACGAGGCGAGACCGGCCGAGCGGGTGCCGGCGTCGCGGCCGGGGCCCGCCCCGGCGGTGCCGTCCCCTCCGGACCGATCGCGACCCGGTTCCGGCCCGCCTCCTTGGCGGCGTACAGGGCGCGGTCCGCGACCTCAACCAGCGCGCGGACATCATCCGCGTCGTCGGGCAGGACCGCGCCGCCGACCGAGACCGTCGCTGTCACCGACACCGACCCGGCGCCAGCGGTGTTCCGAAGCCGGCCCGCCGCGCCCCGCCGGCCCGCCGCACGAGTCGTCGCCGTGGTCCCCGCGGTTCGTAGGGCGACTCCCGCCATCGGCATGCCGGCATCACCACGGCCGGGAGCGGCGTTCCCCACATGGTCGCCCGCGCTGCGCCCCCGCGGGTCCGTCCCGACGGGCGGGGCCGGTCTGTCGGCGGCTGCCGCTGACCAGCCGGCGGAGGCTACCGCGGCCGACGCGGGCGGCGCCACCTCCACAGGTTCCCTACCCACCCCGAGCCGTAGCCGCTCGGCGATGTCCGCCAGCGCGTCGCCCCGGACGTCCCTCGCAAGCAGCGCGAACTCCTCCCCCCCGTAGCGGGCCACGACATCCCCCGGACGGGTCACCATGAGCAGCCGTCTGGCCACCTCCGTGAGCACCTGGTCGCCGGCCGGGTGGCCGAACCGGTCATTCACGGACTTGAAGTGGTCGACGTCGACGAGGAGCAGGCCCACCCTCGATCCGACCCAGCGAGCCCGCCGGGCGACGACCCTCATCTCGGCATCCAGATATCGGCGGCTCCGTAGCCCGGTCAGGCCATCTGTGATCGCGAGATGTCGCTGCTCGGCCTCCAGCCGCGCCATCCGGGCGATGATCAGCAGCATGATCCCGGCGCTCGCCACCGCGATCACGCGGACGTCACGGAGATCGCCACGACCAGCCTGCACCCCGAGAACCGCCGGCCCGACCAGTCCGAGACCACACAATGCGGCCAACCGCAACCCGTCACGGACAGGCACCGCCGGCACCGCCGCCGACTGGCCCGATCGGGCCAGCGAGGGATGGAGTGCGGCGGCAGCGAGGAGCAGAGCGCTCACCATCCGGGCGGCATCCCGGCCATCGATCGCCGTGCCGCCCGAACCGCCGATGCCCACGTCGCTCGCGACGACGGCACCGATGCGGGTGCAGACCTCGGCGGCGTCCGCCACCACGCCTACGAGCACCCCACCCGCCAGGAGAAGCAACGTGGCCAGGCGCTCGCCATCGCCCGCCACGATTCTGACGGTCACCCCGACGACCGACAGACCCGCCGCCGCGCACACCGCCGGGACGATCCCGGCCGCCGAAACACCCCCCGTCCGCACCGCCGGTGCCACCAGAAACACCCAGGACAGCAGGGCGGCCGCGGCGAGGAACATCGCGGTGTCCAGCAGGCTTGCCGCGTTCCGTCCGGGACCGCGCGCCCGTACCAGCGCCGCCAGGCCCAGGACCAGCAGCGGATACCGGAGGAGCAGAACGATGTCCGCCAACGCCACCCCAACCGTGGCCGAGGACGTGCGCAGGGAAATGGAGAGGGCCACGTCGGTTGCGGCCGCGAGAACCTGACTGCCCGCGAGGAGTATCCAGCCGCGCCGCGGGACGGGGGCGAGACCTCGCGAGGGCAACGGCAGCCACCAGGTTCGCCAGCAGGTACAACGCCATCCGGACGTCGAGCCCGACACCTGCGATGGGCGGCAGGACGGATCCGACGGCCGCAGCCAGCGCAGCACCGAGACAGACGATCCAGCCACGGTCCCGCCAGGCACGCCGCGGTGGGGCCGGCATCACCCAGTGGTTCGGAACGCGGGATTCGTTGACGATGCGAGAACGGCTGGCGACGAACAGCCACCCCGGGGGGACCGGGCCATGAGGAGCCTCTCAGTTGACCGGACAGGTGGCGCGGGTACCGGCCGCGTACGGCCGATGCCTCCTGGCGATCTACCAGCGGATCCGGCAGCTACGGCGGCACCGCGGGCGTCCGGATGGCTCCGATGGGTCGATCACCGTGGCCTGCCGAGACCGTACCGAATCGTCGCTCTTCGTACACGCTCGTTTGAGCCCTCGTAAGAACTCTTGTCCGGTTCTTGTTCTCGGCTTCCCATCGTCGGGCGCGTGCCCCACGTACAAGGCGCACCGGCCCGCCACGGGACAGGCGGCCCAGATGGGACCGGGTCCGTTCGGGCCGCCCGTCGTGGTCGTCAACCTTGGGCGCCGCGACGAGGGCCGGCGGAGGGCGGACGGCCCCGGCAGACGATCGTCAGGGATGTGCGACGAAGTTGAAGCGGCGACCGGTCTCGAACGTGTCCCGGAACTTGGGCAGGGTGTACGGACCAGCGCCGTCGAGGTCGAAGATCCGAAGCCCCAGATCGCCGTCGACGAGGGTGTATATCTCATCCGCCGTCGTGCCGTAGTCGCGTGCCCCGGCGCCGAATTCAAACACCAGATGCGGTCGGCTGGCGGCGATCAGTTTCTGGGCACCGCGGAACACTCCGTACTCGGCGCCTTCGACATCGACCTTGATGAGGGTCGGCCGGTAGTCCGCGGGCAACGCCTCGTCGAGGACCTCGACCTTCACCTCGATCTGCTCGACGTCCTCCGTGTCCGGCACCCGGTCGCGCAGCCCGCTGTACGCCGGTCGGCTACGGACGTAGGTGAATGGCAGTATCCCGGGTGTGTCCGACAGCGCGGCCTGGCGCACCTGGACCGTCGGGAAGTCGGTCGTCAGCGACGCCGCCATGTGCGGCAGCGGCTCGTAGGCGATGTGCCGTCCGCGCGGGGCGTGTCGCAGCATCGTCCGGAGCACGTCTCCCCGGTGGGCGCCCACATCGATGCAGTTCGAGTTCTCCCGCAACACGAACGACAACAGCAATGCCAGGTGGCGGTCGTCATTGCGGTTGCGCCGGGCCGTCGGCGCGATGTTGTCGCGCACCAGCTTCAAGGCCGGACCGAGGCCTAGATCGACCGCCTTCCGGCGGAGCTGAGTCAGCTGCTTTTCTACCCGAGGATCCATCCGCCACGACCTCCCGTTGCCCCGCTGGTGATCTGCCGGAGGGAATTAGGCCCACGCTCCACCACGGCAGCTACCCGCCTACTATTGGGGGAACTCAATCAACGGTCAATAGCGGTAGTACCACCTTCTCACCGCCACCAGCGGCCGGTCCATCGAATTCTGCCGTAACGGAAGACTCGCACTGCCACACTCTCACGCCCGGTAAGGGCGGTCCCCAGTCCGGGACGGCCGCCCACGCGACCACGCCGCAATCCCGATACAGCCCCGAAACCCTGCCGCCACGTCGCCGCGCCCCCCGGCAGGGGACCCTCTCCGCCGGAATCAGTCCTTCCGATCCGGCGCAATTCAGACTACCAGAGTCCGGACCGCTCTCCCGTCACTTTCCGCAGCCGACCGAGTAGTAGCGCCGATGCCGTGACGGGCCGCCGCGTCAACCGGCGGCGACGAGAACCGGGCCGTCCTCGGACCGCACGGCAAAAGACTCGACCGGCGGGCAGGTGCAGACCAGGTTGCGATCGCCGTACGCCCCGTCGATCCGACGCACCGGCGGCCAGTACTTAGCGGCCCGCAGCGAGGCGGCCGGGTAGGCGGCGACGGACCGCGGATAAGGATGCGGCCATTCATCGGCGGTAACCATGTTGGCGGTGTGCGGGGCGTTGCGCAACGGGTTGTCCGTGCGCGGCCAAGTCCCGTCGCCGACCCTGTCAGCCTCCGCACGAATCGCGATCATGGCATCGCAGAAGCGGTCAATCTCGGCCAGATCCTCGCTCTCGGTCGGCTCGACCATCAGGGTGCCGGCCACCGGGAAGGACATGGTCGGCGCGTGAAAACCGTAGTCGATGAGCCTCTTGGCCACATCGTCCACGGTGATCCCGGTGCCCTTCGTCAACGGCCGCAGGTCGAGAATGCATTCGTGCGCGACCAGTCCGCCGCGCCCGGCGTAGAGCACCGGATAGTGCGGACGAAGGCGGTGGGCGATATAGTTGGCGTTCAGAACGGCGACCGAGGTGGCTTGGCGCAGACCATCCGCACCCATCATCTGGATGTACGCCCAGGGAATCATCAGGATTCCGGCGGAGCCCCACGGCGACCCCGAGATGGGCCCGACCCCACTCACCGGCCCGGCCTCGGCCCGCAGTGGATGGTTCGGCAGGTAAGGCAGCAGCTTTTCCCCGACCGCGACCGGGCCGACCCCGGGACCGCCGCCGCCGTGCGGGATGCAGAACGTCTTGTGCAGGTTGAGATGGCTGACGTCGGCGCCGAGCTGGCCTGGCTTCGCGAGCCCGACGAGCGCGTTGAGATTCGCGCCGTCGACGTAGACCAGCCCGCCGGCCTCGTGCACGATCGCGCACGCCTGCCCGATGCCTTCCTCGTAGACACCGTGCGTCGACGGATAGGTCACCATCAGCGCGGCGAGAACGTCCACATTCGCCCGCGCGCGGCGCGCCAGATCGTCGAGATCGACGTTTCCGTCGTCGTCGCAGGCGACCACGACGACGCGCATTCCGGCCATCGCGGCGCTCGCCGCGTTCGTCCCGTGCGCGGAGGAGGGAATAAGGCAGACGTCGCGGACCGGGGCGCCGGGCACCGCATTGTCGCGGTGATAGGCGCGAATCGCCAGCAGGCCGGCGAGCTCCCCCTGGCTGCCGGCGTTCGGCTGCACCGAGACGCCCGCATAGCCGGTGATCCGGGCCAGCCAGTCCTCCAGATCCCGGATCATCGTCAGGTATCCGCCGGCCTGGTCGAGGGGGGCGAACGGGTGGATGTCGGCGAACTCCGGCCAGGTGACGGCGGCCATTTCGGTGGTCGCGTTCAGCTTCATCGTACAGGATCCCAGCGGGATCATGCCCCGGTCGAGGGCCAGGTCGAGGTCGGACAACCGGCGCAGGTAGCGCAGCATCGCCGTCTCGGACCGGTGCTCGTGGAAAACCGGGTGCTCCAGGTAGGAATCGGTGCGCACCAGCTCGCCGGGCAGCGCAGTCGGGGCAGTCGGGCCCGTCACCTCGGCCGACACCGCCGCGGGCACCCCGAACGCCGCCCAGACCGCCCGCAGGTCCGCCTCCACGGTCGTCTCGTTGCAGGAGACCCCGACGTGGTCGCCGTCGACGAGCCGCACGTTGACGCCGTGCGCCAGCGCCGCGGCCACCACCTCGGCGGCCCGGCCGGGCACCGCGGCGACGACGGTGTCGAAGAAGGCGTCGGCCCCGATGGGCACCGCGGCGGCCCGCAGTCCCTCGGCGAGCCGGACCGCAAGGCCGTGGATGCGCCGTGCGATCCCGGCGAGCCCCTGCGGACCGTGGTAGACGGCGTACATCGAGGCGAGCACGGCCGGCAGCACCTGGGCGGTGCAGATGTTGCTCGTCGCTTTCTCCCGGCGGATGTGCTGCTCGCGGGTCTGCAAGGTGAGGCGATAGGCGGGCGCCCCATCGGCGTCGATCGACACCCCGACCAGCCGTCCGGGCAGGGACCGCTCCAGCCCCTTGCGGACCGCCAGATATCCGGCGTGCGGTCCACCGAACGACAGCGGCAACCCGAACCGCTGGGTGCTGCCGACGGCGATGTCGGCACCGAGCTCACCGGGCGAGCGCAGCAGCGTCAGCGCCAGTGGGTCGGCCGCTACCGTGACGACGATCCCCCGCTCGCGTGCCTCGACAATCACCGAACGCGGGTCGCGCAACGCCCCACCCGGCCCCGGATACGACAGCAGCAGACCGAACGCCGAGTCCAGCACCTCCGCGGTCACCCCGGCACCGTTCACCGCGGGATCGCCCGCCGTCAGGCCGCCGGACAGGTCGGCGACGTGGACGGTCACACCCAGCGCCTCCGCTCTGGTCGTCACAACCGCGATCGTCTGCGGAAGCGTGTCCGCATCGATGAGGAACGTTGTCCGAGACCCCTTCGCCGTGCGCAGCGCGATCTGCATCGCCTCGGCCGCGGCGGTCGGCTCGTCGAGCAGGGACGCTCCGGCCACCGCCAGTCCGGTCAGATCGATGATCACCGTCTGGAAGTTGAGCAGCGCCTCCAGTCGGCCCTGGGAGATCTCCGGCTGATACGGCGTGTAAGCCGTGTACCAGGCCGGGTTCTCCAGGACGTTGCGCTGGATGACACCCGGCATCACCGCGGAGTGAAACCCCAGACCGATCATGGACGGCACCGGGCGGTTGTCGCGACCGAGCGCGCGCAGCGCCGCCAGAACCGCCGTCTCGTCGAGCGCGGCGGGCAGCTCGAGGGTGCGGTCGTGGATGACGGCCGGCACCGCGGCATCGGTCAGCGCCCGCAGCGACTCCACCCCGAGCGCGGCGAGCATGAGTCGCTGGGCCTCGGTGTCCGGGCCGATGTGACGATCAACGAACTGCGGGTACGCCGCAGCCGGCAGTGACGGACGGTCATCCACCGCCGCGGGCCCGGCCGGAGCCGCCGGCTGGGTGGGCGCGGTGGTGGTGGTGGTGGTGGCGGTGGCAGTGGCAGTGGTACCGGCAGTGGCAGTGGTACCGGCAGTGGCAGTGGTACCGGCAGTGGCAGTGGTACCGGCAGTGGCAGTGGTACCGGCAGTGGCAGTGGTACCGGCGGCGACGGAGGCATCTTCGTGATCTGTGCCGTCATGCATGCTGGGCGCTCCGGAGGTCGGGCGACGACGACAACGGGGCCGACGCCGCGGCGGGCCTCCCCCTCTGTCATTGGCCTGAGAGCTTCACCGGGCGGCGCCGCCATGGGTCCGAGCCGAGGACCCGCGGACGACGGCCGCGGCTTTCACCGTCGGCGGGACACCGGGATGTCCACTTTCCAGAGTTGCCTGACCCGGCGGTTGGGGGCCTGAGAGTTTATGGGGAGAGCTTGCTCCTTCGGCGTCCCGGCAGGTCGCGGCCCGGGACTCTCCCGCACGGGTGTGAGCGGCAGCAATATGCAGTTCGTTGCCCGCAGACTAGCCGCGATCGCGATCCCCGGCCACCTATCGTCCGATCGGGCATGCCTTGGATGACCTCCGGTGGACGCCCCGCGCTAGACGAAGATCGTCTCGTAGGGGCGCAGTAGCCGGTCCAGCACCTGGGCCCCGAGAACCGTCGAGTCCGCCGGGTCGTCGGACAGCGGGGCGATCTGAGTGTGGTAGCAGTCGACGGCCCGCCGTTTGGCCTCCTGCACCGGGACGGGCAGGGGCACCCTCCGAGCCCTCCCCCACGGCACCCTGGGGTCGTCCGGGACCGCCCAGTGCCAGGTCCAAACGGGGTATTCAAGCAGCCGTGCGCCAGCCCGTTCCGCCGCCAGCACCGCTGCACGTCCCGTTGCCTCATGGTCCGGATGGCGGTCCCCGGTGTAGGTGGCGAGTACCCAGCAGTCGGGGGTGAGCAGCGGCCCCACCTGGTCGGCGAGCTCCGACTCATGCCCGGCGACCCGTCCGTCTCCCAGCCCGATCCGATGCACCGGCACCTGCCCCAGCCCCAGCTCGGCCAGCGCCGCATGCTGCTCGACGATCCGCCGACGGGCCAGCTCGGCCGGGGAGATCGTCGGCGAGCCGGGATGGGACGCGTCACCATCTGTCACCGCAACGACGGTGATCGCGGCGCCAAGCGCATGCAGGCCGACCAGCAGCCCACCGACGCCGAGAACCTCATCGTCCGGATGGGGGGCCACGACGACCACACGAGGCGGCACGGCGGTCAGGTCGAGCTCCGCCCATCCCGGTTGCCAGGCCCGCCAGACCGGTTCGGGGGTGCCGTCGGCGGTGAAGGGCCGGCCCGCTTCGGCGGTGTTCTCCTGCATCGCTCATCCATACGGGAACCGCCGGCGCCCCGCACGGAAATCGGACCCGACGCCGGCCGTGACGCTCGTCCCGGGCCCGGTGGCGAGGCGTCTCGGTAGCAGCTCAGTGCCGCAACACCTCGCTCTTGGCTGCCTCGGTGTCCGTCAGCGCGCCGTCCTTCTCCCGGCGGAAGATCTCCTCGGCGGCCCGGTCCGACGAGGTCTGGCTGGCGACCTGCCTGGCCATCTCGTCGTTGGAGGTGCCCGCGCCGGCGGGCCTCGTCCGTCCCTTCATCGTCTGTGCCATGACTGCCTCCTCCTGTCGCCGGCTGCGATCAGCCTGGCCCGATCGGCCATGGTCGCGGCCGTGCCTCGGCCCGCACGGCCCATTCCCACCGACCGCCCGTCTGAGGACTACCCGCCCGTCAGCGGCGGGAACCGGCACGGACGGACTCGTCCGCCTCGCGCAGATGCCGGCGAAATCGTCAGGAAAAGCCCGTATAGCGTGATCGTCTGGCCCGGTCCGACAGTGATCTGCCGGCCGCCGCGGTGAGCGGCGGCCGGAGCAACGAACCCGTTGCGGGGGTACCGCCCCGCTCGGGCTATCTGTAGTCCCCGCCGACAGTGGCCCGTTCGGGGACATCAGATTCGCCTGGCCCCGCCGATCGGTGGGCGGCGCGGTGGGGAGCCGGCGCTGTCCGACGCAACCTACGCAGCTCGGTGCGGACCGTCCGCGGCGAGATCCGCCGGCCGAGCCGGCGATGGCGTGAGACGACGCGGCGGACCGCCCGTTCGAGCCCGTCGAGCAATCGCCACGCCTCGTCGGCGGCGCGCCGGCCGGAAGCCTCATCCCACCGGCCGGTGGTGCCGTCGTCGAACAGGGCGAGGGTGGCGAGATCGGCCAGTCCGCGTAGGGCGGTGCGGCCGGCGTCGTCGAGCAGGTCCGCCGCGAGGAGCACGACCTCGCTCGGGCTGGCCGCCCGCGGCATCGGCCGCTCGGCGTCGGCGAACATCTCGATGGCCCGCTGCCAGGCGGCGACGATCCGCGCCCTGCTGCCGTTTCCGGCCCGTCGTATCCGCCGGTGGCGTGCGATCGGCAGCAGCCAGCCCAGGAGAAGACAGCCGAGCAGGGCAGCGACGGCCGCGGCCACGGCCGTCCGGAGGACGACCACCGTCCAGCCGGGGGATCCCGGCCGCCAGTCACCGGACCGAGGCGGGAGGTCTCCCGGCAGGGTGGCGCCCGCCCGACCGGGCGGTGCCGAAACGGTGGTGCGCAGCACCTCCTCCACCAGTGACGTCTGTGCGGAGGACTCGCCCTGCGTGGAGCCGGCCACCGCTGCGCCGCGTGCATCCCCCGCTCGGGGGGTGGGGAAGAAAGGCAGCCATCCTGCGCCGTCGAAGTTGACTTCCGCCCAGGCCAGGGCGTCGGCGCCGCGGATCGTGCGGGTCACGGCATGCGGATCGGCGGCGGTGAATCCGACGACGAGGCGGGCGGGCAGACCCAGCAGCCTCGCCGCGAGGACGAACGTCGTCGCGAACTGCTCGGAGGTGCCGCGTCGAGTCTGGCCGAGGAAATGATCGATGTGGGCGAGCGAATGCCCGGCGGGCACGGTGGGATCGAAGCTGAAGGTCGCCATCAGGTACTGGCGCAGCAGGGCGGCCCGCTGGTAGGGTGGCGCGCCGCCGTCGGTGGCGACCGAGGCCAGTTCTCGCAGCACCGGCGGGACCTCGTCGGGCAGCGCGAGGTAGGGGGCGTTGTTCGGCGTCGCGGAGACGGCGAGGGCGAGCAGTCTGTCGGCGGTCATGGCGGCCTGCGGGGTGGAGACAAGGCGCAGCCGGTTGCCGGGGTGCAGCGACGCGGTTCGCACGAGTGTGCCGTCGTCGGGATCGACCGCGAAACGACCCGTCGGCTCCTCGGCAGTCGCCGTGGAGCCACCCTGGCCGGCGGGAGGGGACGATTCCGCGCCGGCCGTCGGGACCACGGTGAACTGGCCGAGCCGCGCGAGGGCGGGCACAAGATCTCCGCCGAGGTCGACGATGGTCAGGTCCTGGGTGACCGGTGTGGACGGGTGACCGCCGCCCCGATCCGCGACGCGACCAGCCTGTTCCCCGATCTCCCGTCCCGCGGGCAGGTAACGGCCGCTCATGGACCAGGTGGCGCCGTCGTAGGAGTCGAAGCGCGACCGGCCCCGACGGCTGCGGAGTCAGACCCACCCGGAACAGGACCTGGTCGGGATGGGCGGTCCAGCCGGCGAGGCGGCTCAGGGGGTTGAGAGCGGCAAGCGGTACCGGCGCGATCGTGCGGTGGTTACGCGGGTCGACGGGCGGTTGCCCACCCAGCCCGATCGGACCACCACTCGCCAGTGCCAGACCGGCGCCGACGACGACGCCCACAGCGACGGTTGATCGCACCGCGTATCGGAGCGCCGTCAAGCCCCGCGGGCCGGCCACGGGCAACAGACCTGGCCCGGATCGGGGGAACGTTGGCCGCCCGCCTATGCCGCCGCCCGGCCTGGCTGGGCCGGGCGAGGCCGCTGCGGATCCTGCCGGCGAGCGGGACCGACCGCTCCCGCGGACCCGGACGAGGATCGCGGCCAACGCGGCGAACGCGGCGGCGAGCGGCGCGTCAGATCCCGGCACGGGGGCTGCGTAGGCGACCGCGGCGACCAGGACGAAAGCAGCGGGCAACGCGGGCAGGAGCCTGGCTCTGGTGCGGATGACGAGCTCCACGCCGACCGCGGCGGCCAGCCAGGTCAGTGCCGCGGGTACGAGCAGGAGAGCCCCATCGGGCGGCGCCGGGATCACCGTGTCCAGCAGCCGCGCCCATCCGCTGAGGACGCCCGAACGGACCACAGACAGCCTCGCCCAGAACCCCCCAGCGCCGGCCCCGACCGTGCAGGCGGCCCAGATCACGAACCCCCCGCTCCAGGCTGCGACCGTCCCGACCAGTGGCAACGGCCGGCGTCGCGCGCCCAGCGCTGCGGTGAGGATCACGGGCACGACCGCAGCGACCGGGATGATCACCTCCAGATCGTGAGTGGTAAAGACCCGGCGGAACCCGAACCCGCCGACGCACGCGAGTCCCGCCACCACCAGCAGCGCTGCCAGGCGGGTCCGCACCGGCTCCTGCGG
Organism: Candidatus Frankia alpina; assembly: GCF_902806485.1. Lineage (GTDB taxonomy): Bacteria > Actinomycetota > Actinomycetes > Frankiales > Frankiaceae > Frankia > Frankia alpina. Next base: position 16,229 of record NZ_CADCWT010000027.1, on the reverse strand, counting down.
GCGAAGGTGGTGGTCAACCCCGACGACGTGTCCTGCGCCCGCGCCGGCCGCCGAACGCACGGCCTCGTCGGGCGGCCCACCGATATCCGTCATCACCGGCCCGTCCGCGGGGTTCCCCGCGGCCATCGCGGGGCCCGTTCGCCGGTCGGCCAGTGGCCGGCGAGCGCATCGGCGTCGGGGACGTCGATCACCGTCAGCCGGCCGGCCGCCCGCAAGGCGGTCCCGTCAAGACGTGTACCGCTGGTGGGAACGGTGCCGCCCAGGACGCCGATCCCCACCACCCGGCCGGGCGACGCGGCCCGCAGGCGGGCCCGGTCGGAGGAGTCGCGCCGGTCGACGGCCCGGGCGGCGGCCTGACTGCGGGGGCCCACCCGGACCAGGACGACGCGCCCGTACGCATGGGCCACCGCGGCGAGTGCGGCCAGCGACTGCCGGTCGAAACCGCCGGTGACGAGCACCAGCGTGCCGAGCCCGCCGCGCCGCAGCGTCGCGACGACATCGAGCGAGGCGGTGTCGTCCAGCCTGAACGCCCGCCAGCTCGTCCATCAGCACGTCGGCGTCCCGGCGGCGGCGCCGGCCCGCCACCCGCAGCCCGCCGGTCGTCACAAGCCGGACCCCGAACGCCTCCTGCGTGCAGGTCATCACTGCGGCGGCGGCGATGTCCACGGCCTCCTCGAACGTGGCGACGCCGACCCGGCCAGGGGGGTAGGCGGCTGGTCGGGTGTCGAGGACGACGGTGGCGGCCGGCTCGCTCGGATCGACGTGGGTGCGGACCATCAGTTCGCCCGCCCTCGCGCTGGACGCCCAGTGCACGAGGCGGAGATCCTCACCGGGCGCGTACCTCCGCAGGGTGTGGATCTCCAGTCCCCCGGTCGAGCCCCGTCCGGTCTGCCCGTCCGGGTCACGCGAGGGTGCGCAGGCCAGGGACGCCAGCGGCCGGGTCCGCGGTCGGACGTGCAGGGTGTCGACCGCCGGCAGCCGTTGCCGGCGCCGGGCGAGTCCGAACGGATCCGATCTGATCACCTCGACGGGACCCAGCCGGACCACACCGCGCCGGCTGGTGTCCAGGGCCAACTCGAACGTCCGGTGACCCGAGCCGGCCAGCCGGGGGACCGAGACGGACACGACCGCGCCCGGCGAGTCCAGCCCATCCGGAGGATACGAATCTGCGGCACCGGCAGCGGCGCGATGACCGGAGCCGGAGCCCCCGACCGCAGGCGCACGCCGTTCCCACCAGGCCTCCACCAGGTCCGACGCGGCCAGCAGCCGCCCAACGCGGGGGGCGCCCGGCACAGATCGATCCGGCCGGGCGGCGGCAGGGCCGTGCGGCAGGTGCAGGGTGAACGGCGGAGAGGGCCACCTGGACAGGTTGCGGACCGTTACGGATAGCGTGGCAGGCTCGCCTCGGGTGACCTGTCGGGGCGATACGCGGACCGCTACCGACACCCGCGGGCGGCGAACGGCCGTGGCGGCCGCAAGACCCATCGCCGCGGCCCCCGCCCCGCCCAACACGGCCAGCTCCGCGTATCGCAGCACCCGGGCTCCCAGCAGCAGGACTGCCACGGTGACGCACATCCCCCATCCCAGCGGGGTGATCCCCAGGCGCGCCCTTCCCGGCGATTCACCGCTCCCCGCAGAGGCGCGATCATCCGACGGGCACCCTTGGTCTACCTGAGGCGCAACGCCTCGGGATCCAGACCGATCGGGCGCCCCGCGTCCGAATCCCGACGCGCCCGAGCTCGCCGCGGCGGGATCCGACGCGGCGGGATCCGAAGCCGCGGGTCCGAATCGGTCCGGCGCCGGCCAGCCCGCCGTGACCAGGTCCGATCCGGCCGTCCCGGCCCGGTCGGGCCCCGCGGGTACGGCCCTTGAGGGGGTCGAGCCGACGGGGGCGAAGCGCATCCGCTCACCGGCGTCCGAACCGGACGGGGCCGCGCGCCGACCCGTCGGGGCGCTGCGCCCGCCCGCCGCGGCCAGCGGCGGGACCGGTGGGCGATGACGCTCCCCGAGCCCGCGCACGGCCGGCCCCGGTTCGGGCCGGCCCGCCCGTCGTCGCATGCCCCGGGCGAGGGAGACGGCAGACGGGGATACCGACACGGACAGCGCCGTGGTCGCGGTGTCCGTGTCGATGACCGGTGACAGCCGGGGGTCGGCCCGGCCGCCGCCATGAGGTCGGTCGCCGCCACGGGGTCGGTCGTCGAGGGGCGGCACCATCAGATTCCGACGAGCCGGCGGGGTGACGGCACCGTCTGCAGGATCTCGTCGACGACGTCCTCGGCGATGACGCGCCGCAGCTCGGCCTCCGGGTTGAGTACCAGGCGATGTGCCAGGACCGGGCCGGCCACCGCCTTGACGTCGTCGGGTGTGGCGAACACCCGGGCGTGCGCGGCGGCCCGGACCTGGACGGCGCGCAGCAACGCGATGCTGCCCCGTGGGCTCGACCCCAGTCGGACAATGTCGGGGATGGCCCGCGTGGCCGCCAGCAGGTCCACGAGGTAGCGGCGCAGCGCCGGCGCGACGTGGACGGCGAATGTCTGGGCCGCGCAGGCCACGACGTCCTCCGCCCGCATCACCGGCCTCAGGTCCTCGATTCGCCGTCCCACCTGCCGGCCTTCGAGGATCTCCAGCTCGGCATCGATCGACGGGTACCCCATCCGCAGCCGCATGAGGAACCGGTCCAGTTGGGCCTCGGGAAGGCTGTACGTCCCATCCATGTCGATCGGGTTCTGCGTCGCCACGACCATGAACGGGCGGGGCACCGGATAGCCCGTGCCGTCGGCGGTGATCCGGCCCTCCTCCATCACCTCCAGCAGGGCCGACTGCGTCTTCGGCGAGGCACGGTTGATCTCGTCGCCGATGACGAGGTTGGCGAAGACGGGTCCGGGGCGGAAGCCGAACTCGTTGGCGCGCTGGTCGTACACCATCGTCCCGGTGATGTCCGCCGGCAGCAGGTCCGGCGTGAACTGAATGCGGTGGCAGCCGGCGTTGACCGAGGCCGCCAGACTGCGGGCCAGGGAGGTCTTTCCCAGGCCCGGCACGTCCTCGACGAGCAGGTGCCCCTCGGCGAACAGGCAGATCGTCGCGAGCTCGACGGCCTCTCGCTTGCCCCGGATGACCTTTTCGACATTCGCGACGACGTCGTGGAAGACGGCCGAGAACGCGGCCACGCCCGATTGGTCGCCGCGCAGGTGGTCGCGGTCGTCGGTTCTGTTTGTCATGCCCTGCCTCCTGGTCCGGTCGGGGTAGGGAACGCTGACCGTCATCGCCGTGCGGGTGCGAGTCGGGCGGGGTGCGAGTCGGGGAGGCGGACCGTGCCGGACGAGGGGGCGACCGGCCCGGTCCGCCCACGGGCGGCGGGGAGATCCACCCGGGAACGGTGACTGTGGCGGCCGTCGCCGGCACGGAGGCGATCCGTTCCGCTGCGGTAGACGACGGGCACCCCCGTTTCGTTGTGTCCTAGCCCGGATTAGTTGTTGATCTGGTGACATGGGGGCCCACAGTGGGATGCACGCGCCGCACCGGCATCGACCTGCCATGCGATCAGCCGTCGACGATGTCACGAAAAGCATCAGTCGCGTCGCAACCCGTCCGGGGGACGCCGCGTCTTACCTAACAAGAGGGATGACCCGACCGATTGGTCCATCCAGGAACAGCCAACGTCGATACATGAATATCAACAGTCTCCCGCGCGCCGTTGGGTTGAGTGCGCGGGATGCGGTGAGCGCTGTACCCCTCCTGCGGCGCTCCCCCACGGTGTCTGTGTGGGCGGGCGGGTGGCACGCCCACACAGACACCGACCCCGTTCGAGCCGTCCGCCCACCAGGTGAGTCCGCTCCACCAGGTGAGTCCGGCCCGTTCGGACGGCGCGCCGCCTTCTTCTCGGTCGGCTGCGGTTCAGAACGCGCGTCTGATCAGGAAAGCGAGATCAAACCATCTCTGCATTCGGTCAGCGGCTGCGTCGCGTCATCACCGCGGCGGCCGGGGCGGCACTGTGCGTGGGAGCCGGCCTGGCCGCCGCCGCGCCCGGAACGCCTCCGCTCGCCTTCGACCTCACCCGCGGCGGCATCTGGCTGACGAGCGAGTCGACCGGAACCGTCACGCACCTGCAGAGCACGACCGGGCGGGCGGACGCGGCCGTCACCGTTCCCGGCGCGGTCGGGCATCGGCTGTCCGTTCTGCGCAACGGTCCCGATCTCCTCGTCTGCGACGTGGACGCCGGCCTGCTCCACCTGATCGAGCCGCAGCGCCTCGCCCCGGCACGCGCGGCCACGCTGCGTCCCGGAACGACGGTGACCGCCGCGAACGGGGTGGTTTACCCCGTCGATGGTGCGAGCGGGCGGGTGCAACGTCTGGACGGACGGTTGCTGACCGGCCTGGGACCGGTCGTCGACCTCGGCGGAGCGCTTGGTGCCGTCGCCCAATCGGTGGATGGAACACTGTGGGTGCCCGTCCGCACCAGCGGCTCCGTGGTCATGATCCGCGATGGTGTGGCGTCGCCCCCGATCCCCGTCGCCCGACCGGACCATCAGATCGACGTGGTGCTGGCCCATGATCGCCCGGTGCTCGTCGACGGCACGGCCGGGACGGCGATCCCGATCACCGGCGAGCGGCCCGGTCGGAAGATTGCGTTGCCAGTGGCCCTGACCACCGCGGCCGCGGGGCCGCCGAGCGCAGTGATTGCGGCAGCGGCGGTCGAGCGGAGCACTGTCCCCATCCTCGACACGGTTGCCGGGCGGCTCCTGCTCGCCGACGTCCACGACGGCGAGGTCACCATGCATGATCTGCCAACTCAGACGGGTGGTGGAAGGGCCCAGCCCGGGGCGAGCACGGCCCAACCGGGGGGAGGCCCCGCCCAGCCCGGTGGCGGACCGGCCCGAACGGGGGGTGGGGGCGACTCGGCCTCCACCGACCCTGCGACTGCGGCCGGCCTTCCCGACATCGAGCGACCGGCGGGAGGAGACGAGGACGACCGGCCGGTAGCTCCACGTCGGCTCGGCCCACCGACCTGGCATGACGGAGCGATCTACATTCCGGACCAGGATGCCCGGATGGTCTGGGTCTTCGATACCCGTACCGGCGGCTTCACCGAGCCGATCGTCGTCCCCGGGACTCCCCCGGGGCCGGGAACGGAGACGGGCGCCGCCCAGATCACCGTGACCGCCGAGGGCGACCAGGTGTGGGTGAACGATCCGGCCGGTCCCGACGCCGTGCTCATCGACGGCACGCGGCGGGCGACGGTGGCCAAGCGACCGTCCGGACTGCCGGGTCAGACCGGCACAACCCCGGCCCGCCCGCTGCCGGCCCGCCTGACGACCGGGCCGTAGAAGTCAGCCCGCCTGACGACGGGGGTGGGCCGCCCCGCCGGCTGCCGGAGGACGGGCCAGCCTGGGCGACAGCCTCACCGCCGGGAGGCGCCGTCCAGCCGGGTCGCGCCAGCCGACGGCCGCCGGAAGCCGCAGTCCACGCAGGCGGGGTCGCGCGCCACCGACAGTGTGCGGACGTCCAGATCCCACAGATCGGCGACGAGCAGCCGGCCGACGGCCGGCTCGCCGAATCCGGAGACGAGCTTGATGACTTCCATCGCCGCGAGGCACCCGACCGTCCCCGCGACCGCTCCGAAGACGGGAAACCCCAGGGGGTCCCAGTCGGGGTCGCCCTCGGCGAAGACGCACCGTAGACACGGACCGTCCCCGGCGACGGTGAGCAGCTGGATCTCGGTGGCGTTCATCGCCGCGACAACCAGGGGCACCTCCGCATCCAGGCACATCCGGTTGATCTGGAAGCGTTCGGGGAAGTTGTGGCGAGCGTCGATCACGACGTCGGCAGCGGCCACCAGCCCGGGGAGCACCGGGTCGAACAGGTCCCGATCCCAGGTCTCCACCACGACGTCCGGGTAGTGCAGGCCCAGGGTTTCCGCGGCGGTCACGACTCGGGACTCGCCGATGCGGTCGGGGCGCATCAGGGTCTGGCGGTTCAGATCGGGCTTCTCCAACGGGCCGGGATGGACCAGCACCAGTCGCCCGACGCCGGCGGCGGCGAGATAGGTGGTGGCGGCTCCGCCCACCCCTCCCACCCCGGCCACAAGCACCGTCGCCCCGCCCAGACGCTCCTGCTCACCCGGGCCGAAACCGGCCATCAGCTGACGCGTGAAGCGCTGAGTGTCCATGACCCTGCCTCATCTGGTGGCGACGTTTCCCGAGCCGGCTTCTCTTGCCCATGCCTGCGTGCTTCCAGCGCCCCACCAGGGACGCATCCCCGGTTCGTTGACCACGTTACCAAAACCGGGGTCACGTCCGCGCTCACGGCTACGATGGCTGGATGTCTGGTCCTGAGCTGGCCATCCGCGCGGACGCCCGCCGCAACCGGCAGGCCATTCTGGCCAACGCTCGCCAGGTGTTCGCAGAGCAGGGCATCCATGCCTCGCTGGACGAGATCGCGCAGCGCGCCAACGTCGGGAACGCCACGCTCTACCGGCATTTCGGCTCGCGCTGCCAGCTGGTCGCCGCCGCTCTGTCCGAGCAGATGGAAAGGTACGCAAAGATGGCCGCCGCCGCGGCCGCGGAGCCCGATCCGTGGAACGCACTGCGTGGTTACCTGACATCGCTGTGCCGGATGCAGGCCACGGATCGCGGGCTGGCCGACCTGCTGACCAGCGACGCCTTCCCAGACGCCGCAATCGACGCGGCGCGCGACAACGCCCGGCGGGACGTGGTGCGCACCATCCGCCGAGCGCAGGACGCCGGGGCGCTGCGCGCCGATTTCGCCCCGCAGGACATCCTGATCATTCTGATGGCGAACGCCGGGCTCATCTACCGTGCCGGCGCGCATGCCCAGGACAGCTCCGCTCGGCTGATCGCCCTCCTGCTCGACGGGTTGCAGGCCGCCGCCGCAACTCCGGCGCCGCCGCCCCCCCCGGCGGAATCCTAGCTGCTCACCCTGATGCAGGTCGAGAGGCAGAGCGAGCTGCAGGGTCAGCCGAAGGTCTCGTCGACGTAGCACCGCCGCATCGCCGCGCCCGCCCCTGGGGCACACCCCACGCAGACGTCCCGGTGCCCGCCGGCCTGCCCCACCGAAGGAGAAAAAGATTATGAATAGCACTGCAAGCAAAATTTTTCGTAACGAGGACGACATGGCAGACGCGAAGACACCGACGGCGATCGTCACCGGGGCAGGTCGGGGGATCGGGGCGGCGATCGCCGTCGAACTCGCTCGCCGCGGCTATCACGTGGTCGTGAACTATCGGCGCGATGCCGACGCAGCGAAGGCCGTGGTCGCGGGAATCCACCGGTCGGGGGGCAGCGCGGTCCCGCTGGGGAGTGATGTCACCAATCCGGACGACGTGGCGTCGATGGTCGCGACCGTGGTCGCCGACCGGGGACGGATCGACGCGCTGGTGGTCAACGCGAACACCGCCGCCCCGCCCTTCGCGTCGCTGAGTGAACTTACCTGGGCGCAGTTCGCCGCGAAGATGACCGGGGAACTCGCCGGGGCCTTCCACATCACCCAGCAGGTGGTGGCGGTCATGCGGGCGCAGGGCGACGGGCGGCTGGTCTATCTCGGCAGCACCGCCGCCGACTACGTGGGCGCGGGCCGGCTCGCCCACGGGACCGCGAAGGCTGCGCTGACCACCTTCGCCCGCCACGTCGCCGCGGAGACGGCCCGCGACGGGATCAGCGTCCTGACCGTCGCGCCCGGCGCCGTGCGCACCGAGGCGACCGCCGCGGTCCTCGATGCGGAGCGCGAGAGGGTCCTCGCGGACAACTCCGTGCTGCACCGCGTCCTGGAACCGGCGGACATCGCCGCCGCCGTCGGGTTGGCGCTCGACCCCGCCCTGCGCCCGGCGACCGGGACGGTGCTGCGCGTCGACGCCGGCTGGTCCGTACTCGCCGGCGGCCCCACCGCCTGAGGCAGGCCGCGGGCGCGGGCGCGGACCCACGATCCGCGGCTGCGTCACGGTTCGTCCAAACATCCTCGGGCAATAATTTCTCCCGGCCGCTATCAACAGCGCGCCGTATGCTGATCGAGCTAACGGTTCGAGGCTGCGGTGTAGCCTGCCGTCCGGCGGGCCCGAAGTCGCTGTGACCCCGCCCGAAATTGCCAGAAATCTGCTCGAGAAAGCATCTGGTCCGGTACGACCGCTGGCGAAGGTGACACGATCTATGCTGGATATCCGACCAATGCTGACCGCGGCGGCCGGCGTCCTGACAAATCCGCTGGCGCCGGATGATTTCCGGTCCATGGTGAATCCGCTGTGGTCGCGGCAGCGATTGTCCGGTCGGGTCGAGGCCGTCATACCGGAGACCCTCGACGCCTCGACCGTCGTCATCCGTCCCGGTCACGACTAGCGAGAACATCTCGCGGGTCAACACCTCAGCGTCGGCGTGGACATCGCGGGCGTGTGACACTGGCGGACATTCTCGCTGTCGTCCCCGCCCGGCCGCCCGGACGGTCTCGTCACCATCACGGTGAAGGCGGGGCCCGGCGGGTTTGTGTCGCGACATGTCGTCCGCCGGCTGCGTCCCGGTGGGATTGTCCGGCTCAGCCAGCCGAGCGGTCGGTTCGTGCTGCCGGAGATCCTGCCGGCCCGGTTGCTTTTCGTGACCGCCGGCAGCGGCATCACCCCGGTGATGTCGATGCTGCGCAGCTTCGCCCTGGCCGGGGACATGCCGGACGTGTTCCACGCGCACGTCGCGCCGACCGGTCGAGAGGTCATCTTCGGCGACGAACTGCGCCGGCTGGCAGCCCGGTTCCCCAGCCTGCGCCTGCACGAGCATCACACCCGTCCCGTCCCCGGCCGGCGGACGAGGCGGCCGACGGTGGCGGACCTGTCCGCCGCCTGCACCGATGTGGCGGACAGGATGGCGTGGGTCTGCGGACCGCGGGGACTGCTCGACGGTGCCGAGGCGTACTGGCGGGCGGCCGGCCTCGCCGACCGGCTGCGGACGGAACGGTTCCAGTCGGTGCGGCGCCCGTCCGGAGCGCCCGGCGGGCGGGTGCGCTTCGTCAGGAGCGATCGGGAGGTGGCCGCCGACGAGGGCACCTCCCTGCTCGCGGTGGGCGAGGAGGCGGACGTCGTCATGCCGAGCGGCTGCCGCATGGGGGTCTGCCGCACCTGCCTGGCCCGGCTCGCCGACGGCCGGGTCCGGGACCTGCGCACCGGCGAGGAGCACGGCGACCCCGGCGACCTCATCCAGACCTGTGTGTCCACCGCCGTCGGCGACGTCGACCTCGACCTGCAACCCGGACATCGACCTGCGACCTGGAGGAGAACACGGATGTCAGGATCGACGCACCTCAGCGCCCGCGACATCGAGGAGTTCGGGCGGGAACTCGACCGGCTGCGGGCGGAGGTCATCGCGAGCCGCGGCGAGGACGACGCCCGGTACATCCGACGGGTGATCGCCGTCCAGCGCCGGCTCGAGGCCGGCGGCCGGGCGGTCATGTTCGCGTCCGTCGTGCCGCCGGCGTGGCTCGCCGGCACGACGATGCTCAGCGTCGCCAAGATCCTCGAGAACATGGAGATCGAGCACAACGTCCTACACGGCCAGTGGGACTGGATGCGTGACCCGGACATTCATTCCACCACCTGGGAATGGGATTTCGCGTCACCCGCCGACCAGTGGAAGCACTCCCACAACTACGCCCACCACACCTACACGAACGTGCTCGGTAAGGACCGGGATCTCGGGTACGGCATGCTGCGAGTCTCGCCTGAGTAGCCCTGGCACCCCATTTACCTCGCTCAGCCCCTTTACAACCTTGGTCTCGGTCTCGCCGCGGTGTTCGAATGGGGAATCGCAATCTACGACGCCGAGATCGACAAGGCGTGGCAAGGCGAGAAGAGCTGGGGCGAGACCGCGGGCCAACTCGGGCGGGCGCTGCGCAAGGCCGCTCGCCAGGGGCTCAAGGACTACGTGGCGTTTCCCCTGCTCAGCGGCCCGGCGTTCCTCCCCGTCCTGCTGGGCAACCTCACCGCGAACGTCACCCGCAACGTCTGGGCGCACACGATCATCACCTGCGGCCACTTCCCGGCGGGCACCCACACCTTCACCGAGGAGGAGATCGCCGAGGAGAGCCGCGGCGAGTGGTACCTGCGCCAGCTCCTCGGCTCCGCCAACATCAGCGGCCCGGCGGTCCTCCACCTCCTCAGCGGCAACCTGAGCCATCAGATCGAGACCACCTCTTCCCCGACCTGCCCAGCAACCGCTACGTGCAGATCGCGCCGCGGGTCCGCGACCTGTGCGAGCGCTTCGGTCTACCCTACACCACCGGGTCGCTGCCCCGGCAGACCGCGAGCGTCTGGCGACGGATCACCCGCCTGGCGCTGCCCACCGTGAGCGCCGCCCGGGTGTGAGGCTGGCCCGGATGCAGGCGAGGAGTTCCTCGATGTCCACCGGCTTGGCGACATAGTCGGTGGCCCCGGCGTCGAGGCACTTCTGCCGGTCGTCCGGCATCGCCTTGGCGGTGACGGCGATGATGGGCAGGTCGGCGAACTGGGGCATGGTCCGGATGGCGGCGGTGGTGGCGTAACCGTCCATCTCGGGCATCATGACGTCCATCAGCACGAGGTCGATGCCCGGGTTGGACACGAGCGCGTCGATGCCCATCCGCCCGTCACCGGCGTGGATCACCCTCAGCCCGTGCAGGTTGAGGATGCTCGTGATGGCGAAGACGTTGCGCACGTCATCGTCGACGACGAGCACGGTGCGGCCGGCGAGCCCGGGAGTCGTCGTCGGTGGGTGGGACGGTTCCGCGGGCTCCGCCGCCGGCCTCGCAGGCGCGGTCGCGTTCACCGGCGGGGCGAGTGCGGCGAGGGCCGGCGGGAGAAGGTCCAGGGTGACGGTCGTCGCGGCGGAGAGCGCAGCCCGCTGGGCGGGGGGAACGGCGTTCGATGGCGGCCGCCCGGCGGAAAGCTGGGGGTAGGCGTCAGCCGACGTCGTGGCCGGCGGGACCATGGGCAGCCGCAGCGTGAAGGTGCTGCCCCGCCCGAACTCGCTGCGGGCTTGAATCTCGCCGCCCAGCAGCGTCGCCACCTCGCGGCAGATCGACAGCCCGAGGCCGGTGCCGCCGTAGCGGCGGCTGGTGGTGCCGTCGCCCTGCTGGAACGCCCCGAAGATGCGTTCCAGGTTCTCCCCCGCGATCCCGATTCCGGTGTCGGACACCGAGAACAGGACGGCCTGCCCCTGCACCTGCCCGCCGGCGCCGGCGCTGGCTCCGGACGACGTGATGGCAAGCTCGACGCTGCCCTGCTCGGTGAACTTCACCGCGTTGGACAACAGGTTGCGCAGCACCTGCGCGACCAGGTGACGATCGGTGCGCAGCCGCGGGGGCAGATCGGGCGCCGTCGCGACGGTGAACCGCAGGCCCTTCTCCGCGGTGATCGACGAGAAGGTGGCCTGGACGTCATCGACGATGTCGCCCAGGGCCACCTCCTCCAGATGGATGTCCATCTTTCCGGCCTCGACCTTGGACAGGTCGAGGATGAGCTGCAGGAGATCCGAACCCGCGGAGTGGATGACGTGGGCGTACTCGACCTGCTTCGGTGACAGGTTGCGGGTGGGGTTCTGCGCGAGCAGGCGGGCGAGGATCAGCAGGCTGTTCAGGGGCGTGCGCAGCTCGTGGGACATGTTCGCCAGGAACTCGGACTTGTACTTCGAGGCGAGGGCGAGCTGGCGAGCCCGCTCCTCCAGTTCCTGGCGGGCCTGCTCGATCTCGAAGTTCTTGACCTCGATGTCGTGGTTCTGCCGGGCCAGCAGGGTGGCCTTCTCCTCCAGCTCGGCGTTGGAGAGCTGGAGGTCCTCCTGACGGGACTGCAGTTCCTCGGACCGCGCCTGCAGCTCGGAGGCGAGCCGCTGGGACTCCTCCAGCAGGGCGTCGGTGCGGGCGCTGGCGATGATCGTGTTGACGTTGACGCCGATGGTCTCCGTCAGCAGGTTCAGGAAGTCGTGGTGGGCCTGCGCAAAGGGGTTGAAGGAGGCGAGCTCGATGACGCCGAGCACCTGGTCCTCGAACAGGATGGGGAGCACGATCAGGGCGACCGGAGCCGACTGCCCGAGGCTGGAGGCGATCGTCAGGTAGCCGGCCGGGGTGTGCGCGACGGTGATCGGCCGCTTCGTCCGCGCGGCCTGCCCGACCAGGGACTGGCCGAAGTCGAACCGGCGCGCACCCGGCGGGGCCTGGTATCCGTAGCTGGCGATCAGGTTGAGCGCGAGCCGCGCCACCCCGGACTCGGCGAGCAGGAAGGTGCCGTACTGCGCGTCGACCATCGGCGTCAGCTCGTCGATGACCAGCTGGGCGACGGTCTCCAGGTCGCGGTGCCCCTGCATCAGCCCGGCGATGTGGGCGAGGCTGGTCTTGAGCCAGTCCTGTTCCTGGTTCGCGCGGGTCGTCTCGCGCAGCGACCGCACCATCGCGTTGATGTTGTCCTTGAGCTCGGCGGCCTCGCCCTGGGCGTCGACGTCGATCGACCTGGTCAGGTCGCCGGTGGCGACGGCGCTGGTGACGGCGGCGATGGCCCGGACCTGCCGGGTGAGGTTCCCCGCCAGCTCGTTGACGTTCTCGGCGAGGCGCTTCCAGGTGCCCGCGAGGCCCTCCACCTCGGCCTGGCCGCCGAGGATGCCGTCCGTGCCCACCTCGCGGGCCACCCGCGTCACCTCGTCGGCGAACCCCGAGAGCTGATCAACCATCGTGTTGATCGTGCTCTTGAGCTCCAGGATCTCCCCGCGGGCATCAACGGTGATCTTCTGCGACAGATCACCCTTCGCCACCGCCGTCGCGACCTGCGCGATCGACCGGACCTGGCCGGTCAGGTTGCCGGCCATGGCGTTGACGTTGTCCGTCAGGTCCTTCCACGAGCCCGAGACGCCGGGGACCTCGGCCTGGCCGCCGAGCTTGCCCTCGGTGCCCACCTCGCGGGCCACCCGGGTCACCTCGGAGGTGAACAGGGCGAGCTGATCGATCATCCCGTTGAAGACGGTGACGATCTCGTCCAGCAGATCGTCACCGATCGGGGGCAGGCGGGTGCCGAAGTCGCCGCCCCGCACGGCGGTGAGCCCGGCGAGCAGCTGTCGCAGGGCCGGATCATCCAGCCGGGCGCGCGCCGCACCACGATCCGTGGTCTCGGTCACCGTCATCCTCCAGCCTGTCACCCACAGTGTTCGTTCCTTCGGGGAGCTGTCGCAGTCGACACCCGGATCCCTTCGGGGTCTCTGCAGTAGGGTAAAGGGACAAGACTGGCGTCTTGGCCACCCGCCCTCGCCCTGGTGGGCGGCCAGCGCCTGGGGTGGACAAGGAGACACAGTCGTGGGCTCCGCGGACGGCAGCACCGGCCGGCCCGGCCACGCGGCGGGGCTACTGAGCGTGATTGCACGTCAACAACGGCAACTCGCGGAGTCCCAGTCACGCACCGCCTCCGACGCGCTGATCGAGGTCGCGACCGGGGTGCTGGTCGAGCGGCTGCGGTGTTCGGTGGCCGAGGCCAGCGAACAGCTCCGCAGCCTCGCCTCCGCTGCCGGCATCGCCCCAGCCGACTTCGCGGCCGAGGTACTCGGCCAGGCTCCGGGTGCCTCCCCGCAGCCCCCGCTGGACGACGCTGCCCGCCGCCGCACCTGGCTGGCGCAAGTCGCCATCGGCCACGGCACCGACGGATGCCGCACCCACGACCACGGCACCGACGGATGCGCAGTCGCACAGGCCGTCCACACCGAGGTCCTGGCCCCGCTGGGAGTGGTGGCCGTGGCCTTCTGGATGCTGGAACCGGATGGCGCGCTCACTCTGGTCGGGCAGGCCGGTCTGGGCCTGCTCGACGCGAGCCGCTGGCGGCGAATCCCGCCGCAGCTGGACTGTGCCGCCCTGCGCGCCGCGTGTCTCGGCGCACCCCAGTGGTGGCCGGCCGGATCCCCGCCGGGGCCGGTGGGGGCCGCGGGACACGCCGACGGGCCAGCCCGGCTCGGTCCCTGGCGAGGGGCACGCACGGCCCTGCCGTTCCTGCACGTCGGCGCCGTCGTCGGCGCCATGGAGATCTGCTGGCCGGCCCCCCAGGCCCAGTTCAGCGAGGGGATACGGCGCGAACTCACCGCCCTCGCCGACCTCTGCCTGCGCAGCCTGTGGCCGCCAAGCGGACCCGGTCCGGCCGGCCCGACCGGCGTCGCGGCGGCGCAGACTTTCGACGGAGCCGGGACGCTGCCGGCCAGGGTCGCCTGGCTGCCGGCATTCCTCGACGCCATGGGCGGGTCGGTGCTGCTGGCGCACGCCGTGCGGGCCGGTGACGGGGAGGTGCTCGACTTCCGCATCGACCACGTCGGCGAGAGCTTCGTGGATCCGGGTGGGCGGCCATCCGCCGCGCTGCTGGGACGTGGCCTGCTGGAGCTCTACCCCCTGCTCGGCGCCGACGCGGGCCTGTTCGAGCGGGCGGTCGAGGTCCTGCGCACCGGCGAACCGTTCCGCGCCGACGGCACGGTCCTGCTCACCCTGGTCGACGACGTGGTCGTCACCTGGGAGGCGGATGTGCGCATCGCCCGCCTCTTCGACGGCGTCGCCCTCGGCTGGCCCCGCGGCGAGGGAGGCGAGAGCGGGGATTCGCTGCTGCGCGCCGTACAACGCCTCGGCCGGTTCGGCGCCTGGCAGGAGAAGCTCCGCACCGGCGGGGTGCGGTGGACCCGGTACACCTACGAGCTGTTCGGCCGCCCCCGCCACGACCCGCCGATCACCCTCGACAGCCTCGACCGCCACGTCCATCCCCAGGACCGAGCGGCCGTCGACCAGCTACGCGATGCGCTGCTGCGGCTGAAGCACTCGGTCACGGTCTCCTTCCGGGTCCTGCTCCCCGATGGGACGCTGCGCCAGCTCCGCGCGATCGCCGAACCCGTGACCGACACCGCCGGAACGCTGATCGCGGTCCGCGGCGTCTACCAGGATCTTACGAGCCACTACCGCACCCAGGTCGTCCTCGACGCCACCCGACACCAGCTCGCCGACTCCGAGGCGCGGGCCGCCGGCCAGCACCGCCTCGCGCTGACCCTCCAGCGGGCGCTCCTGCCCGGCTCGGACGAGGCCGTCGAAGCCAGCGGACTCGCGGTCGCGGTCCGCTACCGCCCGGCCGAGCAGAAACACCTTGTCGGGGGCGACTGGTACGACGCCGTCACCCTCCCCAGCGGCGACGTCCTGCTGGTCGTGGGCGATGTCGCGGGCCACAGCATCCGGACCGTGGCCGGCATGGTGACCCTGCGCAACAGCCTTCGCGGTCTCGCCGTCACCGGCGCGGGGCCCGCGCAACTGCTGCACTGGCTGAACCGGGTCACCTACCACCTGACCGACGACATCACCGCGACCGTGATCTGCGGCCTGTACCGCCCGTCGGACCACACCCTGCGGTGGGCCCGCGCGGGCCACCTGCCCCCGGTCCTTGTCCGCGGCGGCACCGCCAGCATGCTGCCGCAACCGGAGGGGCTGCTGCTCGGCGTCGAGCCCGACGCGACCTACGAGCAGACCGTCCACCACCTGGCCAGCGAGGACATCCTCCTGCTGTTCACCGACGGCCTCATCGAACGCCGTGGCACCGGGCTGGACACCTCGCTCGCCGCCCTCCTGCGCATCGCCGCGCAACGCCAACCCGACGTTGCCCGGCAGGCCGACCATGTCCTCGCGCACACCACCCCCGACACCGACGACGACACCTGCCTCATCGTCATCCAGCGCCGCGGGCCGGCCGCCTCAGACGCCTCCGGGGGTTCCGATCCACTCGGCCAGACGACACGATCGAACCGCTAAGCGCCGGGCGAGCAGGTCCGAAGTTTCAGCCAGCCAGCAGCTCGCCCCCCCGCCCGCACCCGCCCGCCCTCGGCACGATCTGGCCGCAATCTGGCCGGGAAGGGGCAGGCGGGCGGCGGTGCAGCGTGTGTCGGGCGGGCGCTTCTGAGTACGGTCGCCCCCATGACAGAAGCGGCCGCGCGAACCTCCACTCGACCAGTGACGGGCGCTGCTGGGAGGAGTCGGTTCGCCGCGCTGGCGCGGGCGTGCCATCCGGAGCCGACGGTCGCGGTGACACTGTTCGCGACAGCGCTCGCGGTCTCCACCGGACGGCCGGCGGGCGGGGTCGTCGCGGTCGCGGCGGCGACGGGGTCCGGTCAGCTCTCGGTCGGCTGGAGCAATGATCTCCTCGACCGTAGTCGGGACATCGCTGGCGGCCGGACGGACAAGCCGATCGTCGCCGACGACCTCGCGCCGGGGAC
>NZ_CADCWT010000026.1 GCF_902806485.1 Candidatus Frankia alpina | reverse complement strand
CCCAGCTCGCCCGTCACGGCATAGCAGTCACGGCATGGCAGTCACAGCTCGATCCAACCGCCGCGCTGGTGGGAGGTGCGGGCCGCGGCGATGAGCCGGTTCGCGGTGAGCAGGTCGTGGAAGGTGGCGCCCCGGACCAGCCGCGCGTCGTCCAGCTCGGTGGCCCGCACGACGTCGTAGGTGGCCTCCATCAGCCCGGGCCGGGCGGTCGGCGGGGTGGGCATCAGCAGGTCGTGCACGCCGGTGTCGTCCTGGCGGCGGACGCGGTGGCCCTGGACGACGATGCGTCCGGACTCCCCGCACCAGCGCATCGTGAGGTCGATGATCTTGACTCGCCCGGTCGGCCCGGTCGGCGCGCCGACCACGGTCATCTGGGTGAGCCGGCCCAGCGAGGGGACCGTGGCCGCTACGTGGGTGGCCGCCGGCCAGGCCCGGCCATCCAGGGCCACCACGTGGGCGAGGTCGGCCTCCTCGGCCAGGTCGGCGACGGCCCGCAGCGTTTCCGCCTCGGCGGTGGCGGGACCGGCGAGCAGTACATGCAGGCCGATCTCGGCCGCCCGCCGGGCGACGATATCCGAGCCGGGTGGCGGCATCTCCACGCAGACCGCCTCGATGTCGTCCGAGAGCAGGGCGAGCAGGTCGGCGTAGGCGCGGGGGACCCCCGCCTCGGCCGCCCAGGCCAGCGACTCCAGCGGCTCCGGGGCGAGCAGGCCGACCACCGCGACCCCGGCGTTGCGCAGTACTTTGGCTGTCGTGCTGTCGTGCTGTCGTGCTGTCGGTGACCAGCGCCATCGCGAGCGGAAGGTCGGGCTCACGGCGCCGGACGAGCCGCCGCAGTTCCCGCCAGCTCGCGGACAGTGCCGGATCGCGCGGTGGCACCAGCTCGGGGAGCGTCGTCACGGCTCTGATAGTGCTCCCGGTCCGGCGGTGGTGGTCAGCGATGACACCGATTGTCGCGGAGAGCGGAAAGCGTCCTATCTCGTCAACTAAAGTTGACGCCCATGAACATGACCGCCACGAAGCTCGCCGGGGCGGCCTCCGACGATGACCCACGGGTGGGTCTCGCCGCCGTCGCCTCGCTGCGAGCCCTGTTGGAATCACTCGAGGAATTCCAGGTCGCCAGTGCCCGGCACCGGGGCTGGTCCTGGCAGGAGATCGCCGATGTGCTCGGCGTGAGCCGGCAGGCCGCGCACAAGAAGTACGGACGCCGGTTCGGAAAGGGGAGGTAAGGCGGTGTTTGAGAGGTTCACGCCGCAGTCCCGTGCCGTCGTGCGCGCCGCGACCCAGGCGGCGGCGGCGCGAGCACGCCGTGCAGCTCACGGCCGCCGTGGACGACGCCGACCCGGGAGCACGGAGCTGACCGCGCGGCTGTTCGTGGCCGCCGTGCCGCCGGCCGCGGTCACCGACGCACTGCGCACCGCGGTGCACCGAGCCCGGGCGGCCGCTGCGGACCTGCGCTGGTCGGAGCCTGAGCGGTGGCACGTCACCCTCGCCTTCCTCGGCCCGGTGCCGGACGAGCGGCGGGCCGATCTCGACACCCGGCTCGCCCGGGTGGCGCGGCGGCACGGCCCGATCGCCGTCGAGACCGTCGGCGGCGGGCACTTCGGTGACCGGGTGCTGTGGACGGCGGTGCGGCCCGGGTCCGCTGCGGTGTCGGGCGGGGCGGTGTCGGGCGGGGCGCTCGCAGGGCTCGCGACCGGCGTGCGGCGGGCGGCCGCGCGGGCCGGCGCCGCCGCCGGGGCGGACGATCGGCCGCTGCGGGCGCACCTGACCCTCGCCCGGGTGCCCGATCGGAGCCGCCGGGCGCTCGGCCTGCTCGTCGAGCTGCTGCGGGCCGACGTGGAGCCGCTGCCGTGGACCGTCGACCGGCTCGTCCTGATGAGCAGCGTCGACGGCGCCCCCGGCACCCCTCCGATGTACCGCGAGCAGGCTTCCTGGCCGCTCACCGGCACCGGCCGGTGAGCGGCCGCCGTCAGGACGCCATGGCCGGATCGAGTGGGCGGTAGCGGTAGCCCACCCGGCGGATCGTCTCGATCCGGTACCGGTGCTCGGGGCCGAGCTTGCGCCGCAGCCTGGTCACGAGGACGTCGACTGTGCGGACGTCCGGGGCCGTCGCGTCATCGGCCTGGTGCCCCCACACCGACGACAGCAGGGCCTGGCGGCTGTGCGCCTGCCCGGGGTGGTGGACGAAGAAGTCCAGCACCTCGAACTCGAGGTAGGTCAGCTGCAGTGCGCGGCCGTCCACCGTCGCGAGCCAGGCGGTCCGGTCGATCCACAACCCCGAACGGGGCGGGATCTGCGCGGTGGCGCGGTGGTCGGGCCGGGCTGGGGCCGTCCGCGCGTGGGCCGGCGCGGGCAGTGGCTGGCGGGGGAGGGTCGCCGCCGTCCCGACGGGAGTGCGCTGCGGCGTGGTCACCAGACGCGGCCGGTACGGGAGAGTGGTCGTCTGCGGGGGCATCGCTGGCCTTTCGGTCAGTGGTTCTTCCGGTCGCCGGGAGCTGTGGGCGCTGGGCCGGGCGGGCCTTGGAGCCGGGTGGTCCCTGGGCCGGGGGCGGGAATCCTGAGCGGGGTGGTGTCGGCGGACCGGTCCCGGTCGGCGGGCGCGGTGTCAGGGGGCCGGACAGCGCTCGGGCACCGCGACGACGTGCCGCACCATGATCGATTGTGATCCGGTGGCGACGGCGGTGGGCCCCGGCAGGCCGGGGGCAAGCATCACTCGGCCGGCGACCGGAGCCGGGTGGCGGCCCGGCCGGTCCGCAGCAGGCGCAGGCGCGGGTGGCGCGGCTGGTGGCCGCCTGTCAGGTAGCCGGACAGGCAGCAGAGGCGACGCGGAGCAGATCAATATGGCTCCGGGTGACCAGCATCAGCCGCTTCAACACAAGAGCAACGGAAGCACACTGTTCCGGCCGCCGCCAAGAGAATGAAACTGTGACTTGCTTCACATAGTGATATGTAGAGTGTCGAATGAGTGGCGGCGGAGGCGCTGGGCCCCGGGTCCGCGCGGGTCGGGCTGCGGGCTAGCACGGGTTTCGGGGCCGCCGGGCCCGTGTCCACATCCATCCGATTCGAGGCTTTTCATCGGAATCTTCGAAGCCTCGCCGGCCATCGCACGATCTCGATTTTTCCGGTGGGAAAGCCGGAATATATTGACGGACCGTTCGGTACCCGCTGGTCGGAGACGCCGAAGAGGCCGGAACAGGAGATCTCATGGCCCTGCCTGATTTCCTCGTGATCGGTGCGCCGGACGCGGGTATGGAGATCCTTCTCGCCGGCCTGCGCCGCTGCCCGGCCGTCTTTCTCCCCGCCACCGTTCTCACGCCGCCTACCGTTCTCCCCCCGCCTATCACTCTTGGTTCACCTATCATTCTCGGCTCGCCTATCGCTCTCGGTTCGCCCGGCGGTTCCGGCTCCGTGGCGCAGGATGGCGATGAACCGGCGGAAGGCTCCGCGGGGCCGTGGGGCCTCGACGCGCCGCGTCGCCGGGCGTGGTTCGAGGCCCTCGTGGACCCGGCGCCCGCGGGCGTCCTGCGCGGCGTGAGCGCCCCCTACCACCTGGTGGACTTCACGGCGCTGCGGCAGCTGCACGAGTTGCTGCCCTACGCGCGGCTCATCGCCCTGCTGCAGGACCCGGCGGCACGGGCGCACACGCACCCTGGCTGCGGAGTGATCCTCAGCCGGGCGCCGACACCTGGTTCGTCCAACTGATACCGGGCGGCGGGTACCGTCGGGCGGGATGAGTACGTCAGCGAACAGCGACCCCGCCGCGGGCGTCGCCGCCGGGCCGGTCCCCACCGGTCCGCCGCCGCTCCAGCCACTGCCCTACGACGGCGTCGTCTCCGTCGCCGTCGGCACGGTGCTGTGGGCTGTCGCCGCGCTGGTCGAGCTGGTGTTCCTGGACGACCTGCGTGACGACGGCCACCTGTGGTGGCTGGCCACTGCGATCTGCGGCTTCGGGCTCGGGCTCGCCGGGCTGTGGATCGTGATCCGCCGCCGCAACCGGCTGCGGGCCGGGCAAGGGTAGCCGACTTCCGTCGGCTCAGGTCTCGTCGAGGTCGTCCTCCGCCGCGCGGAAGGCCGCGCCCGTCGGGTCGCGCAGCTCCGCAGCGAGCGCGTGTCGCCGGTCCCACTGCCCACCCCGCCATGCCAGCGCCCGGGCCAGCGCGTCGGGGCCGGCGTCGGCATCGACGTGCACCTCGCCGCCGATCCCGCCGAGCACCCGCCATGGCACCCGCGTCGGGCGACCGGCCAGGTCCTCAACCAGCAGCGGGCGGTGCACACGGTACGGCGTGCCGTCCGGCGCGCGCCGCGTCTCGCCGTTTGCGCCGTTTGCGCCGCTCGCACCGGCCGGGCCCGACCCGGTGGCGGCCTCCCCGGCCGGGTACCCATCGGATGCGATCTCGCAGGACGCGATCTCGGCGGCCAGCGGAACCCCGAGCACGTGGGCGACCTCGGCCGCACGGTCCAGCGGCAGCCGCAGCGCGCCACGGTCGGTGCCCAACAGACCCAGCAGGTCGGGCGCGTCGACGACGACGGCCTGCCCGCTCGGCACAACCCCGTCGGGCGTCCGCACGGTCAGCGGCGGGTCGAACCGCTCGTCGCGCGCGGACCGGTCCGGTGTCGTGAGTACCCGGGCCACGGCGTCGACCGCGGCGATGTAGAGCGTGCGCGCCGCCGGCCAGGGGACGTCCCGATCTGCGTCGCCCAGCCGGTCAAGCAGGTCCATGACCGCGCCGAGGTCACCGAGGACGTCGTCGAGGGTGAGCCGTGCGCCGAGGTGGCGCAGGAACTCGTCATCGACGCCGGCCAGCGGGGCGCCGCGGGCGAACAGGCCGGCGAGCAGCGGATCGGCCGCGGGTAGTAGCAGCTCGCCCGGCGGCAGCACCCGGCCGGTGCCCGCCACCGGCAGCACCGCGTGCCGCGCCAGCCACCACCGGGTATACGACGGCTCCGGGGCGAACACGGCCTCGCGCAGCGGCGGGCGGGCCAGCTCCGCGAGCGCCTCGGGCCACGCCGCCGGGTCGACGAGTTCGAGGTCGCGAACCGCGACGAAAACGCCGATCATGGCTGGCGCGGGCGGGCCCCCCGCCGGCGGGCGGTGCAGATTTGCCGAGCCCCCCGGCGCGCCGCCATGATCGTCGGCCGCGACGTCGTCGACCCAGGTGTCGCTGTCGTCGAGATCGAGCAGGATCTGCTCGTCGGCGTCAAGCGGCAGGTCGTAGGCGCGCAGCACGCTGAACGAGTGCAGCACGCCGACCCGTTCCAGCACCTGCGCGGGCCACGCCCGGGCGACCTCGGGTGCCAGCGTCGAGAACGGTGCGTCCTCGGCCAGCACCCGGTCCAGCGGACCTCCCTCGACGAGCAGCTCCCCGGCGGGGGTGAACTCGCCGTCGGCGGACGGCAGCAGCAGGTCCTCAAGCCAGCCGAGCTCCGCCGGGCGCTCCTCGCCCGCGTCCCGGAGCAGGGCGAGCACGGCGGCGGCCAGCGCCAGCAGGTCGTCGGGATGGTCGCCGGGCTCGGCGTCGAGCACCGCCTCGCGTATGGCCGGGTCGCGCAGCACCCCGGCCGGCGTGCCCTCCAGGGCACCCAGGGTCCGCAGCGCGTCGCGGGCGCCGCCCGTGCTGCAGGCATCGGGATGGACCACCCGCAGCGGCAGCCCCGAGCGCACCAGGGCGACGATGTCCAGCTCGGCGGTCGGTAGCAGGGTGCCGCGCGGCCCGGTGACCATGCGGGTCCGCAGGCTGCCGCCGCCGGTCGAGCCCGCGGGCGTGGGGGCGGCGAGTGGGTCGGCCGCGTCGGGCCCGTCCGCGCCGATCTCGGCGAGTGGCACCGGCAGTGCTCCCAGGGCGTCCCGGTCCGGCGCGCCGACCAGCAGCGGGTAGAGCCGTCCCCACCAGTCCGGCGGCCGGGAGACCCCGGCCAGCAGCTCGACCAGCGCGGCGCTGTCCACTCGTCGGACGCCGAGCAGGTCCAACGCCGTGCGCCACCGTCGGGTGGCGTAGGCCGCCGGGAGCAGGCCCGCCACCAGCTTCGCCCCATCCACCGCCGGCACTGGATCGACGCCATCCGCAACGATTGGATCGGCCAGATCGGCCAGGCTGGCGGTGTCGGCCGGTGGACCGGGGATGTGCAGCAGCTCGGTCACCGCGTCGGTGGCCGGACCGAGGTCGGCCACCGAACAGTCCCGGCCGCGCAGGGCGCCGGGAAACAGCGCCGACTCCGGGAGCAGCCGCAGCAGGGACTCCCGCAGCCGGCCGTCGACCTCGCCGAGGGCGAGCCCCGTCGGGATCAAGGCCAGGGCGGCAAGCGGATCGGGGGGCGGCCCACCCGGTCCGGCCTGGTCGCCGGGGACGACGCCGGCCTGCGCCAGGTCGCCGGGCTCCAGCCCCGTGCCGAGGTACTCGGCCAGGACGACGGCCGCCGCCGCGAGCTCGTCGGTCAGTCGATCGCGCAGCGGGCCGCCGACGGTGTGCCGCCGAGACGGGTCCAGCGGCAGCTCGACGCTGGCCAGGACCGGCAGCGACAGGGGCTCGTCGGTGGGCTGCGGCGCCCGCAGCACTCGGGCCACGCCGTTCGGCCAGCCGCCGTCGGGGACCATCACCCGGGCCGTGAAGCCGGTTCGTCCGCGTTCCTCTACCGGGCGGTCGGCGAGCAGGGCGGCGGGAATCGTGCCGCTGCGGGAGATCCCGCGCCACCGCTCGCCGTTCAGGTCGGCTATCTCGACGCGTTCGCAGATCTGGCTGCCGGCCGGTCCGGTGCCGCTCGCCCGCGCCGCACCTCGGCCGCCGTCCGGGCCGCCCCGCAGCCAGCGGCAGGTGATCGCCCGCACAGCGCCGTCCACGTCGACGACAATCTCGCCGGGGCCGCCGAGCACCAGCGGCAGGGTGGGATCGAGCCCGGCCAGCAACTCGCGCGCGAGCGCCGTCGCGGCGCCATCGCGCAGCGGGAGTCGGACCACGGTGTCGTAGCCCTCGGGGGGCGGCCCGGCGGTGATCGTGAACGGTAGCCGGAGGATCGGCACCGCGCCCTCGCGCCGAGCGAGTTCCTCGCCCAGGCGCGCCGCTTGGCCGACGCCGACGCCCGCGACGCCGAGGCCGCCGATGCCGAGGCCGTCGACGGTTTCGAGGGCAGCGAGGGACGGCCCGGGATTCGTTGCGTCGCGATTCGTTACGTCGCCGCTGGTTACGTCACCGCCGTCCAGCGAGGCCGCGGGCATGGTGAGGGCCGTCACTGCGTCTATCACGCGGCTTCTCGACCAGGCCACGCCGGTCAGTATCGGGTCGGAGCCGACGCGGGAGACGATCGACGGCTCGTCCGTCACCGCGAGGACGGCGGCGAATCCGGCGCCGAAGCGGCCGACGGAGGCGCTGTCGCGTTTGGTGGAGGCACGCAGGGTCGACAGCGCCTCGACGCCGGCCGCCGATAGCGCTGCCCCGGTGTTGGCGATCTCCAGCAGGCCGGCGGGCCCAGCATCCGGGATGGTGGCGTCGGTGCTGAGCCGCAGGAGCACCCGGGCCGGCACGCCGGCCTCGCCCGCGGCGTCGACGGCGTTCTGCAACAGTTCCACGACGAGGCGGTCGTGGTAGGCGCCGAGGGCGGCGTCCTCCTCCGCGTTGGCGTCCTCCCGGAAGCGGGCCGGCGAGGCGACCCAGGCGTCCAGCACCCGCCGCTGGATCGCCGCGGTCCCGTACACGTCTGCCGCAGCATGTGCGGCGGTCACTGACACCCGTCCATACTCGTCTTCCCGCCTCGCCTATGGCGGGAGCGGGTTGGTGTGGATCGTGGGTGGCGCCGTGGCCGGGTCGGGCTCCCGATCGGGCCGGCCACGATCGGGTCGGTGCCGACCGGGCAGGATGGGGCGATGCCCTCCCGCATCCGCCGCCGGGACGCCGCGGCAGCGCTTGCGGAGCTTGTCGCCGCGGTTGTGCCCCAGTGGGGGCGGGTCGCCGACGCCGTGGGCGAGCTGCCGGCCGGCAGGCTCGCCGCGCCGAGCCCCCTGCCCGGCTGGACGGTTGGGGACCTCGCCATGCATGTCGGCTGGTCCGCGACCGCGCTGACGCAGGCGCTGGCTCCCGCCGAATCGCTTCCCGCCACCGACCCGACCCATCCCGCTGTGCCGCGGGCGGTCTCGGCGGCCGGCTACCTCACGGGCACCGGGGCCCGGGCGGAGTCGATCGCGGACACCGCCCGGGCCCTGGCGGCGGCTATCGGGCCGGCGGGCCTGCGCGAGCGGCTGGCCGCCGAGGTGTCGGCGGCGGCGGCCGCGCTGGCGCGGGTCACCGACGACGGCGACCCGGTGGTCGCGACCCCGGGTGGCCCGATGCTGCTGACCGAGTTCCTGCGTACCCGGGCGGTGGAGGCGGTGGTGCATGGTCTCGACCTCGGCGTCGAGCCGCTGCGCCCGGCGTTGAAGGTGGCGGCGAAGCTGTTCGCCGAGCTGTTCGCCCACCGTGTGCCCGGGCACACGGTGGAACTGCGGGTGCCGCCCTTCGCCGCCGTCCAGGTCGTCGAGGGGCCCCGGCACACGCGCGGCACCCCGCCGAACGTGGTCGAGGCTGGACCGGTCGCGTTCGTCCTGCTCTGCGCGGGACGGCTGGCCTGGGGCGACGCCGTGGCCGACGGGCGGATCTCCGCCAGCGGCGAGCGAGCTGATCTCAGCGGTTACCTGCCGCTGTTGTGACGGCGGAGCCGGCCGCGGGGCATTGGGCCGGCACCCGAGGCAAGGGACGATGTGGCCCGTCGCTGCTAGCGTGGAGAGAGGTAGCTGCCGGGCGAGGCGGTGGCCGAAGCCGGTCCGGTACGTCGCGTGACGAGTGCGGACGGGCCGGCGCGGACGCAGTCCCGCGCGTAGCCCTCCGCATTTCTCCGGTGTCCCTGACCAGCCAAGGAGTCCTGGTGCCAGACGTCGCCGCCCGCTTTGGCGCCAACCCCGCAGTGGAGTCCGAGCTGTCCGACGAACCCGGTCCCCGGGATGCCTGCGGCGTCTTCGGCGTCTGGGCGCCCGGTGAGGACGTGGCGAATCTTGCGTACTACGGGTTGTACGCCCTGCAGCACCGCGGTCAGGAGGCGGCCGGGATCGCGGTCGGCGACGGCCGGACGGTCGTGGTGTTCAAGGAGCTCGGGCTCGTCGCCCAGGTCTTCGACGAGATCACCCTGTCCAGTCTGAGCGGCCACGTGGCGGTGGGGCACACCCGGTACTCGACGACCGGATCCTCCACCTGGGAGAACGCCCAGCCGTCCTATCGCACGGCCCGTTTTGGCGGCCCGATCGCGCTCGGCCACAACGGCAATCTCACCAACATCGTCGAGCTCGCGCAGGGGCTCGGTGCCGGGCGTGACCGGCTGCGCGCGACCACCGACTCCGACCTCATCACCGCGATGCTCGCCGACCACGCCGGGCCCACTCTCGCCGACGCGGCGATGGCCGTGCTGCCCCGGCTCGCCGGCGCCTTCTCGCTGGTCTTCTCGGACGCCTCGACCCTCTACGCGGCCCGCGATCCGCACGGCATCCATCCCCTCGTCCTCGGCCGCCTGGACGAACATCCGGACGGGGCGTGGATCGTCGCCAGTGAGACGGCCGCTCTCGACATCGTCGGCGCGACCTTCGTCCGCGAGGTCCAGCCCGGCGAGATGATCGTCATCGACGCCGCCGGGGTGCAGTCGCACACCTTCGCCGAAGCCAATCCGCACGGCTGTCTGTTCGAGTACGTCTACCTCGCCCGTCCGGACACGGCGATCGCCGGCCGTTCGGTGCACGCCACCCGGGTCGACGTGGGCCGCCAGCTCGCCCGCGAGGCGCCCGTGGAGGCGGACCTCGTCATCCCGGTGCCGCAGTCCGGGGTGCCCGCCGCGGTCGGCTACGCGGAGCAGGCCGGCATCCCGTTCGGGGAGGGGCTGGTCAAGAATTCCTACGTGGGACGCACCTTCATCCAGCCGTCGCAGACGATCCGCCAGCGCGGGATCCGGCTCAAGCTGAACCCGCTGCGTGACGTCATCGAGGGCCGCCGCCTGGTCGTCGTGGACGATTCGATCGTGCGTGGGAACACCCAGCGGGCGCTGGTCCGAATGCTGCGCGAGGCCGGCGCCGCCGAGGTCCACATCCGGATCTCCTCGCCTCCGGTGCGCTGGCCCTGCTTCTACGGCATCGACTTCGCCACCCGCGACGAGCTCATCGCCAGCGACGCCAGCGTCGAGGAGATCCGTGCCTCGCTCGGCGCGGACTCGCTGGCCTACGTCTCGCTGGAGGGCCTGGTCGCCGCGTCCCATCAGCCGGCGCAGGCGCTGTGCCGAGCCTGCTTCGACGGCGTCTACCCGGTGCCGCTGACCGAGTCCGCCAAGCTCGGCAAGCACCGGCTGGAACCGGCGGCCGGTGCACAGACGACCGCGGACATGATCGCCGAGGCGATGCGCCGGGAGGTGACGCTCGGCATGAACGGCGCCGACCCGTCCCCGGACAACCATGACGACGTCGACCTGGCCGGCGGTGCCGACCCCGCGCCGCCTGCGGGCGGCGACCCGGTGACCCGAGGGAAGAACGGGCTGGTGCCCGGGCCTGGCCTGGACCCGCCGCCGGCAGCGGACCGCCATGGCGCGCAGCGCCCTGAGCCGGCCGGGGCGAGGCAGGCATGAGCGGCGTCGAGCGGATCACGGCCGGGGCCGGCACCTCGACGTCGGCGGGCACCTCGTACCATGCTGCGGGAGTCGACGTGGCCGCGGGGGACCGGGCCGTCGAGCTGATGCGCGGGCACGTCGCGCGGGCCACGCGGCCCGAGGTGGTCGGCTCGCTGGGCGGGTTCGCCGGCCTGTTCGCCCTGGACACGGCACGCTACCGGCGGCCGCTGCTCGCCTCGTCCACGGACGGCGTGGGCACCAAGATCGCACTTGCCCGCGCTCTCGACACGCACGACACGGTCGGCATCGATCTGGTCGCCATGGTGGTCGACGACCTCGTCGTGTGTGGCGCCGAGCCGCTTTTCCTGCTCGACTACATCGCCTGCGGGGCCGTGGTGCCCGCGCGGATCGCGGAGATCGTCTCCGGGATCGCGGCCGGGTGTGAGCAGGCCGGCGCGGCGCTGGTCGGCGGCGAGACTGCCGAGCATCCCGGACTCATGGGTAGCGACGACTACGACCTGGCCGCGACGGGGGTCGGGGTCGTGGAGGCCGACGACGTGCTCGGGCCGGAGCGGGTCCAGCCCGGGGACGTGGTGGTCGCGATGGCATCATCCGGCATCCACTCCAACGGCTTCTCGCTCGTACGGCATATCCTGTTTGGTCCTGTTGATTCTGGCCAACCAGGTGGGGTCCCCGAAACCGCTGCGGCCGGTCTGAGGGCCTACGTCCCCTCGCTGGGGGACACACTCGGCGGGTCCCTGCTCACCCCGACCCGCATCTACGCGAGGGACTGCCTGGCCCTGGCGGCGGCGGTCGAGGTGCATGCCTTCGCCCACATCACCGGGGGCGGCCTCGCCGCGAACATCGCCCGCGTCATCCCCGCCGGTCTGGTCGCCACCCTCGACCGGGCATCCTGGGCGGTGCCTGAGATCTTCGGGCTGCTCGCCGAGCGCGGCGCGGTGGCCCAGGCGGACATGGAGAGCACCTTCAACCAGGGCATCGGCATGGTCGCGGTGCTGCCGGCCGGCGTCGTCCCCGAGGCGCTCGCGCTGCTCGCGGAGCGCGAGGTTCCTTCGTGGGTCGTCGGCAAGATCGCTGCTGCGCCCGGCGGGACCCCGGCAGGCCGTGAGCCCGGCGTGGGCGAGCCGTCGGCGGACGCGGCCCCCCGGGCCCGGCTGGTCGGGCGGCACCCAGGCTGAGCTGATCGCAGGCGGGCGGCCCCGGTAACCCGGCTGGAGCCCCGCTCGAGCGCGTCAGTCGATGCCGGGTGCACACCAAGGAGCGGCACGGTCACCATCGTGACCCCGCATGCACCTAGGCAGCACGGCATGACGGTGGATGCCCGGACCGAAGCCCGGGCCGCCACCATCGGCGACGACCGCCGGGGTGAGCCTGCCGCGGCGGGACGACTACCGATGTGACGCTGTGTCAGCGGGAGGAACGGCGATCGTCCTCGTCGTCTGCGTAAGCGTCGTATCCGTAATCGTCATCTACGTGCGCATCGTCGCTGTTGTTCTCGCGCGTCGAGCCCGCGCCCAGATCCGCCTTCAATCGGTCGAGATCCATATTGGGCGAGTTGTACTTGAGCTCGCGGGCGACTTTCGTCTGCTTGGCCTTAGCTCGGCCGCGCCCCATGGCTCGACCCCCTCGAACATGACGACGGGGACCCGCCCCGGTGCTCTCACTTTCTGGTGCTTCCCGAGACTACAGGGATCGGAGGCTTCTCGGCACGCCAACCCGACAGTTGCCTGTCCTCGGACAAGATGACCATGATCGGAAGTGCTCCAGGAAGCCCCCTGTCCGACGGGTTCGAGCGGGGGATCGGGGCCGCTCACCGGCTCGCCGATGGCCCGACCCGCCATGTCGCGATGTGTCCACCGTCACGTCCCTTCGATCGTCCGGACCTGCGCAGACGTGCCGTGCGCCGACCTGGGGCCGGTCGCGACTCACCGCAGCAGGATCCCGCGCAGCCGGCCCACCTCGACGATCCGGCGTTCGGCGAGCCGTTCGGCGGCGGTCGCCGGAGTCACGCCCTCGTCGTGGGCGAGGCGGAGCACCTGCGCGGTGGTGTCGAAGATGCGTGCCGCCCGGGCTCGGGCCCGCTCCGGCGAGTACCCCTCGATCTCGTCGGCGACCTGGATGAGCCCGCCGGCGTTGACGACGAAGTCGGGCGCGTAGAGGACCCCGGCGTCGGCGAGCCGGCGGCCGATGTCGGGCGTGGCGAGCTGGTTGTTGGCGCCGCCGCAGACGATCTCCGCGCGCAGCCGGGTGACCGTCTCGGCGCTGAGCGCGCCGCCGAGTGCGCACGGCGAGTAGACGTCGAGGTCGAGGTCGAACAGCTGGTCGGGGTCGTCGACGGTCTGCGCGCTCGGGAACTCGGCGCGCACCCGGGCCAGGGCCGCCGGATCGACATCCGCGGCGATCACCGAGGCCCCGTCCGCCATCAGGTGCCCGACGAGGCGGCGGCCGACCTTGCCGACGCCGCTGACCCCCACCCGGCGTCCGGCGAGGTCCGACGTCCCCCACCGGTGCCGCGCGGCCGCGCGTAGGCCCTCGAAGACCCCGTAGGCGGTCAGCACGCCGGAGTCGCCCGATCCGCCGTGTGCCGGCGAGCGTCCGCTCACCCAGCGCGTCTCGCGGGCGATGACGTCCATGTCGTCGACGTAGGTGCCGACGTCGCAGGCGGTTATGTAGCGTCCGCCCAGTGAGGCGATGTGGCGGCCGAAGGCGCGCAGCAGCGGCTCGGACTTGTCGCGGGCGGGGTCGCCGATGATGACGGCCTTGCCGCCGCCGAAGTCCAGGCCCGCGCAGGCGGCCTTGTAGGCCATCGCCCGGGACAGCGCCAGGGCGTCGGCGAGCGCGACGTCGTCGTCGGTGTAGGGGTGGAAGCGGGTGCCCCCGAGCGAGGGGCCCAAAGCGGTCGAGTAGACCGCGATGATTGCGCGTAGCCCGGTGCGCTGGTCCGAGCACAGCAGCACCTGTTCGTGGTCGCGAACGGCACCGAACAGCGATGTCATGGTGCACCTCCTGGGGGACGGACCCGGCTCGGACCCGGCGCGGCGCGGCGCCATCCGCCCGGCGGACCTGCAGGTCGGCGGCCGGCCGAGCACGGGTGGCGGCGCCGGGCGGGTCCTGGCGAACCCTACGGCCCCGGTAGGGCGCACGGCTTGCGGGTGGACGTGCCAGGATCGAGGCATGCCAGGTTCCAGGGCATCCGCGTGGGTGTCGTCCGCGGCGCTCCGGCGCGTGACCGCGCTCACCCCGCGGGGTGAGCGCCGCGCCGCCTGCGTACGGCCGGCGCTCGGGTCGGACGCGGTCAGTGGGAGCTGAGATGGCTGTCGTCTCGCCCGCGGCGTACCTGCGGGTGTACGAGCCGCTGGCGGCCTTTCCGGCCGCCGAGCGGGGGCGCTGGCAGCGTTACGCCGCCGCGGGGCCGCCGTCGCGCCGCGCCGGTTCGCGCCAGGAGCGGGCCGTCGCTTTGGTCGCGAGCGTCCGGCCGACCCTCGATGTGGCCGACGAGTCGGCGTTCGTGCAGTGGATCGACGGGCTGATGTTCGTCTGCCCATGGTCGACCCAGCTGCGGGTGTGGCAGGCGGCGCTGGAGTTCCGCGGCCTGCTGCCCGAGCGGGTCGCCGAGGCGTTCCTGCCACGGCGGATCACCGAACCGGCCGAGATCGAGCTGGACCGGTGGAAGGCCCGCCGGCCGAGCCTGAAGGTCCACGTCCAGACCTGCACCTGGATGGTCCCGCCGCCGTGGTTCCTGCTGTTCGACCCGGCCGAGCGGTCGCTGGTCACCGGCGACACCGCCGAGCGGTCGATGATCTATCGGACGACGATGAGCCTGGCCCGGCGCCGGGCGAGCCGCGCGGTGGAGGCGGTCGGGACGCTGCGGGGGGGCACGGGGGATGCCCCCGCGGTCGAGGGCATCGGCGATCTGGCCCGTTGGCTGGGGTCCTTCCATCCGCAGAGCAGGGTCGAACTGGACTACGACGGGCTAGTTGACCTACTCGACGATGGCATGCTTCGGCGCGACAGCTCGGTAGAGGACATCGTCGAGGCTGTCAGTGCGTTACGCCGTGGGCGAACAGACCTAGCGGTCGAAGCTTACGAACGGGTCCTGATGAGGTGGAGACCCCTGCAGGCGCGGGAATCCGCAAGCTGATCGACGCATTCCGTTAACCGAGAGTCGCCGTCCGCTTCGGACGAGCTGTGACTAGTCAGCAGATGGTCCTGACGTGCCATGTCCGAAATGCCCCCGAAGGATGCACGATCTGTATGGGACGGAGCGACGCTCTGTGACGGGAGGCCAACGCAATGACGACACGAACGCCGGACGCCGAGCCGCTGCTGACGCCCGCCGAGGTAGCCACGATGTTTCGGGTTGACCCGAAGACCGTGACCCGGTGGGCGAAGGCCGGCAAGCTGACGTCGATTCGGACCCTGGGTGGGCACCGCCGGTACCGAGAGGCCGAGGTGCGTGCTCTGCTGAAGGGGGTCCCGAGCATCGGAGGCGACATGTAGATCGCGCCGACCTGGCGCGTAGCCGGAGACACCTCTTTTCCCTCGTCCGGGCGGCATCCACCGCCAGCGCGAGGGTGTCGGTGGTCAGACCTGGTGGAACAGGGCCGAAGGTCCGAAAAGCTGTCCGTTCACTGAGAACCGGACAAGCCGGCCGGTCCGGGCCCCCACCTACGGGCCACCCGACGTTAAGGAAGTGTGAAGATCCGAACGCCGGACTGCCCGGCTGGCTGGGAGGCCGCCGGGCGAGGTCCGGTTTGCGTCGACGTCTGCGTCAAGGACCACCTGAGCACCGGGAGGGCGCAGGGTGGGCCTGTTGGGGAACCGGCGGACGGCCCTGGTGGGCCGTCCGCCGGCCTCGCCGTACGCGGCGAAGGCGACGGACGGGGCCGCCGCAGTCTGGCGGCCGTTCACCGACCGGAACGATGACCGGCACCCGCCGTCTGGCCAGTCCAGGCGGTGTGGGGCCGGGCGGAGGGGCTGCACCATGGACCGTGACCGCCCCCAGGGCTGGGTGGTGCGCTCCGCCGTGCCCGGGTTCCTGCCCGCCAGCGGCGCCTTCCGGTTCACGAACAGCTTCGATGCCCAGCCACTGCTGGCCCTGCGGCTGCCCGGCATGCCCCTGGGCATCGGGATCGGGGACGCCAGCCGCGGCTTGTGCGGCGGCATGATCTTCGCGGTGCGCGACCTGTTCGAGGTCGACGTCGCTGTGCCGTCCGACGTCGAGCCGCCCCAGCGGGGTACCCCGCTGTACGGCTACCTCGTGCGCCGCCTGTTGGCGAGCTTCGACCTGCCCCGCGGCGTCGCCCGGTACTACGGGCTCATGCGAGGCGCCGACACCCCCGGCAGCGCGCTGGGCCGCCTCGGCGTGGGACGGCGCAGCCTCGCCGACGAATGGCCGCGGATCCGGCTCGATCTCGACTCCGGACGGCTCGCCCCGATCGGCGTCATCACCGTCCACTCGGCGGATCCCCTGCAACTCGGCCTGAACCACCAGGTTCTCGCCTACGCCTACACCCAGGTCGACACGGCGGTGACCCTGCGCGTCTACGACCCGAACACCCCCCTGGAGCGGGCCGACGACGTCACGATGTCCTTCGACCTCGCCGATGCCGGCAGTGGCAGTGGTGCCGGCGGTGGCGCGCAGGTCGTGCGCATCACCCACTCGATCGCGATCGGCGGCCGGCCGGTGCGCGCCTTCTTCCACTCCCGCTACCGCAGGGCCGACCCGCGCCCGGCCCTGCCTGCCCACCCCGTCGGCATCCGCTGACCGGGACCTGGCCCGGACGGGTTTGTCGCCCGCCCTGGCCATCCCCTATGCTTGCAGTGCTTCAGACGATCGACGAAGTGGCGCAGCGGTTGCTCCGCCCCGGGCTGTGATCGTCACCGCGCCCCCATCGTCTAGCGGCCCAGGACGTCGCCCTTTCAAGGCGGTAGCACGGGTTCGAATCCCGTTGGGGGCACACTTCGATCACCAGCCAAAACCCCTGCTCCACCAGGGCTTTTGGCCTCACCAAACCTCCTTGGACTGTCCGGCCGTGTCCGGCTGGTACCGGCGAACTCCGGCAGGCTGTGCCGAAGTGGTGCCGAAGTTCGCCGGCCGCCTACGCGTGGTCGGGTTCGCCGTCCCGGTCCGGCTTGTCGGGCTTCCAGCCGAGCGCGTCCTCGATGCGGCTGCGCATGCGGATCTCCTCGCCGTCGAGGCACTTCGCGTAGATCTTGAGGAGGATCTCGACGCTGTGTCCGGCCCAGCCGGCGACCAGCGTCGCGGGGACGCCGGCGTTGAGCCAGGTCGACACCGCGGCGTGACGGAGGTCGTAGGGCGTCTTCGCGAGCACGGACGCGGCGACTTCGTCGGTGAAGGTCGCCGCTCGCGCCCGACTCCAGATGCGAGTGATCGTGAGACTGGAGATCGGATCGCCGGGCTCCGTCACGAACAGCCGACCGCCCGGCCCTGTCCCGAACAGCTGGATGTGGCGGCGCAGCATCGCGGTGAGCTCAGGCGGGCATGGCACGAGTCGGATCTCGCCTGGCTCACGCTGTTTGAGCTGCCGATCGTCACGGTCGTCACCGGTGTTCGTCCACCCCTTCCCGGCGTGGGGGGTGGCGCGGCCCAAGTGCAGCTCTCCCCACCCTGTGTCGGGCAGCGCGAGGTTCGTCTCGTCCAGTGCGGACGCTTCCTCGGGGCGAAGAGCCGCCAGGTAGAGGCATCCGAAGTAGGTCTCCAGCCGAGGCCCGGTCTCCTTGAGCCCCGGTACCGCGCGCAGGAGCGTGCGTGCCTGGACGGGGTTGACGACGGAGCGGCGATCCACTACCTGGACGTTTCGCGGCGCCTTCCACTTGAGCGCCGGAATCGGGTTGACGGCCAGGAGCTTGCCCTCGATCGCGTACGCCACCGCGTTGTTGAGGATCTTCCGCCAGCGCGTGACGACACTCGCGGCGCGCGGGGTGCCGTCAAGTTTGATCGTCAGTCCGTCCAGCACCTTTCGCAGCGTGGTCGGGTCGGCCAAGCTCGCCACCGGCCGGGTGTGGGAGGCCACCCACCGCAGGGCGTCCCGCATTTCGTCGGGGACGTCATCACCGTCGCGGAGGGCGGTGTTGAAGGCCCGGCGGCGCAGCGCCGTGCGCAACACCCTGCCGTCGGGCATCCCTCTCTCCGTGGACACGAGGCACAGGGTGATGGCGGTGAGGGCCTCGGCGAGCGTCCGCCTGGTGGTCGCCGCGGCGCGCGGCCACTTCACGTCCGTGTAGGCGCAGGCGAACTCGTACCAGGACATGCTCGCGTCCATGCAGTCCATGGATATCGGCCGTCCGGTGGCCACGTAGAAGGCCTCGCCCTTCCTCGTCGCCGCTACGAGATCGGCGCGGAAGCTCTCCGCTTGCGCCCGGGTCCGGAACGGCTCCTTGAACCGGTTCCCGTCGACGCCCCATCGGACGTAGTAGGTCGTGACGCGGCTGCCGCGGTAGATCTCCGTTTTCCATATCCGGACGTCGTAGGTGGTGGTCGCCATCAGGCCGCGTCCTTCGGGAGAGCGTTGAGCCAGGCGTCGAAGTCGACTCGACGAATGCGGAGCTCCCCGTTGGGAAGCTTGATGCAGGGTGGTGCCGTGTTCTTCGCACGCCAGTCGTAGAACGTCGACCGGGCGATCTCCAGCTCGTCGCAGAGGTTGGAGACGCTCATGAACCGTCCGGCTCCTCCAGCGGCGCGTGTGGTTTTGGCAGGGCGGGCCGGGTTCGTGCGCGGGGCAAGTGGGGGCATCCTGGGATCGCTCCGTTCTGCTTTCGGTGGGGCGGGGTGCGGCCCCGGCGGGTTGCTTGGTCGGCGGTCGCCGGGGTCGCTTCGGGCGTGGCGGGTGAGGGTTGGTGGCACCTGGTGGGCCGTGGGATGCGGGGATCGCGGTGACACGGTGACAACCAACATCAACGGTGCTGTTACCGCAGGTCAGAGGGCATGAGTGGGCGTCACCGGGGGTGGTGACAGGCCGGTGACGGTGGTGACAGCTGGGCTGCGAGGTTGCTGTCACCGGTGTCACCAGCGGTCGGCGGTGAAGGTAGCAGGGGAGGTGGTGCTTTGACCTGCGGTGAAGGCGTCATCGATGGCGTTTGTCACCGTGTCACCGCTGTCGGCGAGTTCCCGGGCGCGGGGGTGGAGTTCGTGGCGGCCGTCGGGACGTTGCCGGATCCAGCCGAGGGCGGCGAGGGTGTCGAGGACGGCGGCGACGTCGCTGGTCTTGGGAAGCTGGCGCCTGAGGCTTCGGTGCAGGTCCCTGCGGGTGAAGTCGGTCATCTGCTTGTTGATGAGGAAGCGCAGGGTCCGACCGGCGGGTCCGCTGGCCGGGTCGGCGGTGATCGTGTGTAGGGCGGCGGTGCAGTGGGCGGCGAGGACGTCGGCGAGGTGGATGGCGGCGGCCATCTGCTCGGCGGTGATGGGGCGGTGCCAGCCGTCGTGGGGGTGATGGGCGAGGTGGAGCAGGCCGGCGAGGCGCAGGGTGGTGCCGGCGAGCTTGTTGGCTCATTCGCGCATGTCATGGAACTGGCCGCCGGGCCGTAGCTGGACCTCGATGCGTTCGGCGTGGGCGATGCGCAGGGCGGCGGCGGCGCCAGTGAGGGTGATGACGGCGGGGTCGTCGGTCCATGCGGCGAACGTGGTGGCGAGGGTGTGGATGGTGCGGGTGTAGCGGTCGGCGATGGGCGGGGGGACGGGGGGTGCTTGGACGTCGCGCCAGCCGCCGAGCGAGGTGGGGATGACGAACAGGAACCGGGCGACCAGGCCCCGGCCGGCGAGGTCACCATCGGCGCCGAACTTGCGAAGCACGGTGGGTTGGATCATCACGCCGACGGTGAGGGCGGGTGCGGGGATGTCGGCCCTTGCGGTCGACGCGCATCGGCTCGCCGGGGTGGCCTTTGAGGTAGGGGTCGAGGTTGGGGGCTTTGGAGTACTGGCCGGCGAGGATGTCGAAGACGCCGCCTTCGGGGGAGATCAGGGCCATGCGTCCGCCGTGTTCGGCCATGAGGCTGGTGAGTTCTTCGGGGGTGACGTTGTCGCAGAGCAGCCGGGGCAGCGTGGGGACGTCGATGGCGTCGGCGGCCAGGATCGCGTCGACCGCTTCGGCTCTGGCGGCTGTCCGCTTGTCTTCGGCTGCCCTACCGACGGTGTTCTTCGCCTGCTCGGCTTCGCGGGCCGCGACTTCGCGCAGGGCGGCGTTCTGCTTGGCCAGGGGGGCGATGTGGTCGGTGAGGGTTTTCTCTGCGGCTTGCAGGGGGGCGGTGAGGGTGCCGTGGACGGGGCTTTTGCGTTCGCCGGGGTCGGCGACGGCGGCGAGGAACAGGTTGACCGGTTCCCGCCAGCCGGCGATGGGTTCGACCTGCAGCCGGCCACCGGCGCAGGCGGACAGGACGGCGAGGGCGACCGCGCCGGCCATGGCGGGGTCGGTCTGGGTGAAGGTGGCGACGGCGCGGACCATGTCGGCGAGCCAGTCGGGGAACACCTCGATCGGAAACGGAGGGGGTGGCGCGGGGCTGGTGAGCGGGACGGGGAGTTCCCACATCGGTCCGCCGTTGACGGGCGGGGTCAGGGTGGGGTTATGAGGGCGGATCGGCTGGATGGTGGCTGGTGGTGGTGAGGTCACGGCCCCTCCTTCGAGGACGCGTACGGGCTTCTGGCGGGCCTGCGGGTAGTCGGCCTGGTGAGGCGGTCGGTGGTGGATGACGGCGGTGGCGGCCCTCTCAGGAAGCCCTGAGAGGGCCATGGGGCCGTTTTTCTGCCGGTCTGGTGCGTCTGGGTGGGGTTGGCGGGCTCAGGGCATGTGAGCGGATCGGGTCAGACCGGTGAGAGCAGGCCTTCGGCTTCGAAGCCGCCTTTGATCGCCCCGCGGATGTCCCGGGGGGTCTGCTGGTTGCGTTGACCGGCGGCGGTCAGTGCGGCGACTGCGTCGAGAGTGCTCAGCGCGTCGGCGGCGACCATGCGGGCCAGACCGCGGGCGGCGCCGTAGAGGGTGACGCGGCGTCGGCCTTGCGGGGCCCGGTCGACAGCGGCCAGCGTTGCCGCGAGCAGCGCATCCGGGTGGGAGATGGCCCCCGCCCCCACAGCGGTAGCCGAGCTGGTCCTGGCGCTACCGGTCCCAGCTGGGACCGGTAGCCCCGAGCGGACCTGGCAGGCCTCCAGGAGGCGGGGGGCCATCTCGTTGACCGGCCGGGGCTGGGAGGTCCACCGGTAGCCCCGGGCGGCCCCGGCGGGGGTGGAAGGTGGTGCGACGACCAGCCCGCCGTCGGTTTTGATGTCGACCCCTTCCCGGCCGTGGAGCTTGCCGGGCAGCGACCGGCCGGGGTGGGCGTAGTAGAGGTGCCAGCCCCCGCCGGGGGTGGTCACGGTCGTGGTCGGGTTCATCAGCGCCCGGTCGAACTCGCCGCCGTTGCGAGGGTCGATATCAACGACGGTCAGGCCGGACACGGCGCCCGTGCGGATCGCGAGCAGGCCATCGGGGACCGCGGCGAACATCGCAGTGATCCGGTCGGGGTCGACGGTGGCGGCGTAGAAGCCGTGGCAGGTCAGGCACAGGCAGGCTTCCCGGTCGTGGTCGGGCCCAGCGGCGGCGCACGGCTCGCAGTTGGCGACGGGTCGTTTCGTGCAGCCGAGGACGAACACCTGCCAGCCGCGGGCTGCGTAGCTCACGGCAGCGTGGAGCCGTCCTGGACGGCCCGTCGCGCCGGGCAGCGGGTCCATCAGCTTGCCTGCCTCGGTGGGCAGCCGCCGGTGCAGACGGCGGCGCGGCCGGGCCGGTCGGGCGCGGGGGGAACCTCGTCGGAGAACCAGGAATGCGGGCAGGTCGCAGACGTCAGCCGCGCTGGGATACCGGCGGTGCGCACCGTTTCGTCGGTGTCCTCCAGCTCGGCCGCGGTGGTGTCGAGCAGGGCCACGACCTGGGCGAGAGTGCGCCCGTCGGCGGCGTTCCAGTTCGAGATCTCGCCGAAGAGGTAGAAGGCCAGATCCTCGGGGTACTCGCAGTCCTCTTCCGCGTCGGCGCGGTCGGTGGGTGGGAGACGACGCACGAGGGTGTCGACCGCGGCGACGAGGAGCCACTGGGCGTCGACGGTGGCAGGCTCGTCCCGCACGTCCTCGGTGAGTGGGGCGTTGAGCGCACCGAGGAGGCAGACCTCCCCGGTGGGGGCCACGAGGTCGTGCCGGGTCCAGCCGCGCCGGTCGAGTTCGCCGCGGGCGGCGCGCAGCAGGGCGGGGACGGTGGTCGGGGGGGTGGTCTTCTTCGGGCTGAACGGGCCCACGCTGGTCTCCTTGATCGACGTGATTGGTTGGGGTGTGGCTGGTCAGGAAGCGGTCGGGGCACATCCACCGGCGCAGACGGCGCCACGGCTGGTGACGGTGAGCGGTCCGCGGGTGCCGCACCGGTCGCAGGCCGGCAGGACCACGGCCGGCGTGGGAGCGGTCTTCTTACGGGCGGTGGTCTTCTTCTTGGGTGCGCGGGTACGGGTGGTTTCGGCTGCAAGCCGGTGCGGCCGGCTGGTGGTCTGCCGGCCCTCCACATCGAGACGGCGGCCGACGAGCCGGTCGGTGGCGCGTTGGATCGCGCCGACCGTGCGGTCGCCGAGGCCGGCGGGGGCGCAGGCGAGGCAGGGGCCGCGCGCCTTGCCTCGGCCAACGAATCGGGTTCCGCGGCAGCGAGGGCACTTTGTGGTCATCCGATCTTCCTTTCGGTGGCGGTGGCCGGTGTGTCGGTAGCGGCGGGCGGCGCCGCAAGGGGCCACGAGGGGGCGGGGGCCGCTACCGGTGACCGCTACGGCTGCCCCGCTGGGACCGCTACAGCCCTGGTCAGGACCGCTTTTTGGGGCTGTGGGACCGCTACGGGGACCGCTACGGGACAGCGGTCTGCAGCAGTCCCGTAGCGGTCCCCGTAGCGGTGGTTAGAGCGGTGGCAGGTCGCCGGAGATCGCCTGGTCGAGGTCGGTGCGGCGGTAGCCGCGGGGGTTGGACGGGCCGCCGAGCTGGCCGGGGGCGAGGCCGTGGCGGGCGAGGAGTTGGGCGAGGGCTTTGGAGGCGCGCAGGGTGTCTTCGCGGGTTCCGTCGGTGGCGAGGTCGGCGTATTCCTGCGGGTCGGCGTGGAACAGGTACTCACAGGCGTTCACCGAGGGCAGGCGGGTGCTGCCGTGAGCGTCGAAGGCGTCCGCGAGGTCCTGGAGCAGCTTCGGGACCTCGCGGACGATGACGTCGGAGATGTCCATGTCGGAGTCGCTGGCCCGCTGGCTGAGCTCGTCGAGGATGGGCAGGCCGGCCTTCATGCGTTCGATGGTCCGGGTGTGGATGTCGGCGAGTTCGAGGCGGTAGAAGCGGCTGGCTTCGGGTTCGTCGTGGCCGGAGGCGTTGATGAACGCTTTCCCGGCGTCGTTCGCCCGCCGACCGGAGGCGCCCTTGAGCAGGTCGGGACGCCAGCCTTCGGCCCGCTTGCCGGGCCAGAGCATGTCGACGTCACCGGAGGCGCAGGGCAGCAGGATCTGCACCTCGGCCATCGCCCGGATCGTGGTGTTCCCCAGGTCCCCGCGGCCGGACTTCTGGGCGGCGAGGGTGACCTGGACGGCGACTTTCCGTCCGATGCGTCCGAGGGTGGTGACGAGGTCGCCGAGCTTGGCGTCGACGAGGACGGGGTATTCGTCGATGACGATTTCGATGGCTGGTCCGTCGGCGGCGGGGTTCCAGTTCTCGTCGCCGGCGGGTGGCCCGTCGAGGCGGGGGCGGGAGCGCTGGCCGAGCAGGGTGGTGCGGGCGACCGCGATCCGGATCGCGGATTCCAACAGGTCGCGGGCCTGGTCGACGGTGGTGGCGACGCGTTGGATGCAGTCACCCCAGGCGGTGAACACCGGGCCGCCGGTCAGGTCGATGCCCCAGACCACGACGTCACGGCACGCCGTGTAAAAGTCGATCTTTTTCCAGAGGGCGCTGCTTTTCCCGCTGCCGGTGCCACCGACCATCAGGGCGTGCACGCGAAGCAGTTCCAGGAGCAGGGCGCCGCCGCCCATGGTCTTGCCGAGGTCGGCGGGCCTGGTGATGGTCAGCGACGTCGGCTTGTGGTGCGGCGGGGCGCCGACCTGGGCGAGCAGGTCGGTGTGAACGATGCGCAGCAGGGTTTGGGCGGCGTTGTTCGGGTCGGCGATCGGGGTGATCGCGTTGCGGCGGGTCCGGAGTTTGCGTTCCAGGGCGCGGACGGTCTTGTCGGTGATCTCGTCTTCGGTGATGACCGCGACCGTCCACCCCCAGCGGGCTTCCTGTGGCAGCGCGGCGACCTCGGCGGACACGCGGTTCTCGTCGAGGCCAGCGACGATGGTCTTGGCGAGCATGCCGACGGGCACCCCGGGGCGCAACGCGGTCTGGCTGCCCAGGAGCAGGGTGGCGCGTCGTTCGCCGGGTTGCCGGCCGAACGCCCAGGCGAGGGTGAGGACGCCCAGGCCGGTCAGGGTCGGGACTTCGAAGCCGACCATCAGATAGCCGACGGTCTCTCCGACGCTGAACCCGACGAGGCCCGCACCGCTGACGGCGGCGCGGATCTTCTGGTTGTCGCGGATCTCGCTACGGGAGGCGACCTGGACGCCGGGGCGGGCGACGTGGTCGAAGCGGATGTCGCGGGCAGTGACCCAACGGGCCCAGGCGGACGCGGCGCGCCATAGGCCCCGGCCGGCCGGGGGCAGGACCCGCAGTGCCTCCCACGGGCGCAGCGCGCGGCGCAGGGCGATGCGGGCGAGTTCCCGGCCGACGTAGCCGGTGGTGGCCAGCGCGCGGGTCGGGTCGCGGAACACCAGCGGGGCGACCGGCTCGGCGGCCGACGCGGTCAACGCCTGCTGCCAGCGGCTGGTGCGCGGTTCGGTGGCGTCGAGAACGTCGTCCGGGCCGGGTTCCAGGACCCCGCCGGGCGGGTCGATGTCGACGCGCGGGGTCCAGGGGCCGGGGACGAGGGTGCCGTGGCGGATCGGCTCGGCAGGGTCGGTGCTCACAGGTCACCCCCGGGGCGGGTCCAGTCGGAAGCAGCGGTGGAGACGAGCCACGTCGACGCGCCCAGCGGGCTGATCCCGGCGGTGGTTGCGGCGGCGACGTCGAGGCGTTCAGCGGTGGTCACGACGACCGCGACGAGCAGGCCGACGGCGCGCAGGGTCAGGACCATCACGGCGAGCAGCGCCAGCAGACCCGTGGCCCACCAGGGCAGCCGGCGCAGATCGGCCTGCACGCCGCCGGTCATGCCGACACCTCCCGGTCGTCGTGGACCAGTGACAGCGGCGCCTGCCGGCGGCCGGCGTGCTCGGTCAGGAGCCGCTTCGCGCGGGTCTCCCCGATCTCCAGGTGCGCCGCCGCGCCGCGCACCGACAGCTCTGCCACCGCATCCCCGAGGACGTCGAGGACGGCCAGCAGTTCGGCGTCCGTACGCGCCGCGGGCTGCTTCGTGCGCGCGGCGCGCGGCACCGCAACACCACGGTTCGACCGCGCCGCAGACTGCTTCGCCGGATGCTTCGAGGGGTGCTTCGCGGCGGGCTGTTCGGGCAGGTCAACGGTTGTTCGTGCGGGCGCCTCGGACACGCCGTCCGGCGCGTCCACCGCGGTGGACGGCGGCGCGGGCGTGGCACCGCTCATCAGCGCGTCGGTGGAGGTGCTCGGCACGACAACCAGCGCTGCGTCGTCGACCGGCACCGTGCCGACCGGGGGGCGGCGCGATGCTTCGATGGCAAGGAGTTCCGCGGTGACCCGGTCCTGGGCGCGGGCCACCTGCCGGCGCACCGAGGCGACGGCGAGTTGTGCGCTGGCGGCGGAGATCTGCGCGGCGACCCACTGCGCGTCGTCGGCGGTCAGCTCGGGACGGGTCGCGTGCCCGAGGGTCCACCACAGGGCTTTCGCGGCGACGCTGACCGATGCG
The DNA here is from genome assembly GCF_902806485.1 of Candidatus Frankia alpina. Taxonomy (GTDB): domain Bacteria; phylum Actinomycetota; class Actinomycetes; order Frankiales; family Frankiaceae; genus Frankia; species Frankia alpina. The sequence continues at coordinate 7,348 of NZ_CADCWT010000026.1, read as the reverse complement.
CCGATGCAGGCCATGGCCAGGCCCCCGGTCCGGTAGCCCTCCAGACCGATCGCGGTCACGGTGACCGCGAGCAGGGCCCAGCCGACCCGGTCGACGACCGCCCGGCGGTCGGGGCGGAACCGTACGAGGTATGCCATGCCCAGCGCGGCGCACCAGGCGAGATCGAAGACGCCGCCGGCGAGATAGGCCGTCCAGGTCCCGTTGAGTAGATGCGCGATGCTCACCGTCGACCAGGTGATCGACACGACAGTCAGGGCCAGAACCAGGCCGACGACGGCACGGACGGCGAGAGCATCCCAGTCCCTGGGGAGTACTGGAATCGCGACCCGACGGGTCCGGGTCACCGGGGCGGTGACCCCGTCGACGGTGTGGGTGTCGGCGTACTCCTCCTTTTCAATCTTGTATTTCATGCTGGATCACCCGCCTCCGCCGGGGTGTCGGGGGTGAGCAGGGCGCGCAGACCGGCGGTGAGGACGTACACCCGGCCGCCGAGACGTCGGGACGGCATCTGGCCGGCCTTGACGTAGCGGTAGGCCGATGCCCGGGAGAAGCCCATGATTTCGGCGGCCTGCTCCACCGAGATCAGCGGGCGCAGGCCGGCGAGCGGGTCGGCGGACGGGTCGGCCGTGGCGGGGGCGGTGGGGACGGTGAGGTGCCACAGGACGTTGGACTTGCCTTGGCCGGGCATGCCGCCGAGCAGGGCGGTGGCCGGTGAGGTTTTGCCGTAGCCGGTGCCGCCGACGGTCAGCGCGGCGTCGTCGAGGTCGGCGAACAGGGCGGCCATGTCGTCGTAGACGTGCAGGCCACCGGCGGCGATCTGCTCGCCGGCCTGGCGCTCACCGTCCTGCCAGGCGGGCGTCCAGAACCAGGCCTGATCGGCGGGGGTGGGGTCGGGCATGCTGTGGGGCACGGTCGTCTCCAGGGTTGAAGGGGTGGCGATCGAGGCCCCGGCCGGAGGTGCAACTCTGGCCGGGGCCGCCCACCGGGCGGTGGGGTGGGACGGTCAGTAGCGGGTGGTGCGCACGGCGGTGTCGTAGACCCGCCACAGGGCGGCCGACCGGTCTTCGGGGGCTTCGAGGTTGCGGGCGAGGTCGGCGGCCTCGTCGAGCAGGGCGTTGCCCTCGGTGCTGCCGCGGACGGCGTCGAGGAGCCGACGGAACCGGACGGTGGGGTCGGTGATCTCACGGGTGGCGGCGATCGCCTCGTCCTGAATGCTCATGATCTGGTTGGGGTCCATGGCGGGTTCCTTTCGGTTGTGGATGTCAGGCGGGGAAGGGCTGGTCGAGGGCGGCGAGGGCGTCGAGTTCGGTGCGGTCGCCGATCAGGGCGGCGAAGAGCTGGATGGTGGCCTGCTGGCCGATCGCGGTCCGGGCGGCGAACTGGCGTTCGTCGTCGGGCAGGTCCGGGTCTTCGGCGTCGTGCTGGTTCATCGCGGCCATGTACCGGGCCTGGGACAGCGCGCCTTGGAAGTCGCAGTAGCCCGACACCGACAGGTCGTTCAGCACGGGCAGGTAGGGGTCGTCGTCGGGTGGGTCGGTGAGCAGTCCGGGGAGGGTCACGGGGTGTCCTTCCGGGAGGCCGGCCGGCAGACGAGGGTGTGGGTCTGCCGGCCGGCGGGCGTGCGGATTCAGCGCCGGTGCAGCGTGGTGAGCGCGTGGGCGCGGGTGGTGATGGCGGGGTCGGCGAACGCGGTCCACAGGTGGACCGGCACCCCGTTGACGTCGAACGCGGCGAGACCGAAGGCGTGCAGGCCGTCGCGGGTCCACTCGTGGCGGATCGGGAGGCCGAGGGCGACGGAGGCGGCGTTTAGCCGGTCCAGGCAGACGGTGTCGCGCTGGTCGTGGTCCTCGGCGTGCATGGTGACCTGGGCTTCGACGCCGAGCACAAGGTCGGGGGAGTAGTCGACGTCGACGGTGATCGTCAGCACGGCGAGACTGCCCAGCCGTTCCAGTAGTGCGACGGCGGCGTGGAGCGCGGCGATCTGCCGGCCAGTGCGGGCGGGTGCCGGTGCCAGGAACGGGGCGGTCACAGCTCACCGGTCCGGGAGCAGAGCTGGTCGTGGCCGACGCCGTCGAACAGCACGGACAGGCATTCGGAGCAGACGGTGATCGTGGTGGTCGGTGCCACGACCGGGGCCGGGATGGTGGGGGTGGTGGTCACCGGTTGTCCAGGCTGTCGGCGGGGACGTCGTCGTGGGTGCCGTCGTCCCAGGTGACCATGACGCGCTGCGGGCCGTTGGCACGGCCGGTGCCGTCGCTGGTGGCGGGCCCGTGGTCGGGGCCGAGCCCCGTGGTGCCGCGACCGACCCGCGTGGAGCGGGTCTGGCCGGTGCGGCCGGTGGTGGTGTCGCGGATCTTGCGGGCGGGGGTCTGGGTGCGGGTCATGGTGGTCACCGGCCCGCGGTGGACTGGCCGGTGAACAGGTCCAGGACGCACTCCTGCGCGAACGCGGCCTGGGCGGCGCCGTAGCGGAGTTCGTCGTCGTTGTCCGGGTCGTTCGCCTCGGTCCGGTTGGCCGCGACCATCCCGCGGGCGAGTGCGATCGCGTCGGTGAGGTTGTTCTTCCTCGTCTGCTTCACGGACGATCCTTCCGATCGGCCCCCGGCCCGAGCCGGGAGCGCACCAAGGGGTGCGGAAGGCGCCACGACCTGCACAGACACAGGTGCGCTCTAGGAGCGCTCGCAAGGCGTGTCTGGCCCGGTGTGGGTTGCCTCCCACCCCGGGCCTTCTGCATGTCCAGAAGGCCCGGAGCCTTGCCCTGGTGAGACGGGATTGCCTCCCCGCCTCACCGTTGTTGGGTTGTACCAACAACACCATTGATGCAGGACGCTCGGCGCGCGTGTCAAGGGTTGTTAGCCTGTGGGTACAACCTTGTAGGTTGCAGACAGGCGAAGGGGCAAAATTGATCTTCAATCCGGCGGACTCGCGGCCGCTGTACCACCAGCTCGCCGCGCTACTCCGCGAGCAGATCCGCTCCGGCGAGCTGGTGCCAGGCGCCCAGATCCCCACGGAGACCGAACTTGCCGAACGGCATGCGACCAGCCGCAACACGGTCCGCCTGGCGCTGAACCTGCTACGTAACGAAGGCTTGCTGGTCTCCAAGCGGGGACTCGGGAGCTTCGTGCGGTCGGAACCGCCGATGAAGTACTACGCGTCCCTCACGGGCTCCCGCGGCAAGCGGCTCGAAGCTAACCGACAGCGGGACACCTTCGCTCAGCAGATCGAAGCGCAGGGGAAGACGCCGAGGCAGGTCAGCGCCACAGAGGTGGTCGCGGCCGATGATGAGATCGCTGCCCATCTCGCCTTGCAGCCAGGGCAGCCGGTCGGGGTACGTCGCCGCGTGATGTACGTCGACGAGGAGCCGTTGCAGCTCGGAGACAGCTACTACCCGCTCGACATCGTCGAGGGAAGCAAGATCATGGCCGCAGCCGATGTGGTCGAGGGAACAGATCAGGTTCTTGAGGATCTCGGGCACGTCCCCACCCGATACGAGGACGAGATCACCTGGCGCATGCCGACCGCAGAGGAATCCGCCAAGCTGCACTTGGCGCCCGGAGTCCCGGTAGGTCGACTGCTCCGAACGACTTTCGATCAGCAGGAAAGGCCCATCGAGGTCTACCTCGTGATCCTGCCGGCGGATCGGCATGTTTTGCTCTATGACGTATCCGCCGAGTAGCTGCACCCCTGTGTCAACCGGCCGCCGGGCCGTCGTCTGGGCTCGCGACCACGCGGCTTGACGGGCCGTTGCTGGAGGCGAACGACATTCGGTGACAAGGTGGGTTGCTTCAGGTGACCGAAAGTGGACTGAGGCGGGTGTGGCGTGCGGGATGTTGATGTCCGACGAGCGCTGATGGGCGATCTCACGGCGCAGATAGACCCGGGCACCCTCGTGCTTGACGAGCTCGATCTGTGTGGGCTCACCCGGGTGGACGTCGCGGTTGTCAACGGGCACCTGACCGGCTACGAGATCAAGGGCTCCACGGACACGCTGCGCCGTCTGCCCGGCCAGGTCACCGTCTACTCCCAGGTCCTCGATTTCGCCGAGCTGGTCGTGGCCGAGAACCACTACGAACGCGCGTTGGATCTCCTGCCCGACTGGTGGGGAGTGCGCGTCGCCTCCGGCGTCGACCAGGTGCGCCTGGACGGGGTTCGCCCGGCCCGGATGAACGCCGCGGTGGATCCCGGCGCCCTCGTACAACTGCTCTGGCGGGACGAGGCGCTGTCCGAACTCGCGGCCCGCGGCCTGGCCCGTGGGTTTCGGTCGCGGCCTCGCTGGATCCTGTGGGAACGCCTCGCCGCCGAGGTCCCACTTGAGGAGCTGAAGACCATGGTGCGCGCCCGGCTCAAGGGGCGAACAGACTGGCGAGTTGCTCGCTGACCGTAACCAGGTGGTGCAAAGTTCCGTGCTGACGCCACTGGGCCGGGCCTCCGCCCGACGCCCCGAGGGCAGCATCCGCGATCCAGGCGTCAGCGGAGCAGTGCTGGGCCCCGGCGAAATGCGGTGACGAGCAGAGAAGCTGGGCAACGGGGTTCATCGCGGCGCCACCCGTCGAGTTCTTTCCTTTGAACAGGCCGCCTTTGGCGACGATCCACCGATCGTTCTCGGTGTATCGAAGCGCGGCGCTGATCGAGCCGCCCGGAGGAAAGGCCACCGCGTCGGCATCCGGGTTGGCGATGGCATAGTCCCCGAATCCCGGTGTTCGCGTGCCCAGGTGGTCGACGAGGTCCAGGTAGGTCGCCCACTCGACACGCTCGACCGCGGTGAGGCCGCGAGGGATCCCCGCCATCCCCACGGGGGCCGACGTTCCCGCCACCGTGATGCTTCGCCAAAGCCTCGGGACCGGCAAGCCCATCAGCTCCGACTCGAACCTGCTGGACGCCACCCTGGACGAATCACCGATCTTGCTGCCGCAGTCCAGGACCAGATCGGCCTTCCCCGGCCCGATCCGCAGGTGTCCCATGAGCTTTTTGAGAGCCGTCCCCTTGTCCAGGGCGGGCCACTCGTCCGGAGACAGTCGGAAGCAGACACCTCGCCCGTACCGACGGTGTAAAGCGACCACCGCGTCCTGATACTGAGGCGACCGGTTCGGAGAGGTGACGGGGATCGCCGCCATGCCAGGTTCGGCCTCAGTCTTGGCGAGCTTGTCGACGAAGGCCTCCAGAGGGTGCTCCGCGAGGCTCGCCTGGGCGTCATCGAAGTACCCCAGGTCGACGAAGGCGGGCCCAGCCCACTTGGCGCTGACGTCTTTGGTGAGATCTCGCAGGTGGTCATCAACCGTCTTGCTCGGCTCTCCCGTATCGCGGTTGATGGGTATGGGCGGAACAACGAGCAGCGGCGTCAGCCCGGCGCGGGCGGCGGGCGGCAGGTCTCTGAGGGCGTTGCGCTCACCGAGCTTGGCAACCAAGATCGGGACGTACCGTGGATTCGCGGGCACAGCGGATCTCCCGTCACACACGGGGACCAGGCGGACTCGGGTGGTGAAATCCTCTCACGAATCTTTCGACCAGGGAGCGACTTCTCAGCACTCGTGTCCCAAAGAGCCCCTGAACCGCTGTGCCAACTTTCCGTACTTGTTCAAGGGCGGCCATGGCGGGCCCCCGGCTGTCACCACCGTCACCGGCCTGTCACCACCCCTGGTGACAGGCCGGCACCCGCTTTGACCTGCGGAAACGCTGGCCAAAACGGCGTTTGTCACCGTGTCACCGTGTCACCGGGGTTCGGGACTTTCGCGGCGCGAGGCCGGGCCGCTGTCACCGGTGTCACCGGCCTGTCACCACCCCTGGTGACAGCGTCGGACCCGCTCTGACCTGCGGAAACGGGCGCCAGAAGGCCGTTTGTCACCGTGTCACCGGGGGGCCGGACTTTCGCGGCGCGAGGCCGGCCGCACCAGCGCCCCCGAGAGCATCGCTCGCTACCCACCCTCTCGACGATCTACACTGAAAGCTATGTTACAGTTACTCTCGGGGGTGGACGGGCGAGCCTTGGAGCCTGCGCGGGTGACGAAGCGATCAGGATCCCGCCCCGGGGCATCCTTCACAAGTAGATCGAGGCACCAACGATCACTTCGTTACGTCCAAGTTCGCCGACTTCCCCCCGGTGCGCGCTGTCGGTTGCTAAAGTTTGCTGTTATGGGGGATGATCTTCAGTTGCCGGCGGGATGCCCGCCCGAGCAGGCGCAGCCTGCGGCCGGGAAGTTTTTTCGACTCGTGAGCGGTTCTCTTTCCGTGGGGGACGAGCCAGGGTCGGAAGACTGGGTTATTCCCGCCAAGAAGAGGAAAGGTGAATGCGTCGGCCGCTTCGATTGTTGCGAATGCTACTCGCATTCGCTATTTCTTGATGTAAATGATCTGATAAATGCCTGCGAGACTACGCCTTGGGCTCGAAAAAAGGCAATTGCCGAAGTTGTTCTTGAGCCGTCATATGGCGTCGTGGTAAAGACTAGCAGCTCAGTTGGCGACAGCCACCACGACTGGTGGGCATCTCCGCTAGACCTGGTTCCTAGTTCCCGCGTGATGAGTGCGAAGCCATGACCGTCGTCCCGCCCCAAGGTACCATTCTTGGCGATCTCAAAATTGACGAGATATATTTCTATCACGATGGCCCTCGGTTCTTTTCGGCCATATCGGCGACAGACCGACGCTTTATTGTTATTTGCGTTGACGAGGACGAAGACACCGAGACCTATCTGTACCTCGCCGTGTCCGAGCGCCGTTTCAGATCGGTCCGCAGCGGTGGATTTCCCATCCGGCAGGCCTTCTCGGACCCAGAGGATGGAATAATCTATAAGGCGGAGGTTGATTACGGGATAGATTCCCCATCAACTGCCGTGACGGCGATCCTGCCGGAGAGCATTCCCGAAGAATGGCTGCCGAGCAGAGACGCGCTACTAGGAATAGCCACCGAGACCCAACAGCACTTTGACTTGGATAGACTCCAGAAGGAGTCGAAGCAAGAGGGTCGAACACTTGTCGCGTTGGAACTCGATCCCCCGACACTCAGCAGGACTGAGTACCCCCTGCGCTCCCTGGCACGGATAGCGGCTGGGGTACAAGATGTTGTTGAGGCGCTTGCACAGGAGGAGACCGGCAAGGCTACCGATAGAGGTTCGATTCCGGCTGAGATTAGCAACGAAAGCGGACTCGTCTTCTCTTACAGTCTGGCTGCGTCTTTCGTTCTTGTTCTAGCGGCAGATGTTCGAGATCGGATGTTCGAGGGCAGCCTGGTTGCTCCCGCCATTGAGGCATTGCAGGAACTGCTCGAAGTCGGAAAGAATCAAGTCTTACTGCGCCAGAGGTTGAAGCAACATAGCCATCGCACTCGAAGTAAATACAGAAACCTTCTTCAGGCT
>NZ_CADCWT010000025.1 GCF_902806485.1 Candidatus Frankia alpina | reverse complement strand
ACACCAACACAACATTGATGTCACGCAAAGCGACGAAACGTTACCGGGAAAGGCTCACTGTCCGCTCGGGGGATCGTCTACCGGCCCGAGTGGTGTACCTTCCCCCGCGTGCGCATACGTAGGCGCACGCTGTGGGCCCCCGAATTCGCCGGTCTGCGTGACCGTCCACCATCCAGTGGACGATCACGCACCGCGAGACTGCCGGCCGGGGATGGCGCGGATGGCGGGAAGGTAGCGGCCGGGCTACCCGGGACCGGAGGTGACTACCGCGACGGTCTGTGTGCGGTCAGCGGAGGTCGCACGGAAGATGCCAGAACCGATAGCGAGCGAGCTGACCGAGACAGCAACACTGTATTGATAGATTCACCGGCGGTCGTTGCGATCGGCATCCGCGCTTATTTCTACAGATGTGTCGCCGACCGTTCGATCCTGCGGTCCGCGCTTACCGACGGTGAGATTCTGGTTGGCCCATGGCCAAGCCCGAACTCCGGGAAGCCACCGTAGGACCCTCTCGACTCCGCCGGGCGCGAAACAGCGGCTCTGCGCCACGTGTTTGCCGCCGGCGGTACCGGGCCGCTCGTACTCACCAGACAAGGACCCTCGACGATCTTCCGTGCACGTCGAGCCCGTGACGTCGTAGCCGCTTGTCCCGGTCTCAGCAATCAGGTCGCCTGGCTTCAAGGTGCGCCGTGGCCACGTCCACGGCACGCTCCTGATCGGCATCAACACCCGCCGATGGACGCTTCTCCTCAACGCGGGAGTGCCTCCGCACGTTGTCCGGGACATCGCCGGCCACTCGGCGATCGACGTCACCATGATGATCTACGCGCGAATCTCCTTGGACGAAAAGCGCGCCGCGCTGACCAAACTGGGCGATCGGCTGGGATGATGTGTCTTGTGGCAGTGAGCACGAACGGCCGTGGAACTCCACGGCCGTTGCCACATCCACTGCCATATAACGATCTTCAAACGAGCCGTGGGAGATCATATTTATGATGAAACCGAAGGTCAGATGCGGTGGGCAGGGGCGGGGTCGAACCGCCGACCTTCCGCTTTTCAGGCGGACGCTCGTACCGACTGAGCTACCTGCCCCGGGTTGTACGGAATCGTAGGAACCGGAAGGAACTTCCGGTCGTACGAACGCGGTCCCGACGGGATTCGAACCCGCGACCTCCGCCTTGACAGGGCGGCGTGAACTCCAGACTTCACCACGGGACCATGCTCTTACAGTGATCTTCAGTTGTTGTCCCGAGCGGCCCGTGGGATGCGGTCCGTCAGGATCTGGAGGCCATGCTACACGACTGCAGGAGGAGCGGAACCGCCAGGGGAGGTGGATTCTTGCCCAACGCTCCCGGCACCCAAGCGCTCGCCGTCCGCTACCCGGGCACGACACCCCGGACTGGTGTGTGGGCATGGCCAGGGCGCGGTCGGGTGCTATCAGCACGTACGGCTTCGCCGATGACCCGACCGGGCCGTGACCGGCCCGGTCGGGTCATCGGGAGAGGCAATGTGGGTGTCATCGCCACCGGGCGGAAGGTCGCGCATCAACGCCGGCCGCCGACCGCCGGGCCTGACGTCGAGCCGCAGGTGAACCCCCCAGCGCCTCAGCCGCAGGCGATGTCGCGGGCACCCCCGTTCGGGCTACCCAGCGCGGCCGGCGCGTTTCGGAGAGCACTTCCGGGCGTGTCCCAGCGCGCATATCCTTGGACATCCGAGCATGTACGACGGCAGGCCGGGCGAGATGCCCGTTCCGCTCGCTGACCCCGCCGACCGGGGCCGGCCCGGTTCGGTGCCGCGCGATCCCGTGCCATGCCACATCCCGGGGAGGAGGCCGACGGCGATGCCCTCCACGGACAGGCTCGTGGAGTCGGCGCGCGGCGCGGCCATCAGTGTCCGGCATCCCCCGCAGGGCGAGGCCCGCGGCAAGCTCGCCGCGCAGGTCGCCTGGCGGATCGAGGACGACATCGTCCGCGCGGGCTGGCCGGTCGGTGCGGTCATCGGCTCCGAGCCGACGCTGATCGAGCGGTACAAGGTCAGCCGGGCGGTGTTCCGGGAGGCCGTGCGGATCGTCGAGCACCACCAGGTGGCGACGATGCGCCGGGGGCCGTCCGGCGGGCTCATCGTCCGCGCGCCGGACGAGGTGGCGGTGACGACCGCGCTCGGCGTCTACCTCGAGTACGTCGGGATCACCATCGAGTCGATCCTGCGCGCACGGTTCATCATCGAGTCGCTGGCCGCCGCCCTGGCCCCGGCACGGATCACCGAGGACGGCATCCGCACCCTGCGCGAGATCATCGCCCGGCAGGAAACGGCGGACCCGACCGAGTTCGGCTCCCACCACCAGCTTCACCACGCGATCGCGGCGGCCACCGGCAACCCGGTGCTGGTGCTGTTCGTCGACGTGCTCAACTCCCTGACCTTCCGGTATGCCGCCCACCGGTACGCCACGACCCGCCGCAGCGCCTCCCCAGCCCGGCAGGCCCAGGTCTCCGAGGAGGTGCACCGCAACCACGCCGCCATCGCCGAGGCCGTGATCGGCGGGGACGCCGCCCGCGCCCAGCACCTCGCGGCGGTACACCTGGAGGCCATGCACGAGTGGATGACCGCGCCGCCCGCCGGCGACGGTGCAGACACAGGTGCAGACACTGGTCCGGGCATGAACACGGACACTAGCGAGGGGGCGGGCGGGAGCGCGGGCACGGGCGGGCAGCGCATCCGGCTCCGCGAACCGGGCCTGGGCGCGGTTCCGGGCGGGACGGTGCCGCCGGGCAAGCTCGCCGAGACGGTCGCGGGTCGCATCCGCGACGACGTGGCCCGCGACGGCGTTCCCGTCGGGGTGGTCATCGGTTCGGAAAGCGAGCTGCTCGCCCGCTACGGGGTGAGTCGGGCGGTGCTGCGCGAGGCCGTCCGGCTGCTCGAATATCACTCGGTGGCGCAGATGCGTCGCGGTCCCGGCGGCGGCCTGGTCGTCACCGAGCCGGACCCGGCGGCGACCGTCGAGGCGACCACGCTGTACCTGGAGTACAGCCAGGCCAGCGTCGACGACCTGCGGATCGTGCGTGACGCACTGGAGCTGAGCTGCGTCGATATTCTCATCGAACGCCGTGGCCCCGAGCTCACCGCCCGGCTCGAGACGCTGCTCGCCACCGACGCCGGCGAATCGCCCGACGGCCCCCCCGACGCCGGGCACCACCTGCACATAGAGCTGGCCCGGCTGACCGGCAACGAGGCACTGGCCTCGTTCGTCCGAGTGCTCACGGCCATCTGGCGGCGGCACGACGACGGCGCCCGCCCCGCCCCCGCGGGCGAACCGACGACCGGCGGGTGCGGTCAGCCGGTGTGCGACGCCCGGGCCGCGCACCGGGGAATCATCGACGCCATCATCGCTGGCGACCGCGGACTCGCCCGGCATCGGATGCGGCGCCACCTGGAAGCCCTCAGCGACTGGTCGCGCTGACCGTCCGCACTCCGCTCGGGTTATCGGCGACGTGGCCGGACGTGGCCGCCCGGACCCGTCGCCGGACGATCGGGACACCCGGCCGGCGTGCTGTGGGATGGTCGTGCGGGTCAGGGTGCCGAGGTGGGGGTGGGTGTGGACGACGGTCTGGTCGCCGAGCTGACGGCGGTACGGCACGGACAGAGCGTCGCGAACGTCGCCTTCGTGGCGGCGCGGGCGGCGGGGCGCATCGACGCGGGGGTGACGGGCCGCGACACCGACGTCGAGCTGACGGCGCTGGGGGTCGAGCAGGCCGCAGCGCTCGGCCGGGCGCTGGCCGCCGACCCGCCGATCGTGCGGCCCCCCGAGGTCGTCGTCTGCTCCCCCTACCTGCGGGCCCGGCGGACCTACGCGATCGCCGCCGAGGCCGCGGCCACCGCCGGCCTGGCCCTGCCGGCGCCGACGTTCGACGACCGGCTGATGGGCCGGTTCGAGCTGATGACCCGGGCGGCGATCGACGCCCGCTTTCCCGCCGAGGCCGAGCGCCGCCGCACGGTCGGGCAGTGGGACTACCGCCCGCCGGGCGGGGAGAACTTCCCGGACATCGCCCTGCGCCTCGGCTCGTTGCTGACCGACCTGAACCGCGAGCATGCCGGCCGGCGGGTTCTCGTCGTCGCGCACGACGCGGTCGTAGTCATGTTGCGCCAGCTCATCGAGGATCTGTCCAACGACGAGTTGGGTCGGATCGCCGCCGAGGGCGGGATTCGCAACGCCGGAATCACTCGGTTCTCCCGGGACGGCGACCGCCTCGTGCTCGCCGAGTTCAACACCGACACCCATCTGGTGGAGGTACGGGCGGACGGGGCTGCGTGACACGCGGGTCGGGCCGGGCCGGGCCGGGCCAGGCCGTCAGCGGCGCTCGCGGCGCCAGACGACCTTCAGACCGGACCAGTCCTCGTCGACCGCGGCGACCTTGGTGTCGACCAGGCCACGCGGCAGGGCGACTTCGCGGATGAGGTTCTCGGTGACGTCGCTGCGATGACCGGCGGCCCGGCGCGGCCAGACGATCCACAGGGCACCCGCGGGCCGGATCGCCTCAGCGAACTCGTCCACGGCCCGGTGGACGTCGGCCGGTCGTCGGCAGAACGCGACGCACACGTCGATCGCCGCGAGCCCCCCACCGCCCCCGTCCGCGATGTGCGCCTGCTCGACGCCCTCGGGCAGCTCCGGCACCGCCCACCCGGGCGGCACGGCGGCGAGCACGAGCCGGTGGCCCGGCTTCACTCCCAGCTTGCGGGCCAGCGGCGTCTTTGAGTAGCCCGCCCGTCCGGCGGTACCCGACCCCATCCCGCGATTCTTCCCATCGGCGTCACGCCCATCGGCGTCACGCATCGAGAAACACCACGTCGGGATCATGCAGGTGGTCGGGGTCGGCGAGCGCCGCCCGGTTCGCCGCGGGAACGTCGTCGAGTCGGTGGCGGGCGGCGACCGGGTGGATGAGCAAGTGCTCGAGCCCGCGCGAAGTGATCACGCTGGCACGGTATCGTCGATGTCAGGTCGAGAGGCGCTGCAACGGACCAAAGTCCGCCACGCTCGGCCCGTACCGATCGGTAAGGGCGCCTCCCACGACAGGGAGGTGTCTCATGGCTGGAACCACGTCCGTCGGTGAGGTGGCGGGTCGCCCCCGCACCCAGGACAGCGCGGCCGCGCTGCGGGAGCTGCTGGCGCGGCGGGTGGTCGTCCTGGACGGCGCCTGGGGCACGATGCTGCAGAACGCCGGCCTCACCCCGGCGGATTACCAGCTCGACTCGTTGCGTGAGCATCCCAAGGACGTCGTCGGCGACCCGGACCTGCTCAACCTGACCCGCCCGGACGTCATCCTCGACGTGCACCGGCAGTACCTGGCCGCGGGCGCGGACATCACGACCACGAACACGTTCACCGCGACGAGCATCGGCCAGGCCGACTACGGCCTCCAGGCGCTGGTCCGGGAGATGAACCTGCGCGGCGCGCAGTTGGCCCGGCAGGCCGCGGACGAGGCGGGCGGGCGGTTCGTCGCCGGTTCCATCGGCCCGCTCAACGTGACGCTGTCGCTGTCCCCGCGGGTGGAGGACCCGGCGTATCGGGCGGTGACCTTCGACCAGGTCCGCGCCGCCTACGCCGAGCAGATCCAGGCGCTCGCCGACGGCGGGGTCGACCTGCTGCTCATCGAGACGATCTTCGACACGCTGAACGCGAAGGCCGCGATCGCCGCGGCCCGCGAGGTCGCCCCGCAGCTGCCGCTGTGGATCTCGGTGACGATCGTCGACCTGTCCGGGCGGACGCTGTCGGGGCAGACCGTCGAGGCGTTCTGGAGCTCCATCGCCCACGCGAACCCGCTGGTCGTCGGCGTGAACTGCTCGCTGGGCGCCGAGGAGATGCGCCCCCATGTGGAGGCGCTGTCGCGCATCGCCGGCACCTACACCGCCTGCCATCCGAACGCCGGGCTGCCCAACGCCTTCGGCGGCTACGACCAGACTCCGGCGGAGGCGGGCCGGCTGATCGGCGAGTTCGCCGCCGCCGGGATGGTCAACATCGTCGGCGGCTGCTGCGGGACGACGCCGGCGCACATCGCCCAGATCGCCGCCGCCGTCCAGGGCGCGGCGCCGCGCCAGGTGCCGACGCCCGCACCGCGGACCCGGTTCAGCGGCCTGGAGCCGTTCGAGATCGGCGAGGACACCGGCTTCGTCATGATCGGCGAGCGGACCAACGTCACCGGCTCGGCGCGTTTCCGCCGCCTCATCGAGGCCGACAACTACCAGGCCGCCGTCGACGTCGCCCTGGAGCAGGTGCGCGGCGGGGCGAACCTGCTCGACGTCAACATGGACGCCGATCTGCTCGACAGCGAGCAGGCGATGACGACGTTCCTGAACCTGCTGGCCACCGAGCCGGAGGCCGCCCGCCTGCCGATCATGATCGACAGCTCGCGGTGGAGCGTGCTGGAGGCCGGGCTGCGCTGCGTGCAGGGCAAGGGCGTGGTCAACTCGATCAGTCTCAAGGAGGGCGAGGAGGTCTTCCTCGGCCACGCCCGGCGCATCCGCGACTTCGGCGCCGGCGTCGTCGTCATGGCCTTCGACGAGTTGGGCCAGGCGGACACCACCGAGCGCAAGGTGGCGATCTGCGGGCGCGCCTACGACCTGCTCACGCAGAAGATCGGCTTCCCCGCCACCGACATCGTCTTCGACCCGAACGTGCTCGCCGTGGCCACCGGTATCGCCGAGCACAACGGCTACGCCAAGGCGTTCCTCGACGCGCTGCCGCTGATCAAGCAGCGCTGCCCGGGGGTGCGGATCAGCGGCGGCATCTCGAACCTGTCGTTCTCCTTCCGCGGCAACGACGTCGTCCGCGAGGCGATGCACTCGGCGTTCCTGCTCCACGCGGTGCGCGCCGGGCTCGACATGGGCATCGTCAACGCCGGTCAGCTCGCCGTCTACGCCGACATCCCCGCCGAGCTGCTCGAACTCGTCGAGGACGTGCTGTTCGACCGGCGCTCCGACGCCACCGACCGGCTCGTCGCCTTCGCCGAGACGGTCAACGGCAAGGGCACCCAGCGGGTGGTGGACCTGGCCTGGCGGGAGGCGCCGGTCGCGCAGCGGCTCTCCCACGCCCTCGTGCACGGCATTGTCGACTTCATCGAGGCCGACACGGAGGAGGCGCGGGCGCAGGCCACCCGTCCCCTCGACGTGATCGAGGGTCCGCTGATGGACGGCATGAAGATCGTCGGCGACCTGTTCGGCGCGGGGAAGATGTTCCTGCCGCAAGTGGTCAAGAGCGCGCGGGTGATGAAGCGCTCGGTGGCCTACCTGGAGCCGTACATGGAGGCCGAGAAGGCGCAGGCCGCCCTCGACGGGAACGCCCCGGCGGCCCGCAGCGGCAGCGGCAAGGTCGTGCTCGCCACCGTCAAGGGCGACGTGCACGACATCGGCAAGAACATCGTCGGCGTCGTCCTCGGCTGCAACAACTACGAGGTGATCGACCTCGGTGTGATGGTCCCCGCGAAGGTCATCCTCGACACCGCCGTCGCCGAGGGCGCGGACGCGGTCGGCCTGTCCGGGCTGATCACGCCGTCGCTGGACGAGATGGTCGCGGTCGCCGCCGAGATGCAGCGCCGTGGGCTGAACCTGCCGCTGCTCATCGGCGGCGCCACCACCTCGCGCCAGCACACCGCGGTGCGCATCGCCCCCGCCTACGAGTCGACCACCGTCCACGTGATCGACGCCTCCCGGGTCGTCGGGGTGGTCTCGGACCTGCTCGACGCCGAGCGGGCCGAGCAGCTCGACACCCGCAACCGGGCCGAGCAGGCCAAGCTGCGCGAGCAGCACGAAAACCGCCGGGCGCAGCCGCTGCTCGGCCTGGAGCAGGCGCGGGCCAACCGGGAGCAGGTCTCCTTCGACGAGCTGCCCGTCCCCGCCTTCACCGGGCGCCGCGTCGTCACCCCGGACCTCGCCGCGCTGCGCGAGATGATCGACTGGCAGTTCTTCTTCCTCGCCTGGGAGCTGAAGGGCAAGTTCCCCGCGATCCTCGACCAACCGGTCGCCCGCGAGCTGTACGACGAGGCGAACGCGCTGCTCGACCAGATCATCAAGGACGGCAGCCTGCAGGCGAAGGGCGTCTACGGCTTCTGGCCCACCCACGCCGACGGCGACGACCTGGTGATCGAGGCCGGTGCGGTGGCGGGCGCCCGTGACGGGCTGGTGCGGCTTCCGATGCTGCGCCAGCAGACGACCAAGCCCGCCGGCCGGCCGAACCGCAGCCTCGCCGACTACGTCGCGCCCGACGGCGACCACCTCGGCGGCTTCGCCGTGGCCATCCACGGCGCGGACAAGCTCGCCGCCGAGTTCGAGGCCCACCAGGACGACTATCGGTCGATCATGGCGAAGGCGCTCGCGGACCGGCTCGCGGAGGCGTTCGCCGAGTACATCCATCTCGCCGCGCGCCGAGAGTGGTTCGAACCGGACGCCGAGCCGAACCTCGCGGACCTGCATGCGGAGCGCTTCCGCGGCATCCGCCCGGCGCTCGGCTACCCGGCCAGCCCCGACCACAGCGAGAAGCAGGCGCTGTTCGACCTGCTCGACGCCGGCCAGGTCGGCCTGGGCCTGACCGAGTCGTTCGCGATGACCCCGGCGTCGGCCGTCAGCGGGATCATCTTCGCCCATCCGGAATCGAAGTACTTCACGGTCGGGCGCATCGGCCGGGACCAGGTCACCGACTACGCCCGTCGGCGCGGCCTCGGCGTCGGCGACGTCGAGCGCTGGCTGCGCCCCAACCTCGCCTACGACCCGCGGTAAACACCTGCCCAATCCTTACCCTCGGCCCGGCGGAACGGCACCGTCGGGCCGGCGGAACACGTCCGCGACAGTTATCCGGGGCCATCGCACCAAAGCCGCCTTTACGCGCGTGGCCGGTCGAACACCCGCGGCCGGTCGCAACTCCACACGTTCGGGTGTTTTATGTTTACCGATACATCAGGTTCTTATACGTTCCGTTTCGCGACAGGAAAGATCGGCCGTGCTGCCACAAACAGTTGCCGCCGAATCCCGTACGTACCCGGAATATGTGGAGGACCTGCCATTATGGCCGATCACGTCTCGTCCACGATCGTCATCAAGGCGCAGCCCGCGGCGGTGCTGGCCGTCGTCGCCGATATCAGCCGATACCCCGACTGGTCGGATGCGCTCACCTCGGCGGAGGTCATCGAGACCACGCCGGCCGGCCTGCCCGCGAAGGCCCGCTTCCAGGCAAAGACGACCTTCGGCAAGGAGGACTACACCCTCGTCTACGACTGGGCCGGCCCTACCTCCGTCACCTGGACGATGCTCGAGTCGGACCGGGTGCGCACGCTGGACGGCAGCTACACGCTGACCGACCTCGGCGACGGCAGCACCGAGGTGACCTACGACCTGACGGTCGAGCTGAAGGTGCCGATCCCCGGCCTGCTGCGTCGCAAGGCGGAGGACAAGCTGGTCGAATCCGCACTGTACGATCTGAAGACCCAGGTCGAGCGGTAGCCGGCCGGGGTGGCCGGCCAAGGGCGGCCAGCCGAAAGTGGCCAGCCGGGGCAGCCAGCCGGGGTGGCCGGTTGACCCACCGATGAGATGCGAAGTGTGACCCCGGCGCCGTGGCGGCATCGGGGCGATCCCGACCGGGCATGTCCCGACGGTGCGCCGCCTCGATGTCCTCCCCGCCACCAGGCGGCGCGCGCGGGCCGGGATCGTCCTCGCCCTGATCGCCGCGCTGCTGTGCTGGCCGGTGGCCGTCGTGGCGCTGACGACCAACCTGACCGTCCAGCGTGCCGGCTACTACCGGCAGGCCGTGGACGACACCGACGTCTACCGGCGGCTTTATGACGAGGTGCTGGCCGACCCCGCCGTCGCCGGGGTAACCCGGGACCTGCTCGCCGGGGTGCCCGTCCCTGCGGACGTCGTCGTCGACAGCCTGCGCCTCGTCGCACCGGCCTCGGCGGTGCGCGGCGCCGTGAACACGCTGAGCTCGCAGATTTCGGGCTATCTCGGCGGCCAGCGGCCGACGTTGACGCTCAGCGTCGACCTGCGCCCGATGTTCGCGGCGATCGCGAAGCTCGCCACCATCTACCTGGCCGGGCAGATTTCGGGCACGCCGACCTTCCAGGCCCATGACGTCGCCGCCGTCACCGGCATCCTGGTCGGCGGGCTCGACCAGATGGCGCAGGGACGCCGTCCCGCCGGGATCCCGACGATGGACCTGACCGGTGAGCAGGCCGACCAGATCGGCTCGGCGTTGCTGGCCCGGCTCCCGGCCGTCGAGCGGGCCCGGGTCCGCGACCGGGTCGGCGGACTGCTGCGGCAGGGAAAGGTGCCCGCCGCGCTCGCCGTGGTCGGGCCCATGCTGTTCCAGGGCGACGAGGCGGCCCTGACGGACCTGCGCCGACGGTTGGCCGGCGACCAGCTCGACCTGGGCGCCCCGCTGGCCCGCGCGCACGAGTCGGCCGGCGTGGGCTTGCTGCACGCGCTCCACGCACTGGGCCGCTGGGGCACGGTGACCCTGGGGGCGCTGCTCGCGGCCACGGCCGTGCTGTCGGTCCTGCTCGCCGCGCAGCACGCCCGCTGCGGGCGCGGCGACACGATGCTGCTGGTCGCCGGGGGCATGGTGATCGGCGGGGCCACCGCGCTGCTGCTCGGGCTGCTGCTGCCCACCCTGGTCGGCGACCCGACCGCGGGCATCATCAGCGCCAACCCGACCCTGCCCCTGCGGGTGCGGAACCTGCTGCACGACCTGCAGGGAACCATGATCGACCGGATTCGCACCGAGTGGGAACAGGTGGCCGCGGGGGTGGTGCTGGCCGGGTGCCTGCTCGGGCTCGTCGGCCTGCTCGTGCGGCGCCGACGGTGGCCGCTGCGCCGACGCCGCTCGGTGGCCCTGGCGCTGTCCGCGGCACTGCTGCTGAGCTCCTCGTGGCTGGTGACACCGGCACATTTCGGCGGGGAGGCGGCGAGCTGCAACGGCAGCCGGGCCCTGTGCGCCCTGCGCTACGACAAGGCGGTCTACGCCGCCAGCCACAACGCGATGGCCTCCAGCGCCGACGACTTCGTCGGGGCGACGCAGGACCCTGACCTCGTCGGCCAGCTCGACACCGGCGTGCGAGCGCTGCTGCTCGACGTGCAGCGCTGGACGACGCCGATGCAGGTGGAGACCTTCCTCGCCCGCCTGCGCCCGCGGGAACGCGACGCGCTGGAGCCGCTGGTCCGGGGCACCCGCTCCACCCGGCCCGGCCTGTGGCTGTGCCACAGCGTGTGCCAGCTCGGCTCGCTGTCCCTGGACACGGCCCTGCACTCGATCGACGAGTGGCTGGCGCGCAACCCGTCCGAGGTCGTGACGCTGATCCTGCAGGACTCCGTGCCGCCCGGGGAGGTGATCGCCGCCGTCCGCCGGGCCGGGCTGTTGCACCGGATCGTGACGCCGCCCGCGGACCCGCACGGACGCTGGCCGACACTGGGGCACCTGGTGGCGACCGACCGCCGGCTGGTGGTCTTCGCCGAGAACGCGGACGTCCCGAAGAGCTGGTACCGGCGGTTCTTCCGGTATGGGGCGGACACGCCGTTCGACGTGCCCTCCCCGACGTAGTTCACCTGCCGGGTGGGGCGCGGCTCGCGCACCGCGCAGATGCTGCTTGTCAACCACTGGGTGGACGGGGACGATCCGGGCCGGCCCGACGCCGACGCGGTCAACCGGGAACCCGTTCTACTCGCCCACCTGCGCCGCTGTGAACAGGCCGGGCTCACCCCGACGTTCCTCGCGACCGACTTCACCACGATCGGCGATCTGGTCCCGACGGTGGCGACGCTGAACGCCCAGCGCAGCCGCTCCCCCCGCTGAGCGGACCCCTTTCCGCCAGGCCGGCGCCGCGCGGGCTTTTATCAACCGGTTCATCGGGACGCTCCGGGGTAATCGCCAAGGGAAACATCTCGGCAACGGCTACCGACGCCCCGGACGGAAAGAAGGTCCCGAGATTTCGTCGAACCCTCGCCGATCCGCGCACGGCGGATCTTCTCATCCGCGGCCGGAGTCGAATTCCCGGACGCGTCGGCCTGTCTCGCCCGCTCCGGAAGCCGCCCGCGGCGGGGCCAGGCCGTGGCTGACCGTCGTCGTGCTGGCCGCGCTGTCGGTCGCGGCGTTCCTCGGCGGCGGCCGGCCGGGCGGCGGCGGTGGCGGGCCTCGGCAACCCGCCCTGGTGGTCGGCGACTCCTTGGTCACCGTGGCCGCCCGGGCCACCGACACCGGCCCGGTGCATCTCGTCGGCTACCCGGGACTCGACCCCAGCGTCTACGCCGACGCATCCTCGCCGTTGATCTCCGGCGACCTGGCGGCGGCGGACCGGCCACGGACCGTGGTGCTGAACTGGAACGGCAACAACCCCGGCGGCCTCGTCGGCACCCAGCTCATCGCCACCTACCGGGCCGAGCTGACCGCGCAGATCGACTGGTACCTGCGCCATAGAGTGACCCGGATCGTGCTGGCGGCGGCCGTACCGTCCTCGTTCAACAGCACGTCCGGCCAGGTCGACTGGACGACGCCGGCCTCCCGACTGCCAGGCTGGATGCTGGGCAGCGTGCGGCTCAACGACCTGTACCGGCAGCTCGCCGACGAGTCTGCGGGCCGGGTGCGCTACTCGGAGCGGGCGGCGCGGGCGATTCATCCGGCGATGGCCTTCAACACCGAGCTCGACGGCCACCGGTGCATCGTCGACTTCATCCATCCCGCGCCGTACTGCGCGAAGCGGTACGCCCACGCGCTGGCGTCCCTGACCGCCGAGCGCTGAGCCGTCTCGAACCGCGCTGGGCGTCTCACGCCTGCACGCCGCGAAGTCCAGAGGCTCGGCGACCCGGAGTTCTACGACCCGTCGACGTCGCCCGTGCGCGGCTCGGCCAGCCCCCGGTAGGCGTCGGGGCGGCGGGTGGTGAGGAACGGGAACAGGGTGAGCCAGTCCCTGCGCTGGTCGAGGTCGAGATCGGCGACCAGCACCGCCGGGACGTCGCGGGGCGCCTGGACCAGCACCCGGCCGTACGGGTCGCTGATGAACGAGCTGCCGTAGAAGGTCAGGGCGCCCTCGGTCCCGATCCGGTTGATCGCGATCATGAACGTCCCGTTGGCAATCCCGTTACCGACGATCACACTGTGCCACAGCGGCTCGGTGTCGAAGTCGGGATGATCGGGCTCGGATCCGATCGCCGTCGGGTACACGAGGGCATCGGCGCCGGCGAGGGAGTAGGCCCGGGCGAGCTCCGGGAACCACTGGTCCCAGCAGGTGGGGAAGCCGAACCGGCCCTGCTGCAGCTCGACGACCGGGAAGCTGTCCGCCCCGGCCGGCCCGGGGCGGAAGTACCGGTCCTCGTGGTAACCGGCAGTGACCGGGATGTGCATCTTGCGGGTCCGGGCGAGCAGCGCGCCGTCCGGGCCGACGACGATGGCGGTGTTGAAGCCCAGCCCGTCGGCGCCGTCCGCCCGCTCATACAGCGACATGTGCACCGCGATGCCGAGCTCCGCGGCGAGACCGGCGGCGAGGGTGCGCGTCGGCCCGTCCTCGACGCTCTCGGCCAACGCGGCGGGTCCGGCGCCGCCCCCCGCCGGGTCGCCCCCCGCTGGCTGGCCGACCGGTGGCCGGTCGACCGGGGGCACGTCGGCGAAGTAGCGCGACAGCGTCAGTTCCTGGAAGCAGACGAGCTGGGCGCCGAGCTCGGCCGCGGCGAGCGCGCCGGCCCGCAGCGCGGCGGCGTGCTCCGCCGGGTCGGGATGCCAGCGGTGCTGCACCGCCCCGATCCGCAACGGCGCGCGCGCCGGCGGCGCCACCCGGGCCGGCGAGGCGGGCGTCCCGATGCTGGTGATCGTCAGCATGCCCCGATGCTCTCACGGCCGCAGGGACCGGTGGCGAGCATCGGGCCTGCGATGATGGCCCGCGTGCCCGCCGTCCCCACCGCTCGCCGGATGCCAGCCGAATGGGAGCCGCATACCCGGACCTGGATGGCGTTCCCGCCCCCGAACGACACCTTCGGCGCGCAAGGCTCCCCCGGCCTCGCCGCGGCCCGCTCCGCCTGGGCCCGGGTGGCGGCGACGATCGGCCGCCACGAGCCGGTCACCCTGATCGCCGCCCCGGGTCAGGGCGCGACCGCGGCGGGGCTGGTCCCGCCCACCGTGACGGTGATCGAGATCGAGCTGGACGACGCCTGGGTGCGCGACAGCGGCCCGACGTTCACGATCGACGGCGGTCGGCATCTCGGCGCCGTCGACTGGATCTTCAACGGCTGGGGCGCCCAGCAGTGGGCGAGCTGGGCCGCGGACCGGCTGCTGGCCACGGCCGTCGCCGAACGGGCCGGCGCGGCGGTGCGCCACTCGGCGCTGACGAACGAGGGCGGCGGGATCGCCGTCGACGGCGCCGGCACCGTGCTGCTGACCGAGACGGTCCAACTCGACCCGCACCGCAATCCCGGCTGGGACCGCGCCCGGGTGGAGGCGGAGCTGCACGCCCAGCTCGGCACGACCAGGGCGATCTGGCTGCCGCGGGGGGTGGCGCGCGACTACGACCGGTTCGGCACCCGCGGGCACGCCGACGTCGTCGCCGCATTCGTCCGGCCCGGCCTCGTCGCCGTGCACAGCCAGCCCGACCCGGCTCATCCCGACCACGCGACGACCCGGGAGCTGGCCGCGCTGCTGCGGGCGAGCCGTGACGCCGCCGGCCGCCCGCTGGAGGTCGTCCAGATCGCGGCGCCGACCGTGCTGGAGGTCGACGGGGGCCCGGCCGGCTACTCCTACCTCAACTACTACGTCGCCAACGGCCTGGTCGTCGCCGGCGTCTTCGACGACCCCCGCGACGCCGACGCCCTCGACCTGCTCGCCCGGCTGTATCCCACCCGCCGGGTCGAACCGGTGGACGCCCGGGTGATTTTCGGTCACGGCGGCGGCGTGCACTGCATCACCCAACAGCAGCCCGCGCTCATCCGCTGACCGTCGCCGAGCGACTTATTGACATCCGTTTTCGGAATCGTTTTCATCAGGAGCGTCCACTCTGCGAAGTGAGGATCCCTTGCCCCACATCCCCCTCCCCCGCTCCACCTCCACCCGGCTCGTGGCCGGCCTGGCGCTGTTCGCGGCTCTCGCAGCCAGCTGCGGCTCGTCCTCCGCCGACGCCGACGCCGCGGCCGCCGACAAGCGGCTGCCGGTCGTCACGACGACGAGCCAGACCGCCGACTTCACCCGGGTCCTCGGCGGCGACCGGGTCCGCGTCGCCCAGCTGCTGAAGCCGAACGTCGACCCGCACGACTACGAGCCCACCCCGGCCGACCTCGAGGCGGTCGGCGACGCCCGGGTGTTGGTCGAGAACGGCGTCGGGCTGGAGAGCTGGCTTGACGACGCCGTCGGCGCCGCCGGCTTCGACGGGGTCCGGGTCGACGCGAGCCGTGGCGTGACCATCCGCTCCGGCAACGGGGACGAAGAAGAGAAGGCCGGCGACCCGCACATCTGGCACAACCCGCTCAACACCAAGATCATGGTCGCGGACATCGAGCGCGGGCTCGCCCAGGCCGACCCGGCGAACGCCGGCTACTTCCACGCCAACCGAGTCGCCTACGACACCAGGCTCGACGCCCTCGACGGCGACATCCGCCGTCAGATCGCCACCATCCCGCCCGCCGACCGCAAGCTGGTCACCAACCACGACGCCTTCGGCTACTACATCGACCGCTACGGCCTCACCTTCGTCGGCTCGATCATCCCGAGCTTCGACACCGCCGCGGAGCTGTCCGGCAGGAACATCAGGGACATCGTGGACAAAATCCGAAAGACGGGCACCAAGGCCGTCTTTTCCGAGTCCTCGCTGCCGCCACGGACCGCGCGGACCATCGCGGACGAGGCCGGCGTTCGGGTCGAGGCCGGCGAGGACTCGCTGTACGGCGACACCCTCGGCCCCGCCGGTTCCGACGGTGCCACCTATCTGCAGATGGAGGAGCACAACACCCGCACGATCGTGGCCGCGCTGCACTGAGGCGCCAACGTGCACGCCCGCTTACCCAAAGATGACAGTTACGTCACGGTAGAGTCGGCGCCGGCATGGGCGCAGCCGCGCTGACGGATCGGACGAGGCCGGGGGCCCGACTCGACGTGGATGAGGACCTGAGGCTCGGCACGGACCACGCGACCTGCGCGGACGAGGCGGTGCCACAGCCGCGGCACCGCGACCACTACCCCGGGCACCTGGACCGCCCGGGCTACCTGGACCTCTCCCAGCTGCTCGACCGCCCCGAATACCACCTCGAACGCCTCGACGACCTGATCCAGCGTCGCCGCCCGTGAGCTAACTCGCGAGGAACCCCCGCAGCAACCCGCGGCGGCGCCGTCGCGGTCCCGCAGCCGGATCAACGCGCTGGTCACGGTCGGCGACCAGGTGGTGTCGAGTGGCACCAACGCGGCGATCAACTTCATCATCGCCCGCCGGGTGGACTCGAGCGAGTTCGGCGCGTTCGCGATCGCCTATACGATCTTCGCGATGGTCGTCGGGTTGTCCCGGGCGGCCGGGACGGCGCCGCTGGGGATCAGCTACGCGACGTCCCGGCGTCGACATTCCGCTCAGGCGGTGCGGGCCACGGCCGGCACGGCGCTGGTGCTCGGCGCCGCCGTCGGCGTGGTCCTGGTCCTCGTCGGCGCCGCACTGCACGGCACGGTGGGGCTGAACCTGGTCGCGATGGGCGTCGTCATGCCGGCGCTGCTGGTGCAGGACGCCTGGCGCTACGCCTCGTTCGCCCAGGGCCGTCCACTGCTCGCCGTCGGCAACGACCTCGTCTGGGCGGCGGGGCTCGCGGTCGGCGTCGGCCTGCTCGCCGCCGGTTCGGCCACCGGCGGCGGCGCCGTGGCACTGGTCCTGGTCTGGGGCGCGGCGGCGGCCCTCGCCGCGCTGGTCGGCGTCGCGCAGCACCACGCCTGGCCCGATCCGAAGCGGGCGCTGGCGTGGTTCACCGGTCACCGCGAGACGACCGGCTTCATGACCGCGGAGTTCATCTCGCTGCAGGGCGCCCAGCAGACGTCCACCCTGATCATCGGGGCGGTCGGCTCCCACCTCGCTCGTCGGCGCCCTGCGCGGGTTGCAGACCCTGCTGGCCCCCACGACGAACCTGGCCGTCGCGTTGATGAGCTTCGCCATCCCCGAGTTCTCTCGGCGTAAGCACATGCCGCCCAGCCGGGTCATCCGCGGCGCCTACCTGGTCTCCGGGCTCGTGGTCGTCTCCAGCACGCTGTGAGGACTGGCGTTCATGCTGCTGCCCACCGACTTCGGCGCGGCCCTGCTCGGCGACACCTGGAACGAGACCCGCGACCTGCTGCTGCTCGCCGTCGTCGCGCAGGTGGGCCCGGGGCTCGCGGTCGGCCCGGCCGCGGTGCTCTACGCCTTCGGCAAGACCCGGCTCACCTTCTGGATCAACCTGTTCTTCGTGCCGTTCCTGCTCGCCTGCCCCGTCACGGGCCTTTTCGTCGGTGGCGCCAAGGGGGTCGTCGTCGGCAACATCATCGTGTTCTAGGCGACGATCCCACCCTGGCTCTACCACCTGCACCGCCAGGTCCGCACCGCCGCGCCGCGCTGACGCCGCCCGCGGCGGGTCAGGCGGGCACGTCAGCCGGCACCACCGCGCCGAACTGGACCGAACGCATCGAGTTCCCGTACCAGAAGCCGTGGTGCGGGAAGATCACCGGCTCGGGGATGTCGAGCGCGGCGCCCAGGGCCACGAACAGCGGGACGAAGTGTTCCTGGCTCGGCAGGGCCCGGCGTACCCCGGGCGCGCGGTCGCGGTAGTGCACCAGGGCGTCGAGATCGCCGCGGCCGAGCGCGTCGGCCACCCAGGCGTCGAAGGCGGCCACGTCGGGATGGGGGTCGCTGTCCGGGTTCGACAGGTCGGCGTGGCCGGTGGAGTGGGTGAGCAGACCCGTGGCGAAGATCAGCACGCCCTCGTCCCGCAGCGGCGCCAGCCGCCGGCCGAGCTCCAGCAGGCCGACCGGGTCCTGCGTGGGCAGGGAGATCTGGAGTACGGGAACGTCCGCGTCCGGGTACATGTAGATCAGCGGGATGAAGGCACCGTGGTCGAGCCCGCGGTCGGCCTGCTCGACAAGCGGCTGGCCGGGGCCGAGCAGGCGGGCGACCTCGGCCACGAGATCCGGGGCCCCGGGAGCCGGAAAGCTCAGCCGGTAGAAGCGCTCCGGGAAGCCGTAGAAGTCGTAGTACAGCGGGACGGGCGTGGTCGTCGCCCCGTACGCGATCGGGTTCTGCTCCCAGTGCGCGGAGATCACCAGGATCGCCCGGGGACGCGGCAGCGCCCGGCCCCAGGCGGCGAGCTCGGCGGTCCAGTGCGGATGGTCGATCAGCGGCGGGGCGCCCTGGGTGGCGTAGATCGCGGGCATGCGCGCGCCGCCAGCGGCGGAATCGAGCGGGGAGAAAGCAGACGCGGTCGACACTGGCTCGTGCTCCTTGTCGTCATGAAACAGACCTTCAGCGTACGGAGGCTCCGGGGTCGGGCCCGAACGCTCGCGGGCGTCACAGTTCGGTCCTCGGGAGCCGGCCGCCGGGGTGCTTGGCACGGCGGGCTCGACGCGACTGTGGGCGGCGAGCCATGCCGCCGCGAGACCGTGACGATGAATCCCGTCGTCGCGATCCCACCACTGCCGGACCTGGCGTGGTCGCCCAGCAGGGTCAACCCGACGATCGCGGGGACGATGGTCTCCGCCGTCGCCTGCCCCGCCATGGCAAGCGTGACCGAGCCCCGTTGCAGGGCAGCGGCGAAAGCGATCATGCCGATCGCCCCGTATACGAGCAACGCCCAGGACAACGGATCGGTGACGACATCGACGACGGTCCGGTCGGCCTCCAGCGCGCGAGCGCACAGCGCCGTTGCGCCGAACGCCAGACCGGACAGGCCGCCGAGGGCGAGGACGGCGCGCTCGCCGGCCAGCGCCCGGCCAGCCCAGAAACAGCCCAGGGCGGTCGGGAGGAGGCCGAGCGCGATCAAGGCCACGGACAGCGACCCCAATGGTTTCGCTTTTCCCGGCGCGGCGGTGGCCGCGAGGAGGACCACCCCGAGCCCGAGGACGACCAGGGTGGCCACCTGGGCCCGGTCCAGCCGAACCCCGCAGGACGATTCTCGCCAGCACGGCCGTCACGCCGACGCTGGCCACCAGGATCGCCTGGACGGCGAACAACGGCAGGGTCCGCACCGCGACCAGCGAGAACAGCCAGCCGACCAGGTCCAGCCCCATCCCGACAAGATAGGGAGCCTGGGCCGCCAGCCGCACCAGCAGGCGAGGATCAAGGCCGCCGGCGGCGGCGGTCCGGCGAGCGCCGATGCTCTGCAGGATCGAACCGACGCCGTAGCAGACAGCGCACGCGAAAGCCGCCAGATACGCCGTCACCACCCGCTCAGCCTAGACTCGCCCACCGAGCCGGCGGCGTTACCCTTACATCGAGCGGGCTGGGTCCCCAGGCTGGTTCCGGGAGGTGCGCCATGAGCGCGGAG
This sequence comes from Candidatus Frankia alpina, assembly GCF_902806485.1. GTDB lineage: Bacteria > Actinomycetota > Actinomycetes > Frankiales > Frankiaceae > Frankia > Frankia alpina. Next base: position 13,421 of record NZ_CADCWT010000025.1, on the reverse strand, counting down.
ATGGTCGCGCCCGCCTGGATGCACCAGCAGATCACGGCCGAGCAGTATGACTCCTGGTCCGAGGAGCAGTGTTCGGGCATCGAGATCGTGGATGGGATGGTCGTTGTGACCCCCAGCGCCTCCCCACGGCACAACCGGCTGGCCCGACTCGTCGCGAACGCCCTGGACGCGGCCGGGAGGGCCGACTGGAACGCCGACACGGACTTCGACGTCCGGCTCCAGGACGTGCCGCTCACCACCCGCCGTCCCGACGTGGTGGTCTACCGCACCAGCATGATCGACAGCGCGCCGATGCATCCCGAGAACGTGCTGCTGGTCGTCGAGGTCGTCTCGCCGGGTTCCGAGAGCACCGACCGCATCCTCAAACCCGGGCAGTACGCCCGCGCCGGGATCGCCTTCTACTGGCGAATCGAACAGTCTGCCGCGGGCGTCCCGCTTGTACACACCTACGTGCTCGACCCGGCCGAGCGAACCTACCGAGTGGGCGACGTTCACACCGGAGTGATCGAGGCCACGGCACCCTTCACCGCGAAGATCGACCTCACGCACCTGTAACGAAAGGCTGCCGAATGGTGCGCGGCGCGGCGGTCACACCAGCCCCGCTGATCGTCCTGCACGGCGGCGCGCTCCCGTCAGGGAACGAGGTCCGCCAGGTCGTCGAGCCGGAGCACGACCACGGCCACCATGGCACTGGTGACCTCCGGCGCCTCCACCACCTCGTCCACCACCGCGCGAACCCGGCTGGCGCCACCGCTGCGGGCGGCCCGCTCGACCGCCGCGTCCAGATCGCCGCCCGCCCTCGCCAGCAGCGCCTCGACCAGCTGGGCATGGCTGCTGGCAAGCTTCGACCGCAGCGACGCCTTCGCCATCGTCTCCCAGTAGGAGTCCCCGGGCCGGTCGACGATACGGGTGGTCAGCCGGCCCAGCCCGAGCCGAACGCCGAGGTCGAAGTACGCGGTCAGCACCTCGGTCACCGCGATGTCGTGCTGCAGCGCCACGTCGACGATGTCGAGGACGTTGACCATCACCTTCAGCCTCGCGACCTGCTCCGCCGCGCGCAGCGGCAAGCCGGCGCCGAGCAGCCGACGCCGCACGGTCTCGATGGCGTCAAGTTCCTCCCGGGCGCCCAGGCGGCGCAGCGTCTCCGGCAGCGCCATCGCCACCTCGCTGACGCCGTCGTAGTAGCGCATGGTCTCGACGGTCAGGTCCAGCGGCCTCGGCCGCCGCCGCAACAGCCACTGGGCCGCATACTCCTGCAGCATGCGGCACCGCAGCAGTGCCTCGACGGCGGCGTCGACCCGGTCGCCGCCGGGCACGTCGCCACGGCGGCGGGCCCGGCGGGGCGCTCCCGCGGCCGGCTGGTGATGGCCGTCGACCGCCTCCCAGACCCACGCCAGCCCGAACAGGTCCCGGGTGATGAGGAAGGCACGAACACCGTCAACCGGCGGCGCACCGGTCAGTTCCTCCAGCCGGAACAGGAAGCCGGCGCCGACCCGGTCGACGAGGTCATTGGCGAGCTGGGATGCGGCGATCGCCCGCCACAGCGGATGCCGGTCAAACCGCGGGCTGATCAGGGGACGGAGCGTGGCCGGCAGGTAGGCGTCCAGCGCCTCGGCGGTCGCCGGCTCGGCCAGCAGTTCCGACCCGACGAGCTCGCCGAAGACCTCGCGTTTGCCGTAGGCGTGCAGGATCGCGATCTCGGGACGGGCCAGCACCGGGCCCCTGCCCATCCGCGCGCGCATCACCTCCTGGTCCGGGACGGGGTCGACGGACGGGTCGAGGATGCCCGCAGAGACGAGGTGACCGGTGAGCCGAGCCATGCCCTCGACCGACACCGCGGCCTGCCGTTCGGAGACGCTCAGCGACAGCACCTGCCGGGCAGAGTCGGCGAGGACCAGCTGCACGACCTCGTCCGTGGCCGCCGCCAGCAGATCGTCCCGCCCAGACGGGTCCACCGGGGCGGTGCCCGGAGAGCTCCCACCGATCGGACCAGGCACGCGGCCGGCGGCAGCAAGACCGATCTTGAGGTTCACCTCGCGGTCCGAGCAGTCGACGCCGGCCGAGTTGTCGATAAAGTCGGTGTTGCACCGGCCGCCCGCCAGGCAGTACTCGACCCTGGCCGCCTCCGTCAGGCCGAGGTTGCCACCCTCGGCCACGACTCTCGCACGCAGTTCGGACGCGTCGACCCGGCGGCGGTCGCGCGCCTTGTCGCCGACCGCGTGGTGGTCCTCGCGCGATGCCTTGACCCAGGTGCCGATCCCGCCGTTCCACAGCAGGTCGACCGGCGCACGCAGGATCGACCGGATCAGCTCGTCCACGGTCAGGCATTCGGCGTCCACCCGGAGCCGTGCACGGATCTGCGGGGACAGCGGGACCCGTCGGGCCGACAGCGGAAACACTCCTCCACCGGCGGACAGCGCCGACCGATCGTAGTCGTCCCAGCTGCTGGCGGGCAGCGCCGCAAGCCGCCGCCGCTGCGCATACGAGCGGTCCGGGTCGGGGTCGGGGTCGAGGAAGAGGTGTCGGTGGTCGAACGCGGCGACGAGGCGCAACTGGTCCGACTGCAGCAGTCCGTTGCCGAACACGTCCCCCGACATGTCCCCGATCCCGACGACGGTGATCGGTTCACCGTCGGCGTCCACCCCCAGCTCGGCAAAGTGGCGCCGCACCGACTCCCAGACGCCCCGGGCAGTGATCCCCAGCGCCTTGTGGTCGTAGCCGGTCCGGCCACCAGAGGCGAAGGCGTCGCCGAGCCAGTAGCCGGACTCGACGGCGATCGCGTTCGCCAGATCGGAGAACCGGGCCGTGCCCTTGTCCGCCGCGACGACGAGATAGCTGTCCTCGCCGTCGTGACACACCAGCCCGGGCCGGCGGACGGTGACCCCGTCGACCCGGTTGTCGGTCAATGCCAGCAACGCGCGGATGAAGGCCGCGTAGCAGGCGCGGCCCTCGGCCTCCCGCCGCCGCGGGTCGTCCGGAGGGCGCCGCAGGACGTAGCCGCCCTTGGCCCCGTCGGGCACGATCAGCGCATTCTTGACCCGCTGTGCCTTCATCAGCCCGGCGATCTCGGCACGCAGGTCCTCGGTCCGGTCGGACCAGCGGATCCCGCCGCGGGCGACCAGCCCGGCGCGCAGGTGCAGGGCGTCGAAGCGCGCCGTGCTCACGAAGACCTCGGCCGCGGGAAGGGGACGCGGCAACCACCGCAGCCGGCCTGGGTCGAGCTTCACCGCGAGCGCCTCGCCCGGCAGGTAGTAGGTGGTGCGCACGACGGCGAGGACGACGTCGCGCAGGCGGGTGAGCAGCAGGTCCTCATCGATGCCGGCGACCGTGTCCAGGTCGCGGTCAAGGCTGGCCGCCAGTTCCGCGGCGCCGTCCGGGTCTTCGGCACCGGGACGCATCCGGGCGTGGAACAGCGCGACGAGGTCCCGCACGAAGGACCCGCGCGCAGTCAGCATCCGATGCCCGTACGCCTCGCTCAGCGGCAGCCCGGCGTGCAGCAGGTACCGCAGCAGGGCCCGCAGCAGCGCAACCTCGCCGGCGGTCAGCCCCGCGGTCAGCACCAGCCGGTCGAGTGGGTCGCTGTCGGCCCGCCCCGCCCAGATCGCCCTCAGCGTCTCGCCCAGCTCGCCGACCTGCGCCAACGCCTGGGTGGCCAGCTCGGGGGGGCCGAGAATCCGGTACTCGTCGACGCTGACGGTATCGCCGGTTGCGCACCCATCGCCCGAGCCGGCTGGCTCAAGAGGATGTTGGTCCTCGGCCCGCAGGCCGAGATTGGCGAGCATCGGGACGACGTCGGCCAGCGGCGGGCCGGCGCCGGGCCAGGCCAGCCACAGCGAAAGCGGGCAGCTGTCGTCGACCCGCCGCACCGCCAACCCCGGCGCGCCCTGCGCGGCCAAGGCGGCGCGCGCCTCGTCGGTCGCGGCAGGACGGCCCGAGGCAGGGTCACTGGCCGCTCTGGCCGCTGATCCGATCGAGGCGCTCATCGCATCTCCCTGACGGCCACGGATCGACCGCACAGACAACAACTCACTGCTACTGTTCCCAGCCACATCGTGATGATTCGCCATCGCGAGGGCGCCCGGCGGAAACTCGCCCGCCGGCGAAGTCCTCGCGTTGCAGCGGGACACCCCGATTGGCCAGGTCGCCCTACACCTCAGGCTGGCGCCGCGACGGGCAGACCGCGCGCCCGGGCGGCTTGCGCCAACCGCTTGTCGTAGACCACGAACCAGGTGAGCACGGGCGCGAGTTCTTCGGCGGTGGCGAGGTGGATCGCGTCGAGGCTGCGCAATGTCATCCCGGGGAGCTGTGCGGCTGCGTCGAGGACCGCATCAGTGATGGGTTTCTGGTGGAGCAGGGCGAGCACCGCGCGCAGCACCGGCAGGGCCGCCGGTTCGCTGCGAACGAGCGCCCTGGCGACTTCGGTCCGTGCCAGCGCGGACGCGGCCAACGGTTTCGGATTCGCCGCCAGCCACGCCCGCAACGCGTCGGTCTCGGCCTCCTGCCGAGCCAGCTTGACGATCGCCGAGCTATCCAGGTAGATCACATGCGGTCCTCGCGTAGCTCGGACACGACCTCGGCGGTGTCGCCGTCGTGAGTCGCGGTGGCCGGCCTGATCGCGAGCAGTGCCGCGATCCCTCCCGGGTTGCTCGCCGGCGTCAGTTTGCCCTCACGTATGAGTTCGTCGACGGCCGGATCACCGGTGTCGGGTAGGGGGACGAGCATCGCGATCGGCTGGTCATGCTCGGTGATGAGTACGGTTTCCCCGGCCGCGGCTCGATGGATCATCTTGGACGTCTGCCGAGTAATCTCCCGAATCCCCACCCGCATTATCATAACTAAATGTTATCACATCCGACGCGATGTTTCTCCGGTGGAGTCGTCGTCTCGGGGTGACCCGTCCTCGCGGCCGGAGTGGACGTCCCTCAGCACCATCGTGAGGACCGCGACGGCCACCAGGTCTGCGCCGACCCGGCCGGGTAGCTGCCCGGCCGGGTTCTGGGCCGAGCCACGCCGGTGCACGTCGAAGACCCCATCGTGGCGATCAGCCGACCGTGGGGACCTCCGTCGCCTACAAAGATCAAACTAAGCTCGCGGTCGTCGCAGCAGTGCCTCGACGGTCGAAGCGACACGGCGGATCATCTCGTCGGGGGTCGTGCCGAGAGCGGTGCAGCGGGCCTCGACGGGGCCGTCGAGCCACAGCGTCACGTAGCCGACCGCCAGCGACCAGATCATGTGCAGCACGGGCTCAGGGTCGCCGGGAGGAACAGCGCCTTCGTCCTGCGCGGCTAGAACGGTCGACCGTAGCAGCTCGATCGGACGTGCTCCGGCCGCCGTCACCTCCGGGTGCACGGCTGACTCGGCGAGTTCGGGGCGCAGCATCACGCGCATGTGCGCGGAATGGTCGGCGGCGAAGCTGGCGTAGGCCACGAGCAGTTCGCGCAACGCGGCGACGGCGTCGGAACTGCCGGCCCGAACGGCGTCGAGCCGACTGAACAGCAGATCGTGTCCGTCGACGACAATCGCCGCGAACAGCGCCGCACGGTCGGCGAAGTGGTGGTACGGCGCGCCCGAGCTGACGCCGACCTCCCAAGCGAGCCTGCGCAGGCTCAGCGCCCCGACACCTTCCGCTGCCACCAGGTCCAGTCCGGCGGCGATGAGTTGCGCGCGTAGCGCGCCGTGGTGGTACGGCCGCGCGTTGGGGTCGGTGTCCGAGTCGGTGTGCTGATCGACGCCTTGCCGCATCGTCACAGTCTATCGCCTTGACCTATCGCCTTGACCGACATCTAAGCACTGCTTAGACTGCGATCTGAGCACCGTTTAGATAGCCGTGGCCCACCACCGGTGCAGCCGATGTCCCGACCTCTCGCCCTCGTCACCGGCGTGACCGGTTTCCTTGCCGGCCACTGTGCGATCGATCTGCTCGACCACGGCTTTGACATCCGTGGCACGGTCCGCGACCTGTCACGCGCACCCGTCGACCACCTGCGCGCCGCCGCCGCACGAACCGGAGGGCGCCTCGACCTCGTCATGGCATCACTGCTCGACGACGCCGGATGGGACGCCGCCGTCGATGGCGTCACGGTCGTCGAGCACGTCGCCTCGCCCGCCCCGAAGTACCGCCCCAAGGACGAGGAGGAGTTGATCCGTCCTGCGGTCGGCGGCACCCTGCGCGTGCTGCGAGCCGCGGGCCGCGCGGGGGTGAGGCGGGTCGCGCTGACGTCATCGGTCGATGCCGTCCGCAGCGGGCACGACCTGTCCGACGGGCGGGAGCGCACCGAAGACGACTGGTCGGTCGTCGAACGCTGCGAGCCGTACGCCAAGAGCAAGACACTCGCAGAACGGGCCGCGTGGGCCGAAGCCGAACGACTCGGACTCGAACTCGTCGCGCTCAACCCGAGTCTGGTCCTGGGTCCGACCCACAGCCCGGAGACCAACGTCTCCGTCGATGTCGTGCGACAACTGCTCACCCGGCAGCTGCCGGCCCTGCCTCGACTCGGCTTCGCCCCCGTCGACGCGCGCGACGTCGCCACCGCACACCGACTAGCGCTGCAGGTACCGGCCGCCGCGGGCCGCCGGTACATCCTGTCGACCGAGGCCGTCTGGCTCGCCGACATCGCCCGAATCCTCGCCCAGGAATACAACCCCCGCGGCTGCCGGGTCCCGGACCGGCCGATCCCAAGCTGGGCGGTCCGGCTCGGCGCGCGGATCAACCCCATCATGCGACTCGCGCTGCCACTCCTCGACACGCCGGCCCGCACCTCGTCCGCCCGTGCGCGCGCCGAACTCGGCTGGACCACCCGCGACGTGCGGACCACCATCGTCGAAACCGCCGAGTCCCTCATCACGACCGGCGCCGTCCCCGGGCGCTGAACGCGCGGGCAGCCGATCGTTTGCGGGCGCGTATGCGATTGTGATCAAGGCGTGGTTCGTGTGAGCTCCTTGATCCTCGACCTCAGGCGGCCGGGTGCGGTGGCCAGCCAGGTAGGCCAGGGCCGGCCGGCTGGTCAGGACCTGCTCGGGAATGCCGTTGGAATCCAACACCGCCGCCGCGGAGTTGTCGGAGGGAATGTCTACCTTGGTCGCCATGGTGGGTGCGAGTACCGAAACGGCCAGACGGCCCATCGCCCACATAGTTGCTCGGGCCGCTGTCACTGACGGGGGACGCATGACCCGCGACATCCAGATCACCTTTGACTGCGCAGACCCGGCGGGGCTCGCGGCCTTCTGGGTCGAGGTCCTCGGCTACCGTCCGCAGGAACCGCCCGCCGGTTTCGCGTCCTGGGAGCAGGCCCTGGCGGCGATGGACGTTCCACCCGAGCGCCACGACGATGCCGCGGCGGTGGTCGACCCCACCGGCTCCGGTCCACGGCTGTTCTTCCAACGGGTCCCGGAGGGCAAACGGGCCAAGAACCGCGTTCACCTCGACGTACGAGCCGCGCCCGGGCTCGAGGGCGAGGCTCGGATGGCGGCGCTGGAGCAGGAGGCCGAGCGGCTCCGTCGGCCACGGCGCCACCCGACTACACCGCCACGAGCCCACTCCACCGCACGCCGGACACATCGTGATGGCCGACCTCGAGGGCAACGAGTTCTGCCTCGACTGAACAGGCGATCGGTTCACAGGACTGAGCTGCCCCGGGTTTGGTGGAGGCCGGGGTCGTTGGGTCACACCAGACGAGCCTCCGCCAGCGCTGTCGCGTCTGCGGTCGGCGCGGCACACCGAGGCCCGGGAGGCCGCGTTGATCAGACTGCTTGGGCGAGTTCGGTGAACGCCGCTGATAACCGCGGCCGTGGGGCGGTGTCGGTTCCGAGTTCGTAGTGGCCGCGGGGGATGTTCCGGACGAGCGCGTGTTGGTGCTGATCGTCTGGGCGGAGCGCAGGCGTTTCAGCCCACGCATCGGCCGCATTCGTGCTTTCAGCCGGCCGCGGTTGGCCTCGATCCGGTTGTTCTCCCACCGCGCGCCGACGTGGCAGACCACGGGGCGTAGCGCGTCGAGGACCCGCGGATAGACGGGTGCCTTGTCGGTGGTGACCTCGACCAGCCGGCCGCCGCGCCACGCACGTCGTGCTCGACGCCGGCCTGCTGGCGCACCGCGGTTACAGCGTCGCCGGCCAGGCGCTGCTCGCTGCGGCGTCCGGGCTGGGTCACCGGCCTGTCGCCGCGCGGCTCGCGGTTCCCGAGGACACCGCGCGGCTCGCTGCGTCGCGCCCGAGGCTCGGCCCCCTACCTGCCAAGATGAGATGAGACGGGTCCCCTTCGTCCCTGTCCAGGCGGCGGCGAACAGGTTGCCCTTCAGGTCCAGGGTGGCGACTGCTTCGTCGCCGGGGAGCACGGGGATTGCGGAGAGCCAGTCGGCGAGTTCCTGACGTCGGCGGCTGCCCCGGTCTCGCAGGTCGGTCCACGTGGTGAGCTCACCGAAGGTCACGAACGTGATCAGCGGCCGGCGGCCGATCAGACGGGTCGCCACGGGTCCGCTGAGCCTGCTCTTGTGGCTCAGGGAGGCCACGTCGGTGTCCAGGACGACGGGCTGCACGGCGGCGCGTCGCGACGACGCTCGGCGTAGGTGAACGCGAGGAACTCGTCGAGCTCCTCGTCAGAGTCGAAGGTGTCGGCGGCCAGGTCGTCGAGGGACCGGATGGGTTGTGTACCTCGCGGGTGTTTCCGGCTGGCCGTGAACCAGGACCAGGATACGGCGGTGCCCAGGTCGTTACCTGTGACCGGCTGTAGTCCGAAGAAACCGTCGCCTTGTCGTCGACATCGAGGAGGAACCGTTTTGGCAGTCCTGATGCACGAGCGGATTCTCGATTCGATCGACGCCTAATTCGAGCTCTCGCCCCAGCTGCTGGCGCTCGCCCTCGACGTACCGTCACTCGAACAGGACCAGACCGAAACATGCAGCCCTCGGACCGCATGTCAAACGGTTAAGGAGCTGCTACCGGCCGGCCGGTAGTCGGCGCGCGACATACATAATGCTCACCGCCACCCGGTCTCAGCCATCTCGACAGCGGCAGTGCGCGTCAGGCGAACCACAGATTCAGGTCCTGGTCACTGCCGCTCTCTGGGAACCCCGACCATGCGCTCCGAGACACATGACCCAGCCGCCCCGCACCGGGCGTCCCAACATCAAAGCGGTCGTCTGTCGTGGGTGAAATCCGCTGTGCTATCCCCAAGGTCGGCGCCCAGTGCGGCGGCGAAGCTTCTGAAAGAATCGCTTCGCTCGACGAGCACGCCGAGAGTTCAAGATTGCTTACAAGGCGCTTTAGTTGGAACGGGATCATGGACTCGACGTCGTCCAGCTGCGCGTCTGGCGGCGTCAGTCGAACCGCGAGAACCACTCGATGAGACCACGGTCGAGCACGATCAGCCGCACATGGTGTTCCGACTGATCGTCCTCGAGCTGCCACCACCTCGCCTGACGATGGGCATCGGCATCGATGATCACCTTGGTCGACGTTGCCCGGACAGTGGCCGACACATAGGACACAATCGACAGTCCGTGAGCGTGTGAGCAGGATTCGTCACATCTCCGCGCGACGGTAAGGTCGGCGATCCACGGGTCGGATGTCGATCAACGGACGAACCACCTCGTGGCCGCGGTTCGCGCGATTTACTTGCACCGGGCGTGGCGGACCGCTGCTCCGAAGTGAGATCCTCATCCCTCCGTTCTCCATTCGGCGCCTAACCAGGAACGATGTCCGGTGAGCCCCGAGCGTGCGCTATCGTCCGGCGGTGAACGCGGGTCCGCGCTACCCGGCGGAGCCTCTATAGCCGGAGAGGCCGTCAGCTGCATTGACCCGGTGTCTTCCAGATGGCGTGTGCCCGCTTCGCTCGCCCGTCGGAGTTCCACCGATCCCGTCCACACCTCGCACCGGGCGCACACAGCGCACCACCAGAGCGGCGCCCCTGCCGCCAATGTAATAATTGCGACGCGGGCCGGCAGACGGGGGCGGGCCCGGACGGGGGTGAACCTTGTGTCGCCAGAGGGTCGGTGGGATTTTTCCTTTCCTATTCCGCGTCGGACCTTGCCTGGGCCGAGTGGCTTGCCTGGCAGCTGGAGTCCGCGAATTATCGGGTCTTGATCAAGGCGTGGAATTTTGTGCCGAGATCGAACTGGAGTTCGCATATCCAGGCGGGCATTGTGGGCTCGAAACGCACGATTCTGGTGCTCTCGGCGGCCTACCTGCGTTCCCTTGACGACGTGCCCGAATGGCAGGCAGCCATCGCGGCGAACCCGTCCGGATCCGACCGGCGCCTGCTGCCTATCCGCGTCGAGGAGTGCGCGGCGCCGGGCCTGCTGGCTCGCCTGGCGCCGATCGACCTGTTCGACGGCTCCCCCGAGTCCGCCCGCGACACCTTGCTTCAGCTCGTTCGCCATGCCTTGGACGGCCGCGCCAAGCCTACCGCCGAACCAGCATTCCCTCGTCGGACGCCGGCCGCGTCCGCGATGCGGCCGGCGCCGGCCTTCCCCGCCAGCACCCCGAGGCCGGCTGGCGCCCCCAGCCAGGCCAGCACTCCCAGCCCGGCTGGCGTCCCGGGCAAGACCGACAGGCCAGCTCCGGGCTCCGCCGGGGGGCAGGCCGGCGCTTCTGCCTCTCCCACAGTCCGCCCAGCCGGTCCCGGCGCCGCGCTCGCCCGGCGGGGAACATCCGAGACCTGTGAGGCAGGGCGTCCGGCCAACCAGTCCTGCGGCGGCGCGCGCACCTCGCGGGCCCTGCTGACCACGCCGCATTCCAGCGGGCCGGCCGGAGACCCCCATATCCCGCCGCCAGCACCATCATTGCCACCGCCGTCACCCACTGGTGAGGCGAGTGCTCCGGCTTCGCCCGCCGACGGCCGTGCGGTAGCGCCGCCGTCGCGATCGGTCGCCGCAGTCGCGGTGCCTGGTGCGTCCTGAGCCGCGTTGCCGACCGCGCGGTTGACCTGGCTCAAGGGAACGACGGACGCCGCTGTGCGTCGCGCACTCGACCCGCTGCCGGACGACGCGCCCGCCGCCGTCGCCTACCGCCCACCCGTGCACGCCTCCATGCCCGCCCATCAGCAAGCGCTGCTTGACGAGCTGGAGGCGTTGGCAATGGCCATGCTGCCAGCTTGGCTGCCCGAGAGCGAGGTGATCGAGTCCGCCGGAGGAGCCGCACCGGCGACGGTACGGAAACTCGCCTCGGGAATCGCCGACACGTTGGGGATCTCGTCGCGATACCTGGCTGACCTCGCCGAGCGCGCGCTGCGTGGCGGACCGCAGCCACGAACCAGCCGCTTTCCGCCGGACATACGGGCGGTGGGGGTCACCCAGACGATCGCCTCGGGGTTTGGCCGAGCGCACCTGGCGCTGGTCGTCGATCCGGCCGCGCAGGAATCGCATCCCGCCGAGCAGCGAGCGCTGCTGGACGCACTGGAGTGGTTCGCGTACCAGGGCCGTGCCGGTGTCTGGCTGACCGGGCAGCCGAACGCTCCACACGCTGACCGGATCCAGGCTTTGCCCTGCCCGTTAAGTCCCGCGAACGACCGGTCCACCCGTGCCGTCCCGCCCGGCTCGACGGCAGCACCGGTCCCACCACCTACGACCACTGCGCGATCCCCACGCGCTTTGCCGGGCACATTCGCTGCGCCGGTCACATCCATTCCGGCGCGGCCGACGTCGCCGGCCGCGCCGGAGACGCCGGCCGAGGAGGCGCTGCTGACCAGCGTGCCGCCCGCGGTGACGACACCGACGGCTCCGGCTGCGACGACACCGGCGATGCGGGGACGGCCACATCCGGCGAGCAGAGCGGAGCAGTGGCTCGAACGTGCGCTGAGCCGACATGCCTGGGCGCGTGGCAGGGCCTGGAACCAGCCGCACCGGTCGGGACCGCTCACAGCGCTGATCTACGTCGACCTGGCGTGGTTCGCCGAGCGGGTCGTCGTCGAGGTGGACGGCCCTGAGCACCGCGCAATGGCGCACTACGAACGCGACCGCTGGCGGGACAACGAACTCGGCCTCGAGAGGTTCACCGTCCTGCGGTTCACCAACGACGCGGTTCTCGGCGACCTGGACCTCGTCATCAACCAGATCGAGCGCTGCATAACGGCACGCCGGACACCATCGGAAGAGGCAACCAACCCATGACCCGCGTCAGCTCGGCGTTTCGCGGTGGCTCGGCCACCCACGACGCGACGGCCCTCACCATCCGGCAGGCAGCGATCCTGCTGGCTCTGCTTGCCCAGAACCAACCCATCTCCAACAACGAGCTGCGGAACCGGTTTGGCTTCACCCTGGTCGGCGACGACCGGCGTCACCTCAACGATCTCGGCCTGGTCGGCAGCGAAAAGATCCCCGGCCATGGCAACGTCCTCTTCCACGAGCTGACGGACGCCGGTTGGAACAGGGCGTCTCGGGAGCTGACCCCAAGTGCCGAGTTCACCAGGCTCAGCGTGCCCGCCGGCGTTTTCTTCGCGTTCGCCGAGGGGGTGGCTCGGTTCCTTGAGCGTGAGCAGCGAACGATTGGCGAGGTGCTCGGCGCGTACGCCGGGCTGCCCGACAGGCGCTGCGCTGGTTCGCCCGAGACGGATCTGGCCGGGACCGGTCAGCCGGTGGCGGCCTCTGCGCCGAAGGAGCCAACGGCGTCGACGGAGGCCGATCGGATCGAGAACCCTGCCAGCCTGGAGACGGCGATCCGGGCGGCGTACGCCAGCCTGGCGACCGACGCTCGCGACTGGGTGCGGCTGGCCGACGTCCGACCGCTGCTCGGAAGCGTAGACAGGAGACAGGTCGACAGGGTGCTGCGACAGATGGCCCGACAGCCCGATGTGCGGGTGGTGCCGGACGAGGACCAGAAGTCGCTGACGGCCGCCGACCGCGCAGCGGCGGTCCGCATCGGTGAGCACGACAACCATCTGCTGCTGATCGGGTCGGTATGAGCGCCGAGCTGGAGGCGCTCGACGCCATCAAGTTGGACTGGGTACACGGACTCGAGGACGTATGGCGCGACTCGCCGGTGCACGTCGACGGCGTCCACGTCGAGCCGCGTCGGCGCATTCTCGCGGCTTTGGAGCGGCTCGGCGACGGGAAGCCGCCGGGCATCGTCGTGCAGGGTCAGGCCGGCACGGGGAAAACACATCTGCTCGGCTGGGTGCGTCAGCAGGTCGAAAAGCGGGGCGGCTACTTCTTTCTGATCGGCCCGGTGAGCGGGGACGCGTTCGCCGAGAGCGTCGTCTCGGCGATGCTTACCGACCTGTTCCGGACAGTCGACGGCGAGACGCAGGTTCGGCGCTTCCTGTTGGCGCTGTGTGCACAGTTTCTTGTGCCCGCGGAGCTGGCAACCGCGGTCGTCGGAGACCGGCCTCTGGAGCCGCCCCACCTCAAGGACCTCGTCGTCGCGTTCTTCGACTACGACGGGGCGCTGGCCCGCGAATGCCAGCGCACGCTGAGCCTTTCCCGGTAACGTTT
>NZ_CADCWT010000024.1 GCF_902806485.1 Candidatus Frankia alpina | reverse complement strand
GAACGGAACGGGACGACGCCGTGCACCGGCCGGCCGGTGAGCGCCTCGATCTGGCGCAGCCCGGGTTCGAGCAGCCGGGCATCACCGCGGAAACGGTTGATCACCCAGCCGGCGACGAGCGCCTGATCGGCCCGGTCGAGCAGCGCCAGCGTGCCGAACAGGGCGGCGAAGACCCCGCCCTTGTCGATGTCACCGACGACGATCACCGGCAGGTTCGCCGCGCGGGCCAGGCCCATGTTCGCGATGTCGGTGGCTCGCAGGTTGATCTCCGCCGGTGACCCGGCGCCCTCACAGATCACCGCGTCGAAGCGGCTACGCAGGTCGTCGAGGCATTCCAGGACGATCCGCGCCAGCCGTTCCTTATGCGGACGGTAGCCGAGCGCGTCGACCTCGGCGACGGGACGCCCGAGGACGATGAGCTGACTGTGGCGGCCGCCGCCCGGCTTCAGCAGCACCGGGTTCATCGCCGCCTCCGGCTCCACCCCGGCCGCCGCGGCCTGCATCGCCTGCGCCCGGCCGATCTCCGCGCCGTCCGCGGTGACGGCCGAGTTCAGCGCCATGTTCTGCGCCTTGAACGGGGCGACCCGCGCGCCCTCGCGGGCCAGCCACCGGCAGATGCCCGCGGTCAGCACGCTCTTGCCCGCATCCGACGCCGTCCCGGCGACCAGCAGTCCCCCGCTCATCCGCCGCACCGCCCCACCCGCCCGGCGCTGCCCACACGCACAGCCCGGCCCACACGCCCGGCCCGGCCCACCCGGCGCAGGCCGCGGGCCGCCGCGGCCCATCCCACCCCGCCGACCAGCGCCGACGCCGCGAGGCAGACCGCGCCGGCCGCGCCGGACAGCCGGGCGGCGGCGACGACGTCGGCGCCCTGCGGTGGTCGGCCGAAACCCAGCTCGGGCCGGTGCTCGACCCGGTACGGGTAGCGCAGTTCCCCGCCGAGGCGCAGGCCCAGCGCCCCGGCGAACGCGGCCTCGACCATCCCCGCGTTCGGACTCGGATGGGACCGGCCGTCGCGGCGCATCACCCAGAACGCGTCGACGGTGTTGCCCCCGACGACCGGCGCGCACAGGCAGGTCGCGAGCGCGCACAGCCGGGCCGGCAGGAGGTTCACCAGGTCGTCGAGGCGGGCCGCCGCCCACCCGAACCGTTCGTAGCGGTCGCTGTGATGCCCGATCATCGCGTCGAGGGTGTTCACCACCCGGTAGCCGGCCAGCCCCGGCAGCCCGGCGACCGTCCCCCACCACAGCGGCGCGGCCACGGCGTCGCAGGTGTTCTCGGCGATCGACTCGATCGCGCCGCGGGCGATCCCCGCCTCGTCGAGCAGCGACGGGTCCCGCCCGCACAGCGTCGGCAGCCGCGCCCGGGCGGCGGTCAGGTCGCCGGCGAGCAGCTCGGCGCCGAGCCGCCGACCGTGGCGGCGCAGCGACGCCCCACCGAGCACCGCCCAGGTCGCCGCCGCGGTCATCGCGACCGCCGCGCCACTGCGATCCCAGCCGCCGGACCGATCCCAGCCGCCGCGCCGGTCCGGCGTGGACCGCGCCCGCATCGTCCTGGGACGTCCCCATGCGTGTTCGACGGCGGCGGCGGGAACGGCGACGGCGGCCAGCAGCAAGGCGGTGTGCAACGCGCCGGCGGCGCGGCCGTCCCGGTAGAGCAGCCGCTCCAACCGGCCGGCGGCCCGTCCGAACCCGGCGACGGGGTGCAGCCGCGCCGGATCGGCGAGCAGGGCGTCGACGACGGCGCCGAGGATCAGCCCGCCCACCCGTGCCGCCACCCGCCGCCTCCCCGCGCCCTCAGCCATACCCGATCCCACAGCCAGGCCCAATCCCACGCCCATGATCTCGGCGCTCAGACGCTCGTCGCGTAGGCGATGACGCCGCGACGCAGTGCGTCCATCGCGGAGCGGGCGGTGCGGCGCACCCGAGAGTCGTCGGGGGCGACCTTGGCGATCTGGTCAAGCAGGTCGAGCAGTTGGCGCATCCACCGGACGAAGTCGCCGGCGGTCAGCTCCAGCCCGCTGTCGGTGAGGACCCGTTCCAGCGGCCGGCCCACCGCCCAGTCGTGGGCCGCGGGCACGAATCCGAGCTCGGGTGGGCGCAGGAAGCTCAGCCGGTGGCCCTGCTCGGTCGCGGCGAGGCGGGCCGCCAGGCGACCCATCTCGTCCAGGCAGTCGCGCAGCGCCGCGCCGCCGGGCAGCGCCGGGACGCCGACGTCGTCGCCGCGCGGCTCGAAGACCAGGGTGGACACGGCGGCGGCAAGCGCCGGCGGGGTCAGCTCCGCCCAGATGCCGGCGCGCAGGCATTCGGCGACGAGCAGGTCCTGCTCGGAGTAGATGCGTGCGAGCACCCGGCCGGCGTCGGTGACGGTGTCGACGTCGAGGTAGCCGAGCTCCGCCAGCGCCGCGCGGACCCGGTCGAACGTCTTCGTGACCGTGTTCGTGCGGCCCTCGACCTTCCGGGAGATCGCCGTGGTCTCCTTGGCGAGCCAGTTGGCCTGCTCGGCGGAGCGCAGGTGCTCCTCGCGGCGCGGGCAGTCGTGTACCGGGTGGGCGCGCAGGGCGCGACGCAGCCGAGCAAGTTCGGCGTCGTCCGCGGCCGCCGACCGGGCCCGGGCCCGCCGGCCGGGCGGACCGTCGGGGTCGACGTCCGCGGCCCGCAGCGAGGAGGCCAGATCCCGGCGGGACTGCGGCGAGCGCGGGTTGAACGACCGCGGCACCCGGACTCGCCCTAGCGCCTCCACCGCGACCGGGAAGTCGACCAGCGACAGCCGCCGCACCTGCTTGTCCGCGGTCAACACGACGGGGCGGGGCCCCTCGGCGCCGACCGCGTTCGCGTCGGCGTCGAGGACGACGACAAGCCCGCTGCGCCGCCCGGCGGGCACCCGCACGATGTCGCCGGTGCGCAGCCGGCCCAGCGCCGCCGCCGACTCGGCACGTCGGCGCGCCGAGCCCTCCCACGACAGCGCCGCCTCCCGCTCGCGGATGTCGCGCCGGATCCGGTCGTACTCGGCGGCGTCCCCACGCTCGCAGCTCAGCTGCGCGCGCATCTCGTCGATCGCCTCGGTGTTGCGCCGCACCACCCGCGCCAGGCCCACCACGTCCCGGTCGGCCTGGAACTGCGCGAATGACGACTCGAGCACGGCGCGGGCCCGGTCGGCCCCGAGCCGGCCGACGAGGTTCACCGCCATGTTGTAGGAAGGACGGAACGACGAGCGCAGCGGATAGGTGCGGGTGGACGCGAGCCCGGCCAGCGCCAGCGGGTCCAGCCCCGACTGCCACAGCACGACGGCGTGCCCCTCCACGTCGATGCCGCGGCGGCCGGCGCGGCCGGTGAGCTGCGTGTACTCCCCGGGGGTGATGTCGACACGGCTCTCGCCGTTGAACTTCGTCAGCCGTTCCAGGACGACGGTGCGGGCCGGCATGTTGATACCGAGCGCCAGCGTCTCGGTGGCGAACACGACGCGGACCAGTCCCTGGACGAACAGCTCCTCGACGATCTCCTTGAAGGTGGGCAGCATCCCGGCATGGTGGGAGGCGATGCCCCGCTCCAGGCCCTCCATCCACGCCCAGTAGCCGAGGACGCCGAGATCGGACTCGGGGATCCCGGCGGTGCGCTCGCGGACGATCGTCCGGATCCGCTGCTGCTCGGCCGGACCGACCAGGCGCAGCCCGGCGCGCACGCAGGAGGTGACCGCGTCATCGCAGCCGGCCCGGCTGAACACGAACACGATGGCGGGCAGCAGGCCGTCCCGGCCGAGGCGCTCGACGACCTCCGGCCGGCCCGGCACCCACATCCGCCGCCGCGGCCCGGGCCCACCGCGACCCCGGCCGTTGCCGTTGCCGCCGGGTATCGCCCGGCTCTCGTCCCGGGCGAGCCGGACCAGGTCCGGGTTGACCACCCGGCCGGCCACCGTGACCGTCGCACCGCGGGACCCGCCGCCGTTCGCCCGACCACCGCCGCCCGCGCCGTTGCCGCCGACGCGAGCGGCAGGCACCGGCGGCGACCAGGCGCGAGCCTCGTCAGTGACGCGACCCTGCCCGTCGCGGCGCCAGTCCCCGGACCGCCCGCCCGCGCCCGTGCTGGCCGCATCGGCGGAACCGACGGCGGGTGGAGAACCCAAGCCGGGCCGGGCGAGGTCCTGCTCTGACACCGCCCGGGCGATCGCCGCCTCGCCGGGCGGCACCGGCCCGCCAGGGGTGTCCTCGAGGAACAGGTCGTGCAGGGTGCGGTCGGCGAGGACATGCTGCCACAGCGGCACGGGCCGGTGATCGCTGACGATGACCCGGGTGTGCCCGCGGACGGTGACGAGCCACTCGCCGAACTCCTCCGCGTTGCTCACCGTCGCCGACAGCGACACCAGCCGGACGTGCGCCGGCAGGTGGATGATGACCTCTTCCCACACGGCGCCCCGCTGGCGATCGGCGAGGTAGTGCACCTCGTCCATGACCACGTAGGCGAGGTCGGCGAGGTCGCCACCGACCGGGCCGGCGTAGAGCATGTTGCGCAGCACCTCGGTCGTCATGACGACGACCGGCGCAAAGCCGTTGCGGACGGTGTCACCGGTCAGCAGGCCGACCTTGTCCGCGCCGTATCGGGCGACGAGGTCGGTGTACTTTTGGTTGGACAACGCCTTGATCGGCGTCGTGTAGAAGCAGCGCGTTCCCGTGCTCAGGGCGAGGTGGGCGGCGAACTCGCCGACGACCGTCTTGCCCGCTCCCGTGGGCGCCGCGACCAGGACACCTTCGCCGGCCGCCAGCGCCGAGAGCGCCTCAAGCTGGAAGGGGTCGAACCCGAAAGGGAGGCTGGCGGCAAACTCCACGAGAGCCTCAGGCGTGGAGGACACATTGCCACCCTACGGGACGCGGCGTCCCCGCACCGACCGCCACAGCAGCTGACGTCAGGTGATGTCGAGGTGCGACGGATCCCCGGCCAGGGTCGCGGAGCCGGTCCCCGCGCCGACCGGCGACGACGGGGCCGACTCGGCCGGCCGCCCGACGCCGGCCGCGCGAGACGGCGGAGCCTCGTCGAGGTCCAGCGGCGAGGTCTCGTCGTCACCGAGGTCGGCGTACGGGGAGTCGTCACCGCGGCGGGCCTTGCGCCGGTCGTTGATCCAGCCGACGATCAACGCGACCTCGTAGAGGATCACCATCGGAAGGCCCAGCGCCAGCATGGTGAACGGGTCCTGGCTGGGCGTGACGGCGGCGGCGAAGACGAACACGAGGAAGATCTCGGCGCGCCGCCAGGACCGCAGCCGAGCGGTGGTCACGACGCCGGCCAGGTTCAGCATCGTGATGAGCAGCGGCACCTCGAACGAGAGCCCGAAGATCAGCAGCATCGCCTGGACGTAGCTGAGGTACTTGTTACCGTCCAGGACGCTGACCAGGCCGTTGCCACCGAACCCGAGCAGCAGACTCAGGCCGGTGGACAGGGTGTAGTAGGCGAAAAAGGCGCCGGTGGCGAACAGGATCAGCGAGATCGCGACGAACGTGAGCGACCAGCGCCGCTCGTGCCGGTGCAGGCCGGGAGTGATGAACGACCAGAGCTGGTAGAGCCACACCGGGGAGGACCCCACCGCCGCCGCGATCATCGAGATCTTCAGCCGGATGGTGAACGCGTCGAGGATCCCGAAGAAGTACAGCGTGCAGTCCGTCGACGCCGCGCCGTCGGGGCTGAACCGCTTGCTGGCGGGCAGATCGCAGTACGGCGCCTTGAGCCAGTTGAAGATGTGCGGTTCGAGGATGAAGCAGACGACCGCGGCGATCGCGAACCCCAGGAGCGCGATCGCGATCCGGTTCCGCAACTCACGAAGATGCTCCGTGAGTGGCATCCGGCTGTCCTCGACCGTGCGGGTACGCCGCTGGTTCACCGAGGCGAACAACCTCCGCGGCGTGGGGATCCCTGACACGTCGGCGTCTCCTGGTCGGGGGGGCAAGGAAAGGGCGCCGACGACCGGCGCCCACCGGCCGGACGCCGCGACGCCCGGCCGGCACGCGCGGTCAGTGCCGGTCGGCCGCCGGGGCGGAGCCGTTCACCGCGACACCGGGCTGGGCGCCCTGGGCGGGGGCGGCGACCTGAGCCGGCGCCTCGATCGGCAGCGGGGCCGGCTGGACGGCCGGGGCCTGGTGGTCGTCGTCACGCAGGCCCTTGGTCTCGGCCTTGAAGATGCGCAGCGAGCGGCCGAAGGAACGCGCCGCATCGGGGAGCTTCTTCGATCCGAACAGCACCAGCACGACGAGGGCAATGATGATGATCTCGGTGGTGCCCAGGTTTGGCATGGACGGCGTCCTCCGATGAGCGGTACCGGCCCGGTCCCACGACCGGTGCGATCGATGCTACGTCCGCCAGCCTAGGAGGAGATAGACGGCATACGAGTATCTCACAGATGACGGCTGCGCAACGAAGCGGGACTGCAAAACAAATTGCAGCCAACCCGCAACCATTTGCGGGCAAGTTTCCGCGCCGCAACCGGCCAAGATCCCTCACAGCTACCAAGTGGCAGCGCTGCGCCAGCCCAATCGTGACTCGTGGTCACGATCCCAAGGCGCGCCTTCGCCCGCTTTGGATCACACCGAGACCACACCCGAACCCGGCCGGTCACGCCCCCGGTCCGGCCCGGTCGGGCTGGTCAGGAGGTGCGCTCGGCGAGTCGAGAGGTGACCTCGGTATGGTCCAACCGGGCGGAGAGCTCCACGGTGTCGGCGGCGAGGCCCGACACCCGGGTCGACAGCTCGCCGACGGCCCGGCGCACGCCACGCACCTTCTGCCACACCCGCCAGGCGCACAGGGCGAGCAGGACAAGCCCACCGAGGATGAGCACGAGGTAGACGAGCG
Source organism: Candidatus Frankia alpina (assembly GCF_902806485.1). Lineage (GTDB taxonomy): Bacteria > Actinomycetota > Actinomycetes > Frankiales > Frankiaceae > Frankia > Frankia alpina. The sequence continues at coordinate 26,752 of NZ_CADCWT010000024.1, read as the reverse complement.
CCCAGAGCATGCCGATCACCCTACCGTTCGTCGGCCGCGCCGCCGGACGGGGCGTCGAGCCCGTAGGCGGCCAGCACCCGGCGGGCCAGAGCGTGCACCTGCGCGGCGAGAACCAGCGGCTCGACGACCCGCACGTCGGCGCCGAGGCCGAGCACGAGCCGGTGTAGCCAGGAGGTCTCCCGCGCGTGCAGGGTGATCTCCAGACGGCCGCCGGGCAGCTCGCGCACCCCGGTGACCGGGTAATAGTCGGCGACCCAGCGGGCCGGCGAGGCGAGTTCGAGGACGACCCGGACATCGGCGGGGCCGGGCCGGTAGATCCCCTCGCTGGTGTCACGGGACACCGCACCCGGCGGCAGGGCCGCCGGGATGTCGAGCACCTCGACCCCGTCCGGCCCGTCGATGCGGTCCAGCCGGAACAGCCGCACCGCCTCCGCCCGATGGCACCAGCCCTCCAGGTACCAGTGGCCCTCCCGGACCAGCATCCGCATCGGGTCCACGTCCCGTTCGGTCAGCTCGTCGCGGGACCACACCAGGTAGCGCAGGTGCACGCGGCGGCGTTCCCGCACCGCCCGCTGCACCGCCGCGAGCACCTCGGCATGGGTGTCGAGGCTGACCCGCACCTGGCCGGCGACGCTGCCTGCCGCGCCGACCGCCTTCTCCAGCGCCCGGTCGAGCGCCTCCCGCCCGGCGAGACCCGGCACGTCGGCGAGCGCGCGGGCGGCGACGACCAACGCCGTCGCCTCGTCCACCGACAGGCGCAGCGGCCGGTCGAGGGTCTGCGGATCGGCGATGGTGATCCGGTCGCCGGAGTAGCTCAGATCGATCAGGTCGCCCGGCGCCCCGCCGGGCAGCCCACACACGAACAGCAGGTCCAGATCATCGCGCAGCTGCCGCGGGGTGATCCCGAAGGCCTCGGCGGCCGCGGGCAACGGGATGCCGGGATGCGCCCGCAGCCACGGGACGAGGGCGAGCAGCCGGCTCAACCGGTCGGTCGCGGCGCTCATCGCTCATCGCCCGCCGGGGACCGCGGCGGCCTCGCACACACCGGCGGTGCCCGCTGCCGCGGCCCGCAGCCGGGCGACGACGGCCGTGCGCAACTCCGGCGGCTCCAGCACGATCACATCCGGCCCCGACCCGACGATCCAGCGGGCAAACCGCTCGGTGTCGGCGAACTCCATCTCCACCAGGTCCATGTCCGCGGCAGGCGCGGGGCGAGTGGCAGGCGCGGGGCGGGCGTGGCGGCGCAGCGCGTGGCCGGTGCCGTGGCGCACGGCGAGCGTCGCGGTGCGCACCTGGTCCGGCGGGGCCTGGGTGGAGACCATCGCGTGCAGGTCGACGTCGGGCGGAACGCGCACCGCCCCGCCGAGCCCGACCGGCCGCACGGGCCCGGCGAACCGGGACAGCCGGAACACCCGCGGGGCGCCACGGACCACGTCGTGGCCCGCCAGGTACCAGCGGCCCCGCCAGGACAGCACGCCCCACGGCTCGACGTGCCGCTCGGTGACGCCGGTCTCGACCATCTTGCGGTAGGGAAAGCGGATCGCGCGGCCGGCCTGCACCGCGGCGAGGCACGGCTCGAACGCGGGATCCGTCGCGTCGACCCGCGGCTCGAAGCCGTCCAGTGCGCCGAGGCCGCCGTCACCGACCGCGGCGCCGCCGGCGGCCAGCTTGCGCAGGGCGCTCGCCGCCGGCCCGGCCAGCGCCGTCGTCGACCACAGCGCCCCGGCCAGCGCCAGGGCGGCGGCCTCGTCCGGCGCGAGGGCGATGTCGGGCAGGGCATAGTCGCCGCGGCGGATCCGGTAGCCGACCTCGTCGCTGAACGCCGAGTCCGTCCCGGTCTCCAGCGGGATGCCGATCTCGCGCAGGTACGCCTTGTCGCGTTCGAACATCCGCCGGAAGGCTTCCTGCTCCTCCTCCGTGACGCCGGGCTCGTAGCCCTCCACCAGCTCGCCGAGCTGGGACACGGTGATGAAGCGCGATGTCGCCATGAGGCACATCGTCAGGTTCAGCAGGCGCTCCACCCGTCGCCGGGACACAATGTCACACGCTAGTCGAGCTGCGACGCCAAGCCGGCACCGCCCCCACCGGCGACCCGCCACCCGGTCCACCAAACAGGTCCTGGTGGGGATCGGCCGGGGCCAGAAATCCGGCTTCAGGGCCGAAAACCGCGACTACACCTAGGGCTGGACGGTCGCCCCGCCGCCCCCGCCGCCTTGGACGGCGAGCAGGTCGACCACGAACACCAGGGTGTCGTCGGCGAGGATCGTCGGCGGCTGACCAGCCGCCGGCCCGTAGCCGAGGTCGGGCGGGATGACGATCTGCCGGCGACCGCCCACGCGCATCCCGTCGATGCCCCGCCCGAAGCCGGCGATCGTGCTGTCCAACGGGAAGGTCGCGGTCTGGCCGCTGCCCCACGTGGTGTCGAACTCCTTGCCGTTACGCCACAGCACGCCGGAGTACTGGATAACCACGGTGCTGGTGGCCGAGGCACTCGCCCCGCGGCCGGTGACGAGGTCGTTGGTGACCAGCGTGCTCGGCGGGGTGCCCGAGCCGGCGGCGGACAGCGGCTTGCGGGTCAGGTCGGTGGCGTTCTGCACCGCGGGCAGGCGGGGCCCGGCGGTCACGCTGGGCGCCGGCGCTGCGCTGGTGCCGTCGGGGGCGTCCGAGGCGGCGCAGCCCGCGAGGGCCGGGATGACCAGCACGGCGGGCAGCAGCACGCCGACGAGCAGGTACCGGCGGCTGCCGATCCGCGCGGGCAGAGCGCTGACCGTGCGCAGGGCGATCTGGGCGGCGCGGGCACGCCGCGAAGCGGACGTCACAGGGGGCGAATCCTCACATGCTGGCGATGAGCTTGTCGACCCGGTCGTCGACGGAGCGGAACGGGTCCTTGCACAGGACCGTACGCTGCGCCTGATCATTGAGCTTGAGGTGGACCCAGTCGACCGTGAAGTCGCGCCGCTTCTCCTGGGCCCGCTTGATGAACTCGCCGCGCAGCCGGGCGCGGGTGGTCTGCGGCGGGCGGGACTTGGCCTCGAACACGTCGAGATCGCGGGTCACCCGCTCGACGAGGCCGGCCCGTTCCATCCGGTAGTACAGCCCGCGGTCGCGGTGGATGTCGTGGTACTTCAGGTCGAGCTCGGCGACCCGCGGGGAGGCCAGCGACAGCCCGTGCTTGTGCCGGAACCGCTCGATGAGCACGTACTTCGTCACCCAGTCGATCTCCCGGGCGACGAGTTCGAGGTCGTCGGTCTCGATCGCGAGCAGCGTGCGGCCCCACAGGTCGAGCACCCGCTTGGCGACCTCGTCGCCGCCGCGGCGCTCGACGAACTCGACGGCCTTCGAGTAGTACTCCCGCTGGATGTCCAGCGCGCTGACCTCACGACCGTTCGCCAGCTTGATCTTGCGCTGGCAGGTCATGTCGTGGCTGACCTCACGGATCGCCCGGATCGGGTTCTCCAGGGTCATGTCGCGCAGCATGACGCCGGCCTCGATCATGCGCAGCACCAGGTCGGTGGAGCCGAGCTTGAGCAGCATCGTCGTCTCGCTCATGTTCGAGTCGCCGACGATGACGTGCAGCCGACGGAAACGCTCCGCGTCCGCGTGCGGCTCGTCCCGAGTGTTGATGATCGGGCGGGACCGGGTGGTCGCCGACGACACCGACTCCCAGATGTGCTCGGCGCGCTGGGAGACGCAGTAGACCGCCCCGCGCGGGGTCTGCAGCACCTTGCCGGCCCCGCAGAGAATCTGCCGGCTGACCAGGAACGGCACCAGCACGTCGGCGAGCTTGGAGAACTCGCCGTGCCGGCCGACGAGATAGTTCTCGTGGCAGCCGTAGCTGTTGCCGGCGGAGTCCGTGTTGTTCTTGAACAGATGGATGTCGCCGGCGATGCCCTCCTCCCGCAGCCGCCGTTCGGCCTCGACGAGCAGGCCCTCCAAGATCCGTTCACCGGCCTTGTCGTGGGTGACGAGGTCGGGGACGGAGTCGCATTCCGGGGTGGCGTACTCCGGATGACTCCCGACGTCGAGGTAGAGGCGGGCGCCGTTCTTGAGGAACACGTTGCTGCTGCGTCCCCATGACACGACACGACGGAACAGGTACCGCGCCACCTCGTCCGGGGACAGCCGCCGCTGCCCCCGGAACACGCAGGTGACGCCGTACTCGTTCTCCAGTCCGAAGATGCGGCGATCCACGTCTGTGACCCTATGCTCGGATGCCACCCTGGCGTAGCCAGACGCTCGGGCTCGAGGTCACCGGGATTGCGATCCGCCCGCTCCCGCGTCCCCCGCGGGGCCTCTCCCGCGGCCTGGCGGCGGGTCGCCCGGCCGGGTCGGGGGCACCAGCCGGACGCCGCCCGACGGCTCGATCGGCACTGTGCGTTCGAACGGCGAGCGCCACGTCGGCAGTGGCGCCACGACCGGGGCCGATGGCCCGCCGGGCGTGCTGCCCGCCCGCGCCGCCGGGGGCTGGTCGGCCGCCTCGCCGGGCGATGCGGGTCCAGCCGGTCCCGGGGGCGCCCACGCCTCGTCCCCAGCACCCACGCCGGTCCCAGCCGCACCGGATGGGGCTGCGGCCGCCCCCACGCCCGCCGGGACCGTGGCCATGGCCGGGCTTGCCGCCGTCGTGGTCACGCCGGCAGGCTGCCGTTGCGGACCACGGCCCGTCCGGGGGGCCGCACGTGAACCCGGGTACAGCGCCGGGGCGGCGCCGCGCTCGCCCACGAAAGCCAACCAGAGGCCGACCACCAGCCAGACAGCCAGCACGACCACCGGGCGGCCGCCGGCCGCGCCCTCGAAGTAGTTGGTGGAGCGAAGCAGGGTCGCCCCCGCCCCGGGCGGGGCGAACTGGCCGATGTCCCCCCACGGCCGGGGCAGCATCTCCGGCGCGGACTGCGCCGCCGACAGCGCGGCGCCCGCGACCGTCACCAGGACGATGCCGACCAGGCCCGGCGTCCCCGCCACCGCGCCGACGCCTACGACCGGCCCGGCGACCGCCAGGGCCAGCAGGGTCAGCACCGCCATCGTCGCCAGGAAGGAGCCCGGCAGGACGTCGAGCGCGCCCTGCAGCGCCACCGTCCCGGCGAAGCCGCAGAGCACCGCGAGCACCGCGATGCCGGCCAGCCGGACCGCCCGGGAGCGGACCAGCCGGGTCAGCAGCACCCCGGCGGCGGCGATGACGAGCACGAGCGGCAGGTACCCGGCGGCCAGCCCCCCGCCGGCCTGGTCGCGGGGCGCGTTCGCGACCACGTCGACGACCGGGATCTCCAGGCCGGGCATGAACACCCGGATGCCTCGGGTGATCGCCTCAGTCACCGCGGGACTGGCGGCGGAGGCGACCCGCAGCGTCAGCCCATCGTCACCGATGACGATCGCGGCGTAGGCGTCGCGGTCGCGCAGCGCCTGGTCCGCGGCAGCGACAGCCGGCACCGTGTGCACGGTGAGGGCGCCGGGCTCGACCCGGCTGATCTGGTCGGCGAGCGCGGTCGCCGCGGGCGCCGGACCGACGGTGAGGATCGGCAGGTCCCGTGGCCGCAGGCTGGTCACCGACGTCCCGTAGAGCCACACCAGAATCCCCAGCAGCACGGCCATCCCGACCGTGACGGTGCCGGCCCGACGCATCCCGCGCAGGCTCAACGGATCCCGGACCGGGCCCTGCTCCGCCGCGGCACCCGGCCTACCCGCGCCCGCCACCGCGTCGCGACGGACGCCAGCGGCAAGGCCACCGGAAGCATCATCCGAACGGGCGCCGGCCTCCCCCGAACCGGGCATACCGCCCAGACCAGCCCCACCGACCGAACCGGCGACACCGATACCGATACCGACACCGGCCGCAGGCTCGCCCAGCGGGGTGCCCCCGGCGGGGACGGTGCCGTCCAGGGTCGGGAGGACGCTGCCGTCGGCGACATGACGGTGGCCGTGCGCCGGTCGCTGATCCGGCGAGCCGGCGTCGCCAGGGCCATGGTCCTGCGGCGGATAGCCGGGATGGGCATGCCGGCCGGCGCCGGAATCGACGCCGGTCGAGCCCCGGTGGCCCTCGGAACGGTGGTCGTGCGGGTCACCCTTCGGGTCGGGGTCGCCGTCCACCTGCGGGCCGGGCTGGTGGCGCTGTCCGGGCAGGGGGTCGTGGTCGCCCTCCCGGTGCCGGCCGCCGGTCACCACGGGACCGCTTCCCCGGCCACGCCGACCCGCGCCGCGCCCGCCGTACCCCGCGAGTCCGCCGTCGCGCGCGCACTCACCGTCCTGATCGGCAGCGGTCTGCTCACCGCATCCTCCCCTCCGTCCGGCGGAGCCCGCCGGGACGCTACAGGGAGTAGCGTGACGCCTTCACCGAGTCGCGGCAGGTCCGACGGCGTGTCGCGGCACGGCGTTTCGCGGCGGATCCCCCGTCACCCGGCGGTTCCCAGCACCGTCCGGGGGTCCCCGGGGGTCCCCGGGGGTGCCCGGGGGTCGACGCGGTCCTCGCGCGCCCGGCTGCCGCCCGGACGGCAGGTCCGACGCCGGCCGGACGGCCACGGACGCGGCGACGGGGAAGGATGGCCGCCATGACAACTGGAACGAACGACGCGGCGTCCAGCCGAGCCGGACAGGCCGGCGCCCTGAAGAACCACCTGCGGGTGGAGGTCGCCCGGCGGGACACGGTGCCGCTGACGATCGCGGCCCCCGCAGCGGACGATCCGCCCAGGGGTGGCGTGATCGTCGTGCAGGACGCCCGAGGCATCACGCCTTACCTGGTGTCCGTCTGTGACCGGCTGGCCGGGGCGGGCTGGCTGGCCGTGGCCCCGCATCTGTACCACCGCGACGGGCGGGACGAAGTCGACCCGGCCGGCGGCTGGGCGGGTGCGGTCCCGGCGATGGAGACGCTGACCGGGACGGGCATCGACGCCGATGTGGACGCCGCTCTGACCCATCTCACCGAGTCCGGCTTCGACGCGGAGCAGAGCGCGATCGTCGGGTTCTGCATGGGCGGCACGGTCGCGCTGCACACCGCGACCCGTCACCCGCTGGCTGCGGCGGTGTCGTTCTACGGCGGCGGGGTGAGCACCCCGTACTGGTCGGGGGTGCCGCCGCTGGTCGAGGCGGCCCCGGCGCTGCGCGGCCCGTGGCTCGGCCTGTACGGCGAGGAGGACCAGTTGATCACCACGGACGAGATCGGTGCGCTGCGGGCGGCGGCGGCCCGCAGCAGCGCGCCGACGGAGCTGGTCAGTTACCCGGGCGCGGGCCATGCCTTCCACAGCGACGACCGGGAGGCGGTGTACCGCCCGGTCGCCGCGGCGGACGCGTGGTCCCGTGCGCTCGCCTTCCTCGACGAGCACGTCCACCCACGCTGAGCCGCCGCCCGGCCGGTCCGGCGGTTGCGCAGGGGCACCGACCGGACCGGCCGACACGGCCGGCCAACAGGACGCCGGCCACGGTCAGCGGGACGTACCGGTCAGGAAGGACATGGCCGGTCAGGAGGACAGGCCGGTCAGGAGGACGTGGCGGTCTGGGCGAGCAGCTCGGCGAGGGCGTTGCCGGTGATCCGCTTGAACTGCCGCCGGGCGCGGGACCGGTCGAGCATCCCGACTTCCAGGTTGGCCTCGGTGAGCACCCGCTCACCGTTCTGCGGCAGGCCCGGCGGCACGCTGACGGTCAGCGCCTGCACCGCGACCCGCAGGGCGTCGGCGAGGGGCTGGCCGTCCCGATGGTGCTCCTTCAGTGAGGTCGTGACCTGGTCGGAGGCGCCCCCGATCGCGACGAAGCCCCGTTCGTCGGCGATCGACCCGTCGAACGTCAACCGGTAGATCTGGTCGTCGTCGCTGCTGCGGCCCACTTCGGCCACCACGATCTCGACCTCGTAGGGCTTGACGCTCTCAGTGAAGATCGCGCCAAGGGTCTGCGCGTAGGCGTTGGCGAGGGCGCGGCTGGTGACGTCCCGCCGGTCGTACATGTATCCGCGAGAGTCCATCAGGCGGATGCCGGCCGTGCGCAGGTTCTCGAACTCGTTGTACTTGCCCACGGCGGCGAACGCGATGCGGTCGTAGATCTCGCTGATCTTGTGGAGGGTCGCCGAGGGGTTCTCGGCGACGAACAGGATCCCGTCCGCGTAGGTGATGACGACCACGCTCCGTCCGCGCGCGATGCCCTTGCGCGCGTACTCGGACTTGTCGCGGACCTGCTGTTCGGGGCTCGCGTATCCGAACGGCATGGTCACGTCAGCCTCCCGCGCTCGTGGAACGGTCCGCGATGATGGCCGTCACCACGGGTTCTACCTCATCGTCGCCGTAGCGGCGGTACCCGTCGGACGTGACCGCCGCGACGATCGGGTACAGCCGGCGGATCGTGTCCGGACCGCCCGTCGCCGAGTCGTCGTCGGCGGCGTCGTAGAGCGCCTCGACGGCGATCCGCACCGTGTCGGCCTGGGTCTGGTCGGCCCGGTAGAGCTTCTTCAGCGAGCCCTTCGCGAACACCGAGCCGGAGCCGATGGACTCGTACGTGCGTTCCTCCGACTTCGCCGCCGCGATGTCGTAGGAGAAGATCCGGCCCGCGTCCATGTCCGGGTCGTAGCCGGCGAACAAGGGGACGACCGCGAGGCCCTGCAGAGCCATCGGCAGGTTGCCCTTGACCATGGCCGCCAGCCGGTTGGCCTTGGCGTCCAGGCTCAGGGTCGCGCCCTCGATCTTCTCGTAGTGCTCCAGTTCCACCTGGAACAGCCTGATCAGCTCGGCGCCGACCCCGGCTGTGCCGGCGTAGCCCACGCAGGAGAAGTCGTCGGCGTGGTGCACCTTCTCGACATCCCGCTGGGCGATCATGTGCCCCTGCGTCGCCCGCCGGTCACCGGCCATGATCACACCACCGGGGAAGGTCACCGCCACGATCGTCGTGCCGTGCGCCACCTCGGTGACCGGCCCCGGCAGGCCGCTCTGGGCCCCCGGCAACAGGTGCGGCGCCGACTGCGACAGGAAATCGGTGAACGACGACGTTCCCGGTGTCATGAACACAGCCGGTAGGCGCCCGGCGCCACCCATTGGATCAGCCACGCATCCCCCTTCCGATAGACGGTCACACGGGCCGCGGCGTCCCGATCGTCTCCGGGAACCGCGGGCGACGTGCGCGTGAGCACAACATAGGGCCATCGCCTCCCGGTGCGGTCGGCCAGGGCGACCGGCCGGGTGATCGACGGCGATCCTCCCGCGGGCGACCCGGCCCGCGCCGGCCCACGAAGCACCTCTCGGGGCCGTCCGCCGGCGCCCGGCCGATCCGGCGAGGCTCGGCGGACCACCCGCGATCCGACCTCACCCGCTGGCGGAACCGGCGGGCGACATGCGGCGCACGGATGGGCGACCCGACCGGTGGCGGTCGATGACACGGGGCGGCCGCCACGATCGGGAGGCACCTTCGGTGCCCCGGGGCCGCCCGGGGCACCGAGGCCAACCGTCCGCGCGGCGCAGACTCAGCCCCGCCGACGCCGAGGCAGGCGCCCCGCGGTCACTCGCCGCCCTTCTGGACGTAGCCCTTCACGAACTCCTCGGCGTTCTCCTCCAGGACGTCATCGATCTCGTCGAGGAGCGAGTCGACGTCCTCGGACAGCTTCTCGTGGCGCTCCTTGAGGTCGGAGGCCTCGCTCTCCTCGGTCGTGACCTCATCGGCCTCGTCCGCGCGCCGGTTGGTGTGCTGCTGCCCGCCGCCGCTGTCCCTGGTGGCCATGAAGCCCTCCTTCGATCGCCTGGCGCGACACTATCCCGCCCCACCGACACCATCAGTCCGATCGGTGAGAGGTCCACTCCATCACGAACTGACCGTCTCGTCGCGACGTCCGCCCAGGACGCAATGCGCGCGGCTCAGCGACCGGCCAGCGCGTCGACGAGGTCCGCGGCGGTGGCGCAGCGGTCCAGCAGCTCGCCGACGTGAGCCTTGGTCCCCCGCAGCGGCTCCAGGGTCGGCACCCGCTGCAGGGAGTCCCGGCCGATGTCGAAGATGACCGAGTCCCACGACGCCGCGGCAACCTGCTGCGGGTAGCGGGCGAGGCAGCGACCGCGGAAGAACGCCCGGGTGTCCTCCGGCGGCTCCGTCATCGCCCGGGTCACCTCGTCCTCGCTGACGACCAGGTCAAACCGGCCGCGCTCGACGAGGCGGTTGTACAGGCCCTTCTCCGGCCGCACGTCGTGGTACTGCAGGTCGACGAGCTCCAGGCGGGGCGAGTCCCAGTTCAGGCTGTCACGAGAGCGGTAGCCCTCCAAGATCGACAGCTTGGCCACCCAGTCAAGTTCCCGGGCGCAGCTCATCGGGTCGACCTCGAGGCGGCCGAGGACCGACTCCCAGCGGGAGAGGATGTCGGCGGTCTGCGGGTCGACGTCCGAGCCGAACCGGTTCTCCACGTACTTGCGGGCCTGCTCGAAGTACTCCATCTGCAGCTGCACGCCGGTCATCTCCCGGCCGTCACGCAGGGTCACCAGATGCTTGAGTGAGGGGTCGTGCGAGATCGCCCGCAGCGCGGCCACCGGGCCGTCCACGGACAGGTCGACGCTGAACCAGCCGTCCTCGATCATGGCGAGGACCAGCGACGTCGTTCCCACTTTCAGGTAGGTGGCGACTTCGCTCATGTTCGCGTCGCCGATGATGACGTGCAGCCGGCGGTATTTCTCCGGATCGGCGTGCGGCTCGTCCCTGGTGTTGATGATCGGCCGCTTCAGCGTCGTCTCCAGGCCCACCTCGACCTCGAAGAAATCCGCCCGCTGACTGATCTGGAAGCCGGCCTCGCGGCTGTCGACGCCGAGGCCGACCCGGCCGGCGCCGCAGATGACCTGACGGGAGACGAAGAACGGGATGAGGTTACGGACGATCTCCCCGAACGGGGTCGACCGGGCCATGAGGTAGTTCTCATGGCAGCCGTAGGAGACGCCCTTGTTGTCGGTGTTGTTCTTGTAAAGATAGACGGGCTTGGCGCCCGGCACCGTCAGGGCGCGCCGCGCCGCCTCCGCCATCACCCGTTCGCCGGCCTTGTCCCACAGCACGACGTCACGCGGGTTGGTGACCTCGGGCGAGGAGAACTCCGGATGCGCATGGTCGACGTAGAGCCGCGCCCCGTTGGTCAGGATGACGTTGGCGAGGCCCAGGTCGTCCTCGTTGGCCGGCGCGCTGGGATCGACCGCGGGCTCCCGGGGAAGCTCGAAGCCCCGCGCGTCCCGCAACGGCGACTCCTCCTCGAAGTCCCACCGGGCGCGGCTGCCCGAGGACGACGTTCTGTTGGCATAGGAGTTCACCACCAACGACGAGGCCAACATCTGATTGGTGTTCGGCTGACCGGGCACCGACACCCCGTACTCGGTCTCGATTCCCATGATCCGGCGCGCGCTCACTCTGCAAGCGTAGGTGCTGGGCGGGCAGTCGGTTGGCCGGACGTCCGCCTTGTTTGTTCTGGGCGATGCGTGCGACCCTGTTGGGCCCGGCGTGGATCCGCGCGGATCCACGTGGCAAGCACCGAGCCGGACCCGCCCGCGGGCGGCGATCCCCCGATCGGGGGCACCCGAGTCCGGCGCCGGATCGCGCCGCAACCGGCAGGCCGGGGCGCCCCACGTAGGTGGGCTGCGCACCTCGGTGCCAGCTCCTCGTCGGCGGCCCGAGCCCTCCTGGGGGCGGTCCCTGGCTGGTCCGGCGCATGCCAAGGCACCCGGGGACCACTTGGGTCCCGGGTGCCTTGGTGGGGTGCATGCAGCCCACCGCGGTCGCGTCGCAGCACGACCGCGGTGGAACCGCGCGGCGGGGTCCGCCGGCCGTTACAGGTACTGGCCGGTGTTCGCGATGGTGTCGATGGAGCGGCCGGCTTCGGTGCCCTTCGTTCCGGTGACGAGCGTGCGGATGTAGACGATCCGCTCGCCCTTCTTGCCGGAGATCCGGGCCCAGTCGTCCGGGTTGGTCGTGTTCGGCAGGTCCTCGTTCTCCTTGAACTCGTCCAAGCAGGCGGCGAGCAGGTACTGCATGCGCAGACCCTTGAGGCCGCCCTCGATGTGCGCCTTGACCGACATCTTCTTGGCGCGAGCGACGATGTTCTCGATCATCGCGCCCGAGTTGAAGTCCTTGAAGTACAGGACCTCCTTGTCACCATTGGCGTAGGTCACCTCGAGGAAGCGGTTCTCCTCGCTCTCCGCGTACATCCGCTCGACGACGCGCTGGATCATCGCGGCAACCGTGGCCTCCCGGTTGCCCTCGAACTCGGCGAGGTCATCCGGGTAGAGCGGCAGGCTGGTCACGACGTACTTGGCGAAGATGTCGCGGGCCGCCTCGGCGTCGGGGCGCTCCACCTTGATCTTCACGTCGAGCCGTCCCGGCCGCAGGATCGCCGGATCGATCATGTCCTCGCGGTTGGACGCGCCGATCACGATCACGTTCTCGAGCTGCTCGACGCCGTCGATCTCGCTGAGCAGCTGCGGGACGATCGTGTTCTCCACGTCCGAGGACACGCCCGAGCCTCGGGTCCGGAAGATCGAGTCCATCTCGTCGAAGAACACGATCACCGGCATCCCCTCGGACGCCTTCTCGCGCGCCCGCTGGAACACCAACCGGATCTGCCGCTCGGTCTCGCCGACGAATTTGTTGAGCAGCTCGGGGCCCTTGATGTTGAGGAAGAAGGCCCGGCCGTTGCCCTGGCCGGTGATCGCCTCAACCTTCTTGGCCAACGAGTTGGCGACCGCCTTCGCGATCAACGTCTTGCCGCAGCCGGGTGGGCCGTAGAGCAGCACACCCTTCGGCGGCTTGAGCTGATGCTCCCGGTAGAGCTCCTTGTGCAGGAACGGCAGCTCCACCGAGTCGCGGATCGACTCGATCTGGCTCTTCAGCCCGCCGATCTGCTCGTACCCGATGTCCGGGACCTCTTCGAGCACGAGCTCCTCGACCTCGGACTTCGGGACCCGCTCGAAGGCGTAGCCGGAGCGGGGCTCGATCAACAACGAGTCCCCCACGCGGATCGGACCGTCGAGCAGCGGCTGGGCCAGCATGACCACCCGCTCCTCGTCCGTATGACCGATCACCAGTGCTCGGTCACCGCTTTCGAGGACCTCCTTGAGCAGGACGATCTCACCCTGCCGCTCGAACGATCGCGCCTCGACAACATTGAGGGCCTCGTTGAGCATGACTTCCTGGCCGGGCAAGAGCGATCCGACGTCGACACTCGGCGACACGGTCACTCGGAGCTTTCTGCCCTGAGTGAACACGTCGACGGTGCCGTCGTCATACCGGGAGACGAAGATCCCGTAGCCACTTGGCGGCTGCGCGAGTCTGTCGACCTCCTCCTTCAGGGTGACGATCTGGTCGCGCGCCTCTCGGAGGGTGGCGACGAGTCTGTCGTTCTGTCCCGTGGCGGACGACAGCTCGGCCTGGATCTCCGCGAGGCGCTCCTCCAGCACCCTGACCTGCCTGGGCGATTCGGACAACCTGCGCCGCAGCATGGCCACTTCCTCTTCCAGGAAGGCGACCTGCGTCGTGAGCTCGTGTGCTTCCTTCTCGTACGCCGACCGCTGTGATTCGGCATCACCTGGACGACCCGTGCTCCCACCGGAGCCAGAGCCCGAACGGGGACCGGACACTGCGCCTCCACCTCCCCCGTGCTGACCGGGACGCACCCACACTACCGTTGTGACCGCCGCTGGCAGGCCGGTCACGCAAGGACGACCGAGCTTTGCCGTAAACAGCGGGTTACGGTGCCATGGTGACAGAAGATCGGAGCCCTGTGGCAACTCCAGCGAAGCCGGGCGTTTCGGCGGGCCTGCGCGTGCGGGTCGACCAGGACGCGTGCACCGGCGACGGTCTGTGCGTCCAGCTCGCCCCGAGCGTCTTCGAGTTCGACGTCGACGGGCTGGCCTACGTCAAGGACGATGCCGGCGAGCTCCAGACGACCGGCGGAGCGTACGTGCCGGTGCCCCTCCCCTTGGTGGACGCGGTCGTCGACGCGGCCGACGAGTGCCCCGGGACGTGCATCTACGTCGAGCGCCCGGACGGCACCCTGGAGGCCGGCGGTCCGCTGGGCTGACGCCCTGCGGTGACCCCACGGCCGGGCCGATCGGGGGGGGTGTGCATGGGAACAGGTAGACGCTCTCCCCCGCATCCGCCGCCGACGCACGAGCCGTGGCCCGCTTCGCGGCCCGCCTCAGCCACACCGCCTAACGTCACGGAACGTAACAGCGGGACGGGAGGGGGCTGCCGAGCTGGCTCCACCAGCTGGCTGGTGGAGCCAGCTCTCACGCGTGGCTTCGGGTGCCGCATCCACGGCTTCAGGTATCGCGTCCACGGCGGGTTCGGGCGCAGCGCCGGCGAGGGCCGTCGCGGCCGGCTCGGCGAGGGAGGCGCCCGCCCCGGCCGGCTCCGTGGCGGTCGGCTCCGTGGCGGTCGGTTCGCCGAGGGCGCCCTTGGCCGGGCGGCGGCGGCGGACCGGGGGCGCGACCCCGTCGGCGAGGCGGCGCGCGGTGACGAGGAAGCCCGTGTGGCCGACCATGCGGTGGCCGGGGCGGACCGCGAGGCCCTCGACATGCCAGTCCCGCATCATCGTCTCCCAGGCGGCGGGCTCGGCGAACGTGCCGTGCCCCCGCAGGGTCTCCACGACCCGGGAGAGCTGCGTGGTGGTGGCGACGTAGGCGCAGACCACCCCACCGGGAACGAGCGCCGCGCTGACGGCGTCCACGACGTCCCAGGGCGCGAGCATGTCGAGGACGACCCGGTCGATCTCCCGCTCGGTCGTCTCGGCCAGGTCGCCGACGATGATCGTGTGCGTGGGATGTGGCCCGCCGAAGAACGTTTCGATGTTGCGCGCAGCAATGGCGGCGAAGTCCTCCCGCCGTTCGTAGGAGATCAGCCGGCCGGCGTCCCCGATGGTGCGTAGCAGGGAGCAGGACAGTGCGCCCGAGCCGACGCCGGCCTCCAGCACACGGGCGCCCGGGAAGATGTCCGCGTAGGCGACGATCTGGCCCGCGTCCTTGGGGTACACGACGGTCGCCCCGCGAGGCATCGACAGCACGAAGTCCACGAGCAGGGGGCGCAGCGCCAGGTAATCGGTGCCGCCGGTACTGGTGACGACGATGCCCTCGGGCTGGCCGAGCAGCGCGTCATGCTCGACAGCGCCGCGGTGGGTGTGGAACTGCTTACCCGGCTCCAGCACGACGGTGTGTTTGCGTCCCTTGGGATCGGTGAGCTGCACCCGGTCGCCTTTGGTGAACAGACCGCGACGATGAGCCGCGCCGGTGGGGCCGGGACGAAGATCGAAATCGGTCATCGCTGCGCCACCATGCGTGCGGCGGCGGCCGGGTAGAGGCGGGCGACCAGGTCGACCATGGCAAGCACGCCCACCGGCCGGCCGCTCTGCAGCACCAGGTACTCCGAGGCGGGCATGCGCTGCACGGCAGCGAGCAGATCCTCGCCCTCCAGATCGGCGTCGAGCACCATTCCGGGCGCGATCTCCCGGCTCACCTCGTCCACGGACATCCACGGCCTCCGATGCTCAGGCAGCGCGTCGACCGCCGAGCCATTCATGATCTTGATGGGGTTTCCGTCCCGGTCGATCACCGCGACGGCGGTGGCGCCGACCTCCTGAGCCCGCCGCAACGCCTCGGCCAGCGGCACGGCACCCTCGACGGGCAGCGTCCGACGCACCAGCCGGCCGGCGGACAGCCCCGGCAGCCGCCCGCGTAGCTGGGCCGCCCGCAACGACTGGAAGGCCGCGAACGCCAGGAACGCCGCCAGAGCATACGTGTAGAACAGGCCGAAGCTGTCGCCGGAGATCGTCGTCCCCCAGACGACCATGCCCGCGGCCACCACAAAGCCGCCGTAGGCGCCGGCCCGCAGCCCGCGCAGCTTGTCCCCGGTCGCCGCCCACACGGCGGCGATGACCACCCGCCCGCCGTCCAACGGCACGCCGGGGGCCAGGTTGAACACGAACAGCGCCAGGTTGATGACTCCGAGATCGCGCAGCACCACCCCGACGTGGGTGTCGTCGCCGATGCCGAGCAGGCCGAGGAAGCACAGCCCGGCGAGCAGGCCGTTCAGCGCCGGACCGACGAAGGCGATGAGGAACTCGCGACCGGGGCTGCGGGGTTCGGGCTCGAACTCGGTGAACCCGGCGAACCCGTGCAGCGTCACCGAGCAGACGGTGTGTCCGAAGGCGAGCGCGGTCAGGCAGTGGCCGATCTCGTGGACGAGCAGGGAAGCCAGAAAGCCGAGGGAGATCACCGTGGCCATCGCGAGGACCTGGCCGTCCGACGCCGTCGGCAGCCGGTCCCGGATGGAGCCGGAGAGCAGGTAGGCCACCAGCAGCGCGAAGACCAGCGCGAGCGGCGACACCATGATCGGAACGCCTCGAATCCGTCCGATCATCACTCCGGACGGGCGTCCGCCCGAGTGCCGAGACGCACCACCCGTACCGCCGTGGGCATCCGAGCCGGCGCCACCGCGTTGATCCGTCATGGAACCGATGCTACGGACCAGATCCGGCCGCGTCTGCCGGCCCTGTCCACGCCTGTGACCAGCGGAGGTGGGGCGGGGCCGTGACGTCGCCCGGGCGCGGCGCGCCGGTGCCCACTCGGACGCCCCGCGACCAGGCCACGCGAGGCGCCGCCGCCGGCGGTCGGGACCGACCCACGGGAGTGTCGGAGGCGGGTTCTAGGGTCGGGACATGACCACGACGCCGCCGCCCGGTTCCGCGGCATCCAGCGGTTTCTCGGCGCCGCCCACCGCGGCGCCGCCGCCGGCCGCTGCGCCGGCCGGCCCGCGCAGCGCCGACCGGCCGCTGATCGGTTCGCTGTCGCCGTCGCGGGCGGCCGACTTCGTCAACTGCCCGCTGCGCTACCGCTTCCGCGTCGTCGACCGGCTGCCCGAACCGCCGAGCGAGGCGGCCAGCCGCGGGACTGTCGTGCACTCGGTGCTGGAGAACCTGTTCGACCTGCCCCCGGCCGGGCGGACCCTCGAGGCGGCGCGCACGCTGGTCGAGCCGGCCTGGCAGGCGCTGCGTGAACGGGAGCCGGCGGTCGAGGCGCTCTTCGACGGCCCGGACGCGCTGGCCGCCTGGCTGGATTCGGCGCGCGAGCTGCTCGCCGGGTACTTCGCGCTGGAGGATCCGGCCCGGCTCGCCCCATCGGCCCGTGAGCTCTACGTGGAGCATGTGCTCGACTCCGGGTTGCGGTTGCGCGGCTACGTGGATCGGCTCGACGAGGCGTCGACCGCGCAGGGCCCGGCCCTGCGGGTGGTCGACTACAAGACCGGCCGCTCGCCGGGCCCGGCCTTCGAGGGCTCGGCGATGTTCCAGATGCGGTTCTACGCCCTGTTGCTGTGGCGGATCCGCGGCGTGATCCCCCGGGAGCTGCGCCTGTACTACCTCGGCGATCGCACCTGGCTGCGGGCCACCCCGGACGAGGCGGATCTGCGGGCCACCGAGCGGCGGATCGAGGCGCTGTGGGCGGCGATCGACCGCGCCCACCGCACCGGAGACTGGCGGGCCACGCCGAACCGCCTGTGCTCCTGGTGCCACCACCAGGCGCTGTGCCCGGCGTTCGGCGGCACGCCGCCGCCGCTGCCCCAGCAGGCGCCCGCGGTCCCCCTCGACGAGGCGGCCCCGGCGGTCTGCGAGGCCGAGGGCTGAGCCCCGCCGGGGGACGACGCCGGCGGCGGAGAACCCGGCGGCGGAGAACATGGAGTAACGATGAGAGGAATGCGGCGGTGTCCCGGGATTCCGGATCAATCCCGAGATGCCGATCATCCTTGGATCGTTGAGGACTCCGACGGCACGATCAGGGGGATCCAGGCGGAGCGGCCGAGGGCCGGATCCCGCCGAGCGCGGCAGCCCGCGTGCCGAAACATCTACAGAGGACGATGGAACGGTCCCGCCCCCAGCGGCGGGCAGAGGCATCGCCAGACGCACCGAGCGCATGAGGAGAGGACGTCACGATGGCCCGACGGACCGAATCATCCCCAGGTGGGAGGCAGGACGCGGGCAAGGGCGCCCCGCGCGGTCGCCCACCGCGGGTGGCGCGGACCGCCGAGCGCGGAGACGACCGCCGCGAGCAGGCCGCTGCGGGCGGCACCGGCGGCGCAGTCCCGGCGGCACGGGCCGATCGGCTGACGAAGGTCTACGGCACCGGAGACACCACCGTCACGGCGCTGCGCGGAATCGATCTGGACTTCCCCCGCGGCCGCTTCACGGCGATCATGGGGCCGTCCGGCTCCGGGAAGTCCACGCTCATGCACTGCCTGGCCGGCCTGGACACGGTGACCCGCGGGCGGGTGTTCATCGGCGACGTCGACCTGTCGCGGCTGTCGGACAGGGAGCTCACCCGACTGCGCCGGGACCGGATCGGTTTCATCTTCCAGCAGTACAACCTGCTGCCGACGCTGACCGCGGCGGAGAACATCACGCTGCCGCTGAGCATCGCAGGCCGCTCCCCCGACCAGGCCTGGATGCGCACCGTGGTCGACGCGGTCGGCCTCGCCCCCCGGCTGCGGCACCGGCCGAGCGAGCTGTCCGGTGGTCAGCAGCAACGGGTCGCCTGCGCCCGCGCCCTCGCCACCCGACCCGAGATCATCTTCGCCGATGAACCGACCGGCAACCTGGACTCGCGCTCGGGGGCCGAGGTGCTGTCGTTCCTGCGGGACTCGGTCACCGAGCTCGGGCAGACGATCGTCATGGTGACGCACGACGCCACGGCCGCCTCCTACTCGGACGAGGTGATCTTCCTCGCGGACGGTCGGCTCGTCGACGCGATCGAACAGCCGACCGCGGACGAGGTGCTCGACCGGATGAAGCACCTCGACGCCGCCCAGCGCGGGTTGCTCCCCGACGACGCCAACACGCCCCAGGAACCCGACGACTACGACGACCACCATGACGGCCACCGCCATGACGGCCGGAACCGCCGGGACGACCGAAGTGGGTGGGGCCCACGTGATCGTCCGGCCGACCGCGGCCGCGGCGTGGCGCCCGGCCCGCGGGGCTACCCGGCGGCCGACGACCGGCACGGCGACTACGACTACCCCGATCAGCGCTACGGCAACGGCAGCCAGCCAACGCCCTACGACGGCCGCTACGCCGAGCCGTTCACCGGGGAGTTCGACTCCGTGCCAGGGCTCGAGAACGGGCCGCTGAACGAGACCGGGCCGCTGGACGAGCAGGGACCGAACGGCGGCCGCTACGGCGGACCGGCGGGCGACCCGCACCGGCGGCGGCCGGTGCCGCGCCCCCTCGGCCCGCGCGACGCCGACGACACCGGCGGCTACGGCGCCCCGGGCGGCTACCGGGCGGACGGGCCGGGGTCGGCGGGCTGGGCCTGAGCCGATGCTGCGCGCCACCCTCAAAAGCCTGCTGGCCCGCAAGATCCGGCTGGTCCTGTCCATGCTGGCGGTCGTCGTCGGCGTGAGCTTCGTCACGGGAACCCTGATCCTGGCGGACACGCTCAACCGGACATTCGACTCCCTGTTCGCCGACATCAACAAGAACGTCAGCGTCGCGGTCCGGGTCGTCAACCAGATCGACCCGACGAGCGACTCCGGCCGACCGCCGCTGCCCGCGTCGGTCCTCGACACAGTCGCCAAGGTCGACGGAGTGCGAGCGGCCGTCGGGTCGGTCGACGGCCAGGCCATGCTCGTCAACCCGCGCACCGGCAAGCCGGCGAAGGAGGGCGGGGCACCAGGGCTGGGCACCAACTGGACCGGCGGCCAGCCGACCGCATCCGAGCAGCTCGCCGAGGGCCGCGCCCCGGGTCCCGGCGAAATCGTGGTGGATCGGGCGACCGCGCGGGATCTGCACCTGGCCCTCGGTACGCGGATCTCCGTGCAGATCAAGGGGGTGCCCGCGGCCTACACGCTGGTCGGCACGTTCCGGGTGGCCGGGCAGGACAGCCTCGGCGGCGCCGCCCTGACCGTGTTCGACACCGCCACCGCCCAGCGGGTGCTGCTGGCCCCCGGCCAGTTCAGCTCCGTCCATCTGGCGGCCGTCCCCGGCCTCGGCCAACAGGAGCTGCGCGCGCGGGTCGCCGCTGTGCTCCCCGCCGGCGACGAGGCGATCACCGGCACGCAGCTGGCGAAGGAGAACGCCAGTGCCGTGCAGCAGGCGATCGGCGGCTTCTCGACCTTCCTGCTGATCTTCGCGGCGATCTCGGTGTTCGTCGGGGCGTTCATCATCTTCAACACGTTCACCATGCTGGTGGCGCAGCGGGTGCGGGAGCTGGCACTGCTGCGGGCGATCGGCGCGAGCCGGCGTCAGGTACAGGTGTCGCTGCAGGTGGAGGCGGCTCTGGTCGGTTTCGCCGGGGCGAGTGTGGGGCTGCTGTTCGGCGCAGGGCTCGCCGTGCTGCTGCGGGCCGCGGTCGGGGCGTTCGGCGTGGACCTGCCCAGCGGCCCGCTGGTCTTCGACGCGCGCACGATCATCGCCGCCTACGCCGTGGGAGTCCTGATCACCTCGGCCGCGGCCTTCGTGCCGGCGCGCAAGGCGGCGTCCGTTCCGCCGATCGCGGCCATGCGGGAGACCTACGTGCTGCCGACACGCTCACTGCGTACCCGGGCCGTCGCCGGGATCGCCCTCACGGCCCTCGGGGTGCTGCTGCTGGTCCTCGGGACCGCGTCGGCGGGCAAGTCGGGAGCAACCTCCGTCGGGGTCGGCGCCGCGGGGATCTTCCTCGGCATCGCCACCCTGTCGCCCCTGCTGTCCGGGCCGATCATCCGGGTGCTCGGCGCGCCCTTCGTCTCGCTGTTCGGCACCACCGGCCGGCTCGGCCGGGAGAACGCGATGCGCAATCCGCGGCGCACCGCCTCGACCGCCTCCGCCCTCATGATCGGCCTCGCCCTGGTCGGCGCCTTCTCGATCCTCGGTCAATCGATCAAAGAGTCGGTGCGGACGACCGTGCAGAACAGTCTCGGCGCCGACTTCTTCCTGACCGGCCAGGGTTTCAGCGGTCAGATGGCGCGCGACCTGGCCGGCAAGCCCGGCATCGAGGTCGCGACCGGGCTGCGCGGCGGCCTGGTGAAGATCGGCGGGCACGATGCCCAGGTGCTCGCCGGGGATCCGGCCGGCCTACCCCGGGTACTGGCGCTCAAGAAGGTGGCCGGAGACCTCCACGCCCTCGGCGACCGCACGATCCTCGTGGATGACACCACCGCCGCCGACCGCCACCTCACCGTCGGCCAGAAGGTCCCCGTCGCCTTCCCCGACGGCGCCCAGGACCTCACCCTCGCCGGGACGTACAAGAAGAGCCAGGTCGCCGGCTCCTGGATCATCTCCACCGGCCAGCTTGCCCGCCACTCCACCGACGACCTTGACCTGTTCGTGCTGATCAAACGCGCCGACGGGGCCGACCCCGCGGCCGTGCGCGCCGAGATCGACAAGGTCGTCAAGCCCTACGCCACGGTCGAGGTGCGCGACCAGTCGGAGTTCGTCGCCCAGCAGGAAAAGCAGATCGACCAGCTGCTCGGCTTCATCTACGTCCTGCTGGCTCTGGCGGTGATCATCGCCCTGTTCGGCATCGTGAACACGCTCACCCTGTCCGTGATCGAACGGACCCGGGAGATCGGGCTGCTGCGCGCCGTGGGCATGAGCCGTGGGCAGATGCGGGCCATGGTCGTCATGGAGTCGACGATCATCTCGGTCTTCGGCGCCGTGCTCGGAGTGGCCGTCGGCAGCATCTTCGGCTGGGCCCTGACCAAGGCGCTGGCCTCCCAGGGCATCAACACGTTCGCCTACCCGGTCCCGACGATCGTCCTCGTCATCATCGTCGGCATCGTGCTCGGCATCCTCGCCGCCGTCTTCCCCGCCCGCCGCGCCGCCAGAATGGACGTCCTGCGCGCCATCTCCGCCAGCTAACCCGTCCCTTCTGACCCGTCTTGGGCTGGGACAGCGTCCCGGCAGGCGCGCCGCGCGGCGATGGCGTCACCTGACCGCGCCGCTGTCCGACCGCGCGCGCCGCCGCGCCCGCTCGCCCACTGGCATGCCCGCAGCAGCTTGCCGGGACAGCGCTCGCTCCCCGGGCGCCCGCACGGCCCGCCGGCCGCAGCACCGGACCTCTGCCGGCTACCCGTCGGCACATCGGCCCGGCCCGACCCGGCCCGTCGTCAACCCACCCGTGACGAGGCACGGCCACATTGCGGCCAAATCGTGCCGAGGTCTAAGCACGGTTTTTCGCCCGAAAACCGTGCTTAGACCTCGGCACGGCTCTGTACACGCGCGATTACCGAGGAATCCGCTTCCGGAGTCCTCGTCCACAGGTCTCCGCCTTGTCCACAGATTGCCATGACCCACTGTCCGGGAGCCGATGTGCGGGCCAGGCTGGCGGTGTGGACCTTCCCGCGCTCCCGCGCTCCGTGCGTCGGCTCGCCACCCGGCAGGACGGCATACTCACGTGGGCCAGATCAGGCAGACAGGTATAACTCGACGGCAGCTCGATCGTCTGGTGCGGGAGGCCGGCTGGTCCATACCGTTCCGCGGTACCGTCCTGCTTCCCGACGCGCACCCGCTGCGCGGTCCGGTCCGGGCTGCACTAATCGGTCGACCAGATGCCGTCGTCTGCGGCGTGAGCGCCGCACGGCTTCTGGGCCTCCCGGGGCTGCCCGCCACTCCTCGCCAGGATGATCGGATGGGCGACGAGGAGCCTCCGACTCCGGACGCGCAGGCGGGTCATTCGATGCGCACAGCCGGCACGATGCGAACGACGAAGGCGCTGGCGGGCCGGCGACTCACGACGCTCGGCGAGCCGGTCCACCTTCTGGTCCCCAGATCCACTCACGCGGCCGGGAACATCGTCGGTCTCATCCGCCATCTTGGCACCTGCCGGCCCGAGGAGAGGCAGCTATCGCGTGACATCCCCGTCACCACCGTCGAGCGCACGCTGGCGGACCTGATCCTGGACAGCGACCGGGAGACCGCCGTGGGCCTGCTGGACGCCGCACTCCAGCGAGGGCGAGTGTCGGACATCGACGCGGTACTCAGGTCGGCGGCCGGCCGACGGGGAGTAGCCGCACGCAGGAACTGGTTCGCACTCGCGGACGGACGGGCCGAGTCGCCTCTGGAGACGCGGCTACGCCTGCTGCTGCTCGACGCCGGCCTGCCACCGGAGGAGCTGCAGTGGCAGGTGCGGGGCCCCAGGAACCCAACGGGGCCGGACAAGCCGAGGAGGCTGGTGGGCGTCGGCCTCGTCGAAGGGACATCGGACGATCCGCCGGATCAGGATCAGGATCGGGCTGGGGCAGGCCGTCCGGTCGCCCGGCTCGACCTCGCCTGGCCAAGCCGGCTGGTCGCCGTGGAGGCCGACGCCGCCGCCTACCATCGCCATCCTCGCGCGCTGTTCCGCGACCGCGGGCGGCAGAACGACCTGCTCTTAGCCTGCTGGACCCTGCTGCGCTTCACCTGGGCCGATGTGCTGGGCGCTCCGGCGGACATCGCCGACCTGGTGCAACGCGCGCTGGCTCTGGCGGAGGTCGCGGTCAGGTCCCCAAGGGCCGGGCGCTCAGCAGATCGTCGAGCAGGTCAAGGGTGACGTCGTGCAGGCTGGCGACGATCGCGGCGAGGCCGACGGGCAGAAGTTCACCGGCATCCGCTGACGCCACGGCGACAGGCGGCACGGCGACGGGTAGCGCATCGGACGGGGGCACGGCACCGAGGGCGGACGGGGCGGCGGCACGGTCGAGCAGGTCCGGCATGGAGGGGACCAGGATGGTCGCGCAGCCGGCGGCGACGCCGGCGCGGGCGCCCGACGGGCTGTCCTCCAGGACGACGCAGCGCCGCGGGTCCACGCCGAGCATGCAGGCGGCGGCCAGGTAAGGCTCGGGATCCGGCTTGCGCCGGCTCACCTCGTCGCCGGCCACCGTCGCCGCGAACAGGTCGCGGCCGATGACGCCGAGCACGGGGTCCATCAGGTCCCGGAAGGACGAGGACACCAGCGCCGCCGGAACACCCTGCTCCCGCAGGACGACGAGCAGTTCGACGGCGCCGGGCTGTGAAATGATCACGCCGGGCTCGCGAAACAACTCGGCGGAGCGTCGCAGCAGGAAACGCTCCGTGGCCGGGACGTCGGACGGCGGCCGGCCGAGCATCGACACCATGATCGGCACCGCGGTGTCGATGCCGTGGCCGATCATCGCCCGCTTCATCTCCGGCGTGAACTCGCCGCCGAGCCGCGCCGCCGCCTCGTGCTCGGCGACGGTCCAGATGGGTTCCGTGTCGACGAGCAGGCCGTCCATGTCGAAGAAGACCGCCGCGAGGCTTCCCACGTTCACTCCTAGCTCGAATCGGCACGCGCCGGATGGTTCCCGGGCGCGCGGGACGACGTGCCTTGCCTGGACGCGGTCGCCGGCTGTCGGCTGTCGGCTGTCGGGATTACCCACGCCGGCCGGTCCCACCAGGACGGGATCGGTTCCGGTCTGATGAGGCCCGCTCCGCCCGGTGCGGACCGGTCCAGTCCGTATGCTGCCGGATCGCGGCCGCACCGCGAACGGCGGGCGGCAAACCGGGCCCGGGACACGGGAAGCGGCCCGTCCGGGCGGCCGGGGCCTGAGGACCTCGTTACACCGTTCGTCGGCGGGAATGCCACACGGGAGGGGGGCGTGGCCCGGCAACATGGTGACCATGGCGCCAGAGGCTTCCGGCACCCGTCGCGACAGGACGGACAGCGGACCATCGGACATCGGCCGGGCAGTCCGGCGAAGATCTACCCGGCGCGGGCGGCCGTCGCGCCAGGACAGTCCCCCCGCGGGCGCCGATCGCCCCGCGCGGGCGCTCGTCCTCACGGCAGGCCATTCCGCCGGAAACCGGGGCGACGGGGACCAGGTCGACGGGACGCCAGTCGGCAGGGACGCCTTCAGGCGTGGCAGCGTGAGCGTGGCCGGCCCGGGGGGTGGCAGGGCGGTTGGCCCAGCAGCCACCGGTTCCGGTACGACTGGGCCTGATGGGCGCGCGCTGCCCACGCCGGGGCGGATGTGGCCGCGGCGGCCGCTGGGGCAGGGAGGCGGGCGGGGAGGCCGGCCGGGAGGCGGAAGTGGGCGGCTACCACAACGAAGACTGTGCCCGTCGCGACCGTTCGCCTTCCCGCGACAGCGGGTACTCGTCGGGAGCCGGTACGGTGCAGCCACCGCGTCGATCCGGAACGGATGTCCGATCCGCCCGGCGTCGCTGGTCATCGACAGACCGAGGAAAGGCGTTCCCACGAGAACACCGGCAGACTGGTCCCGCGGAGGTCCGCCGCGGGCGAGGGCAGGTTTCATACCGGATGCAAGGAGGGCTGACGTAACGGATGTCGGCTCTGGGCAGGAGTCGTATCCGTGAGGACGTACCGTTGCACTGTCACGGGGGCAGTGGGCCGCCGCTGGGCGGCAGGAGGTGGTAGGTGATCGAGTTCTCCGGCGTCGGTCAACTGCGGTCGCCGGTCGTGGTAGCTGCCTTCGAGGGTTGGAACGACGCCGCCGACGCGTCGTCCGCCGCCGTGGAGCATCTGGAGACGGCGTTCAAGGCCCGGGTGATCGGTGCGATAGACCCGGACGACTACTACGACTTCCAGGTGAACCGGCCGACGGTGAGCGGAACGGACGGGGCGTCTCGTAAGATCACCTGGCCGACCACCCGGCTGTCGGTGGCACGCCCGCCGAAGTCGGAGACGGACCTGGTGCTCATCCGCGGGCTGGAGCCGAACATGCGCTGGCGCGGCTTCACCGACGAACTGATCGAGGCGGTGCACGCCCTCGGCAGCGATATGGTGATCTCGCTTGGCGCGCTGCTGGCGGACTCCCCACACACCCGTCCGGTGCCCATCAGCGGGACTGCCGGGGACGCGGCGACGGCGGCGAGGCTCGGATTGGAACCGTCACGCTACGAGGGTCCGACCGGCATCGTCGGGGTCTTCGGCGAGGCCTGCGCGCGGGCGGAGCTGGCGTCGGTGTCGTTCTGGGCGGCGGTGCCGCACTATGTCGCGAACCCGCCCTGTCCGAAGGCGACGCTCGCCCTGCTACGCCGGGTGGAGGACCTACTCGACATCGAGATCCCGCTCGGGGATCTGCCGGAGCGGGCCAAGGCGTGGGAGCGTCAGGTCGACGAGCTCGCCGCCGGGGACACTGAGGTCGCCGAGTACGTCCGCTCGCTGGAGTCCCGGGAGCCGGAGACCGCGCTGCCTGAGGCCAGCGGCGACGCGATCGCCCGCGAGTTCGAACGCTACCTACGACGCCGCGGGCAGTGATTCCACCCACATCCTGACACCGCCCGGCGGCCGTATCGGCCGCCGGATTCAAGCGCGCCGCGCGCCCCGCCCAGCCAGGTAGTCCAAGTGGTGTCGCCGGGCCAGGGCGGCGGTGCGTGCAGTCCGCCGCCACGGCCGGGCGGCGGACTATTCCTCGACGATCTCGGCGTCGATGATGTCCTCGTCGGCGCCCCGGCGGAACGGGACTCCGGCGGTGCTAGCCGCCGGCTCCCGCGGCGCGGCACTCTCCGAGTACGGCTCGGCGTCGGCGACCTCGCCCTGCCGATGCCGACCCGGCGGGCGCCGGCCGAGCCCAGAGGCGCCCATGCGGCCCACGACCCGACCGGACGCCGCACCAGCACCGATGGTCTGGCCGGCGGCACTGGCGGAGAACGCACCACCGTCGACGCCGCCCGGGGAGCCGAAGGCGCCCGCCGCGTCCCACGCCGACCCTTCAGCACCCGCGGCCGCCGACCAGCCCGCACCGTGCTGGCCGGCACCGTGCTGGCTATCACCGTGCTCGGCGGCACCGTACTGACCGGCACCGTGCTCGGCGGGAGCGTGCGCGGCGGGGGCCGGGGAGCCCGGTGCGC